>QIAH01000458.1 GCA_003225465.1 Acidobacteriota bacterium | reverse complement strand
AGAATACGAATGGGATGCGGCTCAAAGGTAACCGCAACCGACTTGGCGCCGCTTTGACGGGCACGCTCCGCGATGTCGCGCAGCACGGTTTGATGCGCGCGGTGAACGCCATCGAAGTTGCCGACACTCACGATGGTGGGACCGAAGTCGGCGGGTACATCTGCGAGTTTGCGGAAGATTTGCATGGGTCAGGGCACGAAGAAAACCGACCACTGCTGAGGCTTCGTAAACGAAACTAACACTTGTCATTCCGAGCATAGCGAGGAATCTATTGCGCTCGGTCCGGTGAAAAGAGATTCCTCGCTTCGCTCGGAATGACAAGACTTAATGACTAGACTTAAGGAGCGGTCGACATCGCAATCGTAATCGGCAACCTCCTCACTAGATTTCAAACTCCAGTTTCATCCCGTCGTACGACAGCCGTACGTGCGGTGGGAGCGCCGCATTGGTGGCTGCATGCGCAAGGTCGTGACAGATGTGCGTAAAGAACACTCGCTTCGCCTTCAGGCGATCCGCAATGCGGATGGAGTTCTCGACGGTTGAGTGCGTGGGATGCGGCTTATAACGCAGACCGTCGAGGAACAAGACGTCCAGATCCTGCAAACGCGGCATGGAGGACTCGGGGATCTCGCTGAAATCGGTCAGATAGGCGGCGCTCCCGAAACGATAACCATAGATTTCCGTTTCGCCGTGAATCACTGGAATTGGTTCGAAGGTTCTGCCGAATAGCTCGAAAGTCCCGTCAATCGGCTTCAGTTCCAAACGTGCGAGGCCCCCGAACTTGTAATCCGCGTCAAAGATGTAGCGAAACATGTTGCGGATAAAGTCGGCGGCTTCGGGACGCGCGAAGAGAGGAATTTTGCCGTCGCGATGAAAGCTGAGGGGCCGCAGATCGTCGATGCCAAGAATATGGTCCGCATGGGTGTGGGTGTAGAGCACGGCATCGATCCTGGTGATGTGTTCGCGAATCGCCTGCTCGCGAAAGTCGGGGGTGGTGTCAATCAAAACGACCTTGCCGCCATACTCGAGCAAGATGGATGGCCGCGTGCGGCGATCGTGGGGATCAGGTGAATGGCACACGGCGCACGTGCATCCGATAGTAGGTACGCCCATCGACGTACCACTGCCCAGCACCGTAAGAGTTGCCTTCATCGTGCCTTGTTGGTTGCGGTTGGAGCAGCGGCTTGCGGCGGACGTGCCAGGGCGCTGGTGACTTCCACATACGCCATGCGCAGCTCATACAGACAGTTCTGCAGGAAATTTTCTTCGGTGGAGGTGAGATTGCCCTTGGTTTTTGTTTGCAGCAGGCCAAGCGTATCGATGGTCTGGCGCGCCCCGATGAGATCGATCCGCGGTTGCCCGCCTTCTTCGTGCATCATGCCCATCTGCATCATGGCGCTCATGTAAAGCGAGGCCATGAAGCGCTCGAAGGTGATTTCTAATTCCTTAGCGGAGTGGCCGCTGAGTTCCACCCGAGCATCCAGATCCTTCGAGGATTTCTGGTAAGCCTCTGCATTCGCTTTTTGTTCCGCAGCTGTCGGTGGCGGCGGAGCCTTCTCCTCATTCGCAGTGGGACTGTCGGATTTGGGAGTGGCCACTGCCGTCGCCGAGGCGGTCGACTCCTGGGAGGGCTTTTCCTCGGGGAGGTCGGAACGCAGTTCGCCATCGGTGGTGAACAACCTGCGATCGGTGACAGTAAAACCAGCGTCTTGTTTCTTCTCAGCCATAGGTCGGTCCTCTTATCGTGTGAGCAGGTCGTGGAAGGGGAGGTCGGCCACGACTGCGCGTGAGCCTGCGATCTCGACCTCTTTCCCAGGTACACCAACTTCGCGGCGAATGTAGCCTAAGGCTACAGTGTGCTCGCCGTCAGGAGAAGGAATCACCGCAGAACTGGTGATCTCGCCAACGTCCTTGGCCTGCGCTTGAATTTTCGTGCCCGGCGCCGGCGCTGCGCCCGTAACCGTAAACCCTGTGAACTTTCGATGAACCGCACCCCGTGAGCGGATGCGCTCGACGATCTCTTGGCCCACGTAGCAGCCCTTGTTGAAGTTCAGGGCACGCTGCTGCTCAGTTTCCTGCGGCAGATCGCGCTCGCGAATGTCCTTGCCGTAAAGCGGAATGCCCAGGGCGATACGGTAGAGTTCCAGCGCCTCGGGACCGACCGGCACTGCACCCGACCGTTGGAGCGTCTCGCGCACCGAAGCGGCATGTTCCGGCGCAACCCAAACTTCATAGGAGGGAAAGCTCACGCTCTCTCCGCGGACGATACTCACGTTCGTCTGCTGCCACGGGAGGTCAGCGATCTGAAGGGTCTTGAGCTCGGGAACTTCGAATCCGGCCGCTTTGAGTACGCTTCCAGCATTGGGTCCCGTGAGCCCGATCGCAGACAGCTTGTCGCTGATATTGGCAACCTCGACGTCGTCCATGATGATGTAGTGGTCGAAGGTGGCCAGGATTGTTTCGAGTTGCGACTGGACCGTGTCGACAAGTATGTGCTCGCCGCGATTGTAAGCGATCAGATCGCCCAGAATATGGCCCTGCGGGTTGAGCAGGAACGCATAGACGCCGTGGCCGGCTGTCAGATCACGCACGTTGTTGGTGATCATGCCATTCAGCCAGCGGACGCGATCGCTCCCAGTAAGCTGGATTTTCGCGCGGTTCTCGAGATTGTAGACTCCGCACGTTGACCTTAGAGCGGCGAACTCGTCTGTTGCATTGCCGAAGTGCACGGGCCCCGCTCCACCAGCTGATTGCGACACTCCAAACGCGTTATGTGAACTTACCGAAGGCATCGTGACCCTTCAATTATAGCGAAGGCGAGCGGACCTCGCCCGGTGCCGCAAACTGGCTCGGGAGCGGAATTCTTCCAAGGAGACGACAAATGAAAGCTTTTCGAGCGGTTGCCATCGGGATCGTGATGTTAACTGCGGTGAGCAGTTGGGCTGAATCGGATGCGCAAAAAGCGTTGGACCGCTTCAAGTCGATGGCTGGTACCTGGACCGGCAAGGGCGCACACGGCGAGACTTCGGAAGTGACCTACAGCGTGATTGCCGGCGGGACTTCGGTCATGGCGGATATCAAAATGGGCGACGAAGCGATGACCAGCCTGTACTACGTGGACGGCGGCCGGCTGATGATGACGCACTTTTGCCCCAGCAACAACCAGCCACGCATGCAGGCAGTTATCTCGCCAGATGGGAAGACGGTCACATTCGACTTTCTGGATGCTACTAATTTACCTTCGCCACAGGCCGGACATATGCACAAGGCGGTGTATTCGTTCGAGGATCCGGATCACTACAGCGAAGATTGGACGTGGAAACACGAGGGCAAAGACTCGCATTTCCAGTTCGAGATGCAGCGCAAAAAGTAAGGTCAATGCGATGCGAGCCTGCCGGTGGACGGGCGAGGACGCCCGTCCCTCCACCATCCCATCGCCTCATCGACGTTTTTCATGTCAGATGTTTCTCGGGTGTCCGAATGGCAAAGGCATCCGGCAATTGGTAAGCTCTCTCCTCGTGACTGCCACAAAAAAGATTGCCGTTCTTCCCGGCGACGGGATTGGGCGCGAGGTGATTCCGCAGGCCATGAAGGTGATGATGGCCTCCGGGGCTCCCATCGAAACCACCGAGTTCGAC
>QIAH01000457.1 GCA_003225465.1 Acidobacteriota bacterium | reverse complement strand
TCCGGTGCGTTACGTGGGAGTCGGAGAGAAGGCCGGCGATCTGCTCCCGTTCGATCCGAAGGAATTCGTGGATTCGCTGTTCGCCTGAGATTCTTGCAGGTTTGCCAAAATCCAATTTTGGTGCAGTGTCGTCCCTCCGGGACTTGGTCGGTTTCCTCGATCGGTCCCCGGCTTACGCCCGGGGCCAATTTCGCCGCTTCGCGGCTGGGGCCGATTGTGTTTGAGGGAACTGATTGTGTTGAAAGGATCGCCCCTTTCTTGCCTCGTGATTTTGCATGCCTGATCATCACACTGACGAAGAGTTCTTGCGCCAGGCGCTGGAACTGGCGCGTCGCGGCATTGGGCTCACTTCCCCCAACCCGAACGTCGGAGCTGTCATCGTCGCTGAAAACGGCGAAGTGGTGGGCACCGGCTTCCACACCTACGAGGGCCTAAAACACGCGGAGATTCTCGCGCTCGAACAGGCAGGTGAGCGCGCCCGCGGGGCCGCGATCTACGTCAACCTGGAGCCGTGCTCGCACCACGGACGAACCGGTCCCTGCGCCGATGCTCTGATCTCGGCGGGCATTCGCCGTGTGGTGGCGGGCGTGCCCGACCCGAATCCGCTGGTCGGCGGCCAAGGTTTCTCGCGCCTGCGCGAGGCGGGCGTGTCGGTGGCATCGGGCCTGCTCGCGGAAGAGTGCCAGCATGTCAATGAAGCTTTCGCGAACTACATCCGCCGCAAAACTCCGTTGGTCACGCTGAAAACCGCAATGACGCTCGACGGCAAGATCGCACCACCGCCGGGGGAATCCGAAAATCCCACGGCCCTTGGGGCGGCTTCCGTGACTGGAGGTTGGATCACCAGCGAGGTCGCGCGCGCGCACGTACAGCAATTGCGCCATCAGAGCGACGCCATCATGGTGGGCGTGGGAACCATCATCGCTGATGATCCCCTGCTCACCGATCGCAGTGGACTGCCGCGACGCCGGTCGCTCTTGCGCGTGATCGTCGACTCCCGCCTCCGTCTTCCGCTCGAATCGCGCCTCGTGAATACCTGTTGCGAAGATGTGCTCGTGATCTGCTCGTTCGCCGAGGAGAAACGCAAGCAGACACTGCGCGAGCACGGCATTCGCGTGGAGCAGTTGCCGGCCGCCACTCCGGACGGGCGGCCAAATATGGGAAAGCTTGTCGAGTTGCTGGGACAGCTCGAAATCACAAGCGTGCTGATCGAAGGCGGCGCCATGATCAACTGGGCGGCCCTGCATTCCGGAATCGTAGACAAAGTTTTTCTCTACTATGCGCCTAAGCTTCTGGCCGGCACGGGAGCCGTGCCCTTCGCGACCGCTTCCGGCTTCAAAAGCATGAGCGAAGCGGCCCATGTGAAATCGCTCCGCCTGCACCGCTTCGGCGAAGACTTCGCGGTGGAGGGATATTTGCGGGATCCGTACCGAGAGTGATAGTTGTATCGTGATGTGCGAACCTGAGTCTGGGAGCTTCGCATGAAATGGTCGATGCTGGTTTTGTTTCTAAGCGGTAGTTTGATGTGCGCACAGCCAACCACTGTGCCCCAGATCCCTTACCACTCAGTACCGGACTTCCTGCAGCTTCCGCCCAGCGTATATTTCGGCGAGGTTCCCGGCGTTGCCGTGAATTCCAAAAAACACGTCTTCGTTTTCTCTCGCGGCAACAGCACCGGGCCTGCGTACGGCGCGGCCGCCGCACAGCTTCTGGAATTCGATGCCGATGGCAAGTTTCTGCGTGAGATCGGCCACAACCTCTACGCCTGGTCCTATGCCCACACCGTCAAAGTCGACCCCCAGGACAACATCTGGGTCACCGACAAAGGCTCCGACATGGTGATCAAGTTCAATCCTGAGGGACGGGTCGCGATGGTCTTCGGCCGCAAGCAGGAAGCTTCCGACGAGGGCACAGGTCCATTGAAAAAAGTCCAGACGCCATTGCCTGCGGAAGACGGCCTGTTCCGGCAAGTCACCGATGTTGCCTGGGATGCGGCGGGCAACACTTATATTAGCGACGGATACATCAACTCGCGGATTGCGAAGGTCGACAAGGATGGTAACTGGCTCAAGTCCTGGGGCGAGCATGGCAGTCAACCTGGCCAGTTCGATACGCCCCATAGCCTCGCGGTCGATGCGCAGGGAAATCTGTACGTTGCCGATCGCGGCAATCGCCGGATCCAGGTGTTCGATGGAAACGGAAAATTTCTTCGCCAGATTACGATCGATGTGCCCCCCGATCCCGATGCTCGCCCCGCCATCGGCAACAAAGCGGCGCAGCCGGCGGGATCGCGCGCGCCGGGTTCACCGTGGGCCATCTGCATCACGCCTCCACCTCACCAGGTCCTATACAGCTCAGACGCCTTTCCAGGGCGCATCTACAAGCTCAGCCTCGATGGCCACGTATTGGGGATGCTCGGAAAATCAGGCAAGCAGCTCGGGCAGTTTGGATGGATTCATGAAATCGCTTGCCCATCCGAGAACGAACTCTATGTCGCGGAAATCCTGAACTGGCGCGTACAGAAATTGATTCTCGAACCGGGCCCCTAGCTTCAGAGCAACGATGCACTCAAATACGAATTTATGACTGGACTCAATACGGATTTACGATAGTTCGGAGGTCTTTATGTTTACCGGCATCATCGAGGAAGTCGGCAAGGTCACGAGCATCCGGGAAGAACGCGGGACGCGGCGGCTCACCGTGGCAGCTTCTCAATTGATCAAGGAACTGAAGAAAGGCGACTCGATCGCGGTCAGCGGAGTGTGTCTCACCGCAGTGGGCCTGAGCCCCAACGCGGTCGCGTTCGATCTCGCGGAAGAAACGTGGAATCGCACTTCGTTCTCGCGTATCGACGAAGGGGCGCTCGTCAATCTGGAGCTGCCCATGCGCGTCGATGGCCGCTTTGGTGGCCACGTCGTGCAAGGACACGTGGATGGGACGGGAGAATTTCTGGCGCTCGACCGCATTCCGGGCGCCGAAGATTACTGGCTGCGTATCCGCATTCCGGCGGAGCTGGCGCGCTATGTCATCGTGAAGGGGTCGCTCAGCATCGAAGGCATCAGCCTGACGGTGGCCAAGATCGAAGGAACCGAAGTAACCGTGGCCATCATTCCGCATACCGCGGAAATGACGAACTTGCGATCCCTCAAGCCCGGCGATCCCGTCAATTTGGAAGTGGACATGATCGCCAAGTACGTCGAGAAGATGATGAAGGGTGAATCAGCGAATAGCACAGTCACACTTG
>QIAH01000456.1 GCA_003225465.1 Acidobacteriota bacterium | reverse complement strand
CCGAGATAATGAGCGTACTACCCGCGAGTCTAGACGGCAGGGTCGCAATCAGGCCGATCGAAGAGAGCTCGTTTTTGTGCCCCTGAGAGCTCGTTCTTTTGTGCCCTACGGGAGCGGAGACATTACCGCTTACGTGGCACTCGTACAGCACCAGCGAGCGGAACTCCCGAAAACGCCGAAAGCGTGGATTTGAGTCGAGCCATTCCAAGCGAGGATCTGCAACGACGTCGTTCTCCTTATAGGCGATCAGAATTCCGTCGCTCGGCAGATGGTTGAGTACGTTGTACAAAGTCGTGACGCGGTCAGGGTGGTCGTAGCTGACGAAGGTGTACCAGTCGGTTACGTCTGCACTGTGATCGAGTGCGGCAATGGGGGCTTCGCGGTGGCTGGATGCGAACATGCTGGCTGGAATCAGTATGAGCAGCGCCATGGCGAAGGCCATTACGAGGGTGTGTCGTTTCATTGGCTTCCTCTTGAATGTGAAATTCGTAGACTGTCGCCCATAGTCAACTCGACCGCTGAGTCGCGGCGCCACGCCGCAGCAGTCAAGATCGGATCTGTCGACGACCTTGAATACGCTGCAAAGTCCTGGTTTGGACTGCCGGCTGCGAAAAGTCATCAGATATTCGCGAAAGAGAGCTTTTCCTGAGCGTGATCAGAATCTCCCGGAATTTTTAGTACACAACCTTCGAGCATCTGTCAGTTCGCTACAGGAGGGTCTTGGCATTCTAATCTCGCAAGTTGCACTTCGATGATATTTGATGATATTTAGAGAGTATTCTCGGTCACCAATTCGCTCAGGTTGCGGGATCGTGTTCCTTTGGCGACTGCTGGGATTCCTTTCCCGTCAGGCGCTTTACCAGGCATCTTGGTGGGGAGTTTTTGCCGATATTCAATAGCGGCCATTGGCGGGACCCTTCTAGGCCGCGGCAATCACGCCCGTTTTCATCTCGATATGGCCAAAACTGACTGTTAACGTTCTGCATTTTCCTGATTTTTCCGATTTGTCTTAAAGTTTTCCGAAAACCACCCGATGTATCCACATAGGAGGGCACCATGACTACTGACTCGCCCAGAGCTGCCGCGGAGTATCTCCGAGCGTCTACCGATTACCAGCAGTACTCCCTAGAAAATCAAGCGGATGCGATTTCCCAATATGCGGAGGAGCGCGGTTTCTACGTTGTAAAGACCTATACCGACGCCGCCAAGAGCGGATTGCGCCTCAAGAATCGGGCCGGACTAAAGCAATTATTGAAGGATGTGGTCGAAGGCAACGGAGACTTTCGGGCCATCCTGGTCTACGACGTGAGCCGTTGGGGTCGGTTTCAGGACGCAGACGAGTCGGCCCATTATGAGTACCTATGCAAGTCTGCGGGAGTTCCGGTGCACTACTGCGCCGAGACATTTGAGAACGATAACAGTATGCCGGGATTGATCATGAAGACCCTGAAACGGACGATGGCAGGAGAGTACAGCCGGGAACTTTCTGCCAAGGTTCGGGCCGGGCTTGCTCGTCTTGCGAGGAAAGGATTCAAACTGGGTGGCCCTCCCCCTTATGGTTTTCGCAGAATGTTGGTCGACGCAGAGGGAAGATCGAGACAATTGCTTTTGGACGGACAACGCAAATGTATCGCGAACGAGCGCGTGATCCTGGTCCCTGGCCCCCAGGAGGAGATTGCCATCGTCCGCCGGATATTTCACGAATTTGTTGAGGAACATCGAAGTCTTCGATCGATCGCTATGCAGCTGAACAATGATGGAGTACCCTTCGTGGCCGGAGGCCGATGGGGTCCGAATACCGTGACCAACCTCCTGAAACACCCCAACTATATCGGCAGTCTAGTGTGGGGGCGCACAACCGCCTACCTCGGCGGCCGAGCAATACGAATGCCGCAGCAAGACTGGGTAATCTGCCCGAATGCGTTCGAGGCAATCATTGATGAAGATCTTTTCAACAAGGCCCAAGCTGCTTTCCTCAACTTTACATGTCATCTTTCCGATGACGATATGCTCGAACGACTACGGACTGTGTTGAGATCAGAAGGAAAGCTCAGTAGTGAGATCATCCAAGATTCCCGAAATTGCCCAGGGCTGACCACCTACTACAAGCGGATAGGCGGTCTCCTCAATGCGTACAAGCGGCTCGGGTATTTGCGACCAGAACTTGCTTATGAAGCTGCCACATCAAGACAACGCAAGATGCTGATACGCAGCGACCTAATGAAACAGCTGATAGAGCAGTCCTCTGGCGAGTTTCGAGAATTTCGCAAGAGTCAAGTTTTCCGAGCGCTACTGAAACGTCGCCGCACTGGTCTTCTGGTATCAGTTGTCCTAGCGAGATGCTATGGAACCGTAAGACGTGGTATTCGGTGGGTGATTGCGCCACCTAAAAACGAACGCAAGAGGGTTACCGTTTTGGCCCTATTGAACGAAACCAACTCTTCCATCAAACAAATACTTGTTTTTCGACAAATCCCTAAACGCAAAATCACGATGTACGTTGGCGAGTACAACAAATGGCTGAACTCAGGCGTGCGACTACACGAGATGGCTGATCTTTCGACCGTCATTGGTAAGGTGCGCTCCTCAGCCACCTCGGGCAAAATCGAGTATCGGTGTGCGCGAAAGAATGAGTAAGGGCTCCTCAATTGCAAACGGCAGGGCAGGATCAGCGATTTAACAATTGATTGCAGGGAGGGTTTAAGGAAAGTCTGGAAGAATGTCGGCTTTGGACCTGGACGCATGTGCCGCGGACTAAAGCTGCTAGGATGCCGTTCGGCTCTGATCTCCAGAACGTGCCGATCCCGGAGTCCCGCGATCGCCAATACCGTATCGCTCGCAGACACGCTTCGCGACATCCACCAGAGCTTCGAAGTTTAGCAACATCTGCTCGAGCGACTCTTGATTGTCGTGTTCCATTCACCAGTTCCTGAAAGTCGCCAATGAGTGCTCCCCAAATTCAAGACTGAACGTGCCCTTTGAGAGCGCTACAACAGAGGAGGACAACCAGAAGCTACGCTCACGAATGACGAACAAGATGTGATCAAGATCACGAGTCGGAAGAAATATGTTGAGAAAATAGATAACGATATGTCGGAATGCACCTTGGAATGAAACAATCGCTCAGCATTTGCCTCGGTCTCTCTTCTCTCGTCGATGCTCAACCTGGGTCGTCCCACATCGTGCCGTTATTTCGGCATGGGTGTTGACTTATCGGCACTGCCGTCCTTCTCTATTCAGTCAATCCCATACGTCTCAACGACATTCCCATCGCCTAAAGAAGGCGGCCGACTTGCTGTATAAGTGTCAGCGCTCAATTTAGGGCGACCACAGAGTTGATCATGTCGGAACGAACAGAAGCACTCAGAGACGAACTAAGAGCCATCGAGTTCTGGGACGAGGACTATCGTCGCCGTGATAATCCTCCGTTTG
>QIAH01000033.1 GCA_003225465.1 Acidobacteriota bacterium | reverse complement strand
CCGCCCTCGGAAAAGTCGTCAGCGAGGCTCTCCTTCACTTCAATGAACGGCGCTACCGCCTATTCGCCTGGTGCGTTATGCCGAATCACGTACACGTGGTTGTAAGACTTTTCCCCGGCTATTCGTTAGCTGCTGTGCTGCATTCGTGGAAATCGTACACGGCGAAACGTGCCGCAGATGTGATTGGGATTACTGGAAGTATCTGGCAACGGGAGTATTACGATCATCTGCTGCGCAGTGAAGCGGAATTTGAACGGGCGGTACGGTATGTAGTTGAGAATCCGGTGAAGGCGGGACTACGCGATTGGCATTGGGTGTGGGCGCGGGGGCAAGATGCCCTCGCGACAGCCTGCGAGACGCCGGCGCTACAGGGGTGAACTCTACTGAACGACTCTTGCCGTCATTTCTTCGGCCGGCTCTCCACCAGCCATGGCCTGAGCAATAATCAACTGCCGCGCCTCGCCCCTAAATACCGGCAGCTGTTTGCCGAACCAGATGGCTCCCACGATACTGGCAAGCCCACCCACGGCGACCGTAATCGGCGCGCCTAAACGATCCGCCAGCGCCCCACCGAGCAGCGCCCCGAACGGCGCCATGCCCATGAACATCATCGAGTAAACAGCCATCACGCGGCCCCGCAGTGCATCGGGGACCATGGCCTGAATCAGCGTATTCGAGCAAGCCATCTGCAGCATGATGAAAAATCCGACCGGAATGAGCAGGAACGCGGACAACCAGAAAAGCTTCGAGAATGCGAATGCGATCAGACTGACGCCAAACCCCGCGCAGCAAATCGAGATCAGCTTACCCAGTCCCTTGATGCCGCTGCGCAGCGCGAGCGTCAGCGCCCCAAACAACGCACCGATGCCCGTGAACCCCATCAGGATTCCGAGAGCTTTCGCTCCTCCATGCAGGATGTGGTCCGCAAACACCGGCATCAATACCGTGTAAGGCATGCCTACCAGGCTCACGACGCCCAGCAATAACAGCAATGCCCGGATCGGGCCGGTGTGGCTCACCCAGCTGAAGCCTTCGATGATGTCCTCCAAAGGGGAGTCCGATTTCGAGCGAGCTGGGCAATCGACCCTCATCATCAGCAATCCCACAATGACGGCGATGTAGCTGACGCCGTTTGCGAAGAAGCACCAGCCCTCGCCGATCTTCGCGACCAGGATTCCTGCAATCGCGGGGCCGACGACGCGCGCGCCATTGAACATCGAAGAATTCAGCGCGATCGCGTTCATGAGATCTTCGCGGCCAACCATGTCCACCAGGAACGACTGCCGCCCGGGAATATCGAATGCGTTTACGACTCCCAGCAGAGCGGCCAGGACGAAGATGTGCCAGACCTTGACCATGTGCGTCAGGGTCAACAGCGCGAGTACGATTGCGAGAATCATGGATGCGACCTGGGTCGCGATCACAATGCGCTGGCGGTTGAAACGGTCTGCGGCCATTCCGCCGACGGGCGCCATCAGGAAAACAGGAATCTGACTGGCGAAACCAACCGATCCCAGAAGCAAAGATGATCCCGTCAGGCGATAGACCAGCCACGATTGCGCGACCGTCTGCATCCAGGTCCCGGTAAGCGAAATCAGCTGGCCGGAAAAGAAGAGCTGGAAGTTGCGATGCTTCAGCGCGCGCATTCCTACGGACCAACGCGACTCCTTGGCCTCGGCAGAAACGATGCCGGGCGTGTTGCCGATGGTCGAGTTGGAAGAGGGCTCCGCCACGTACGCTTAGATGTTTCTAGATACTCGTTAGTACCAATATAGATGCCCGAAGGGGCCTCTGTTTTACAATGTAGGATCATGAACAAATTTCTTTTGCTCGGGGTGCTGGCGGCGGTTTGCCTGACCGGCTGCAACAAATCCAAATCTGGGTCATCGGTGTCCGCTTCTGCAAGGCCGGACGACGCAGTGCAATTGAAGTTGAAGGCGCTGGCAGGATCGGGAGCAACCGATTGCGGACGACTCGACGTCCGTTCGGCCGACCAACAACTCACGGGCGCCAGCACATGCGCCCAAAAAGCGGCAGAGAGCAAACATCCGTTTTACGTGGCCTATGACATGCCGGGGATGTCGACCGGCGTCGCAGGCAATGCCGACGGAAAATTGTTCGCAGTGGAATTACAAGGAGCGGGTACCGGCGCCCAGTTAGCGAGCGGGCCCTGTCCCGCTGAACTGCGGCTGGCAAAGAGCGGTCGCATGACCTGCTTTATTCCGGGCACGATGGGTTTGAATCCGACGGCTTCTGATCCACATAGCGGGATAGCCGTAAGTCCGGGAAACCCACAGGGCGGGATGATTCCTCAGCCATTCGGTTCGGCGCCGAATGCGAGCACCCCCAAGCCGCCTCCAAAGAGCAAGTAAAGTTCGTGGAGAGACGGGCGTCTCGCCCGTCTACCGGGCTGCGCTCGGCAAGCGCCGCTTTCCATTCCAGCTCTGGTGATTGCCTGCGTTCGTGAAGCAATTCCTGCTAGAGCATCTCCAACGTCATGGGCACAGGCTCGGCTTCGGGTACTTCCATCGGAGGCCCGGACTCTTGTGCGTCGACCACCGCGATCGCCGTGACGTTCACAATTTCCTCCACTTCGGAACCACGCGTCAGCAGATGCACGGGCTTGCTCATCCCCATAAGGATCGGTCCCAGGGTCTCGCCGCCCCCCAATTTCTGGAGCAGCTTGTAGGTGATGTTGGCCGAAGCAAGGTCAGGGAAGATCAGGACGTTGGCGCCACCCTTCAGGAAGCTGAATGGGTAGATCTGCTCCAAGTCTGCAGAAACTGCATCGTCGGCCATGAGTTCGCCGTCCACCATGAGCGTGGGATCGGCGCGGTGCAGCAGTTCGACGGCGCGGCGCACCTTTTCAGATTGGGGATGCTTCGTGCTTCCGAAACTTGAAAACGACAGCATCGCCACGCGCGGCTCGACATCAAACCGGCGCGCGGTTTGTGCGGCACAGAGCGCGATCTCCACCAGGTCTTCGGCGGTGGGTTCGATGTTCACACTCGTGTCCGCCAGGAAGTAGATGTCACCTTTCCGAGTGATCATCGCGTAGCAGCCGGATACCTTATGCAGGCCCTCCCGGACCCGAACGATTTCGAGCGCCGGGCGGATCGTATCGGGGAAATGCTGGGTCACACCTGACACCAGCGCGTCGGCATCGCCCGCGTGCAGCATCATCGAGCCGAAGACATTGCGGTTCGCGATTTGGCATTTTGCCTCCGAGAGCGTCATGCCGCGCCGCTGCCGCAGCCGGAACAATTCCTGGATATAGCGCTCGCGCTGCGGCGAAGTGGAGGGGTCGACGATGCTTACGCCGTGCATATCGAGCCCGAGATCGGCAATGCTCTTCCGGATGCTGACTGCATCGCCCAGCAAGATGGGCCGCGCGATGTTTTCTTCCACCAGCAAGTGACACGCCCGCAGGATCTTTTCGTTGTCGCCCTCCGGAAAAACCACCTGCTTCGGATGCGCTTGCGCTTTGTGGATCATCATGCGCGTGACCTCGTGCGCCTTGCCCAGCCGCCGCTCCAGTTCCTCGCGGTAGATATCGAGGTCGACAGGCTCCTGCGCGACGCCGCTCTCCATTGCAGCCTTGGCGACGGCCAGAGCCTCCCACCACAAAACGCGTGGATCGAATGGCTTGGGGATCAGGTACTCGGGTCCGAATTTCAGGCGTTCGACTCCGTAAATCCGGCACACGGAATCCGGCACGTCTTCCTTGGCGAGGGCTGCGAGCGCGCGCGTCGCGGCCAGTTTCATTTCCTCGTTAATCGCCGTTGCGTGCACGTCAAGCGCCCCCCGGAAGATAAACGGGAATCCCAACACGTTGTTAATCTGGTTGGGATAGTCCGAGCGTCCGGTCGCAAAGATAAGATCCTCGCGGCTCGTCTTCGCTTCTTCGTAGCTGATCTCCGGGTCTGGGTTGGCCATCGCAAACACGATGGGCCTGGCCGCCATGGATCGCAGCATTTCCACATTCACAACGCCCTTTACGGAACAACCGACGAATACATCCGCACCGCGCACCGCGTCGGCTAGGCTGCGAAGGTTCGTCTCGCGCGCGAAACGTTCCTTGTACGTATTCATACCCGCGCCACGGCCCTTGTAGACCACGCCCTTGGTGTCGCACAAAATGATGTTCTCGCGCTTCACTCCCAGGCGCACGTAGTGTTCGGCGCACGCGATGCCGGCCGCGCCCGCGCCATTGAAAACGACCCGCACCCGCTCGATCGCCTTGCCCGCCACTTCCAGAGCATTCAGCAGTGCGGCACCAGAAATGATCGCTGTGCCGTGCTGGTCGTCGTGGAAGACAGGAATCTTCATCGTCTTCCGAAGCGTCTCCTCGATGTAGAAACATTCCGGGGCTTTGATGTCCTCGAGATTAATGCCGCCGAACGTAGGCTCCAGCAACTGGCAGAGCTTGATGACATCGTCGGGATTGTGGCTGTTGACTTCAAGGTCAAACACATTCACGTCGGCAAACCGCTTAAACAGGACTGCTTTGCCTTCCATCACCGGCTTCCCGGCAAGGGCCCCGATGTCGCCCAATCCGAGGACAGCCGTGCCGTTACTCACCACTGCCACCAGGTTTCCTCGGCCGGTGTACTTGAAAACATCGTGCGGATTCTTTTCGATTTCGAGACAAGGGACAGCGACCCCGGGGGTATAAGCAAGGCACAAATCACGCTGCGTGCGGCAGGCCTTGGTAGGAACAACTTCAATTTTTCCAGGACGTTGCCCGGAATGATAGTCAAGCGCCTGCTTGTTTGTGAGCGCCATACGAACCTCCCGTAAAGTCGTCGGATTTGTCCCTCGTCGGTCTGGACGTGGATCTGCCGCATCTGAGGGCGACTTCCATTGTTCGATCTTTGATCCTTTTCGGCTGTGATATGGGTCACCCCGGCAGGTGTTCCAGGTCGCCGAGAGGAAGCCCGGCGGACCGGGTTTGTGTTCTTCGCCGTACGAATGTGTGAACTTTCTTGCCACTCGCCGGCGTGTAATGAAAACACTACTTCCCACCAGACTCAACCTGAGGTAAAGTTCTGGTTTGTCCTGGCTGCTCCCGGCTGGGATCTCGCTCTGCCTTCGAGGAACCCATGACCACGACCCCTGATCATCTGGAACGCCGCTGCGGACAGCGCTTCAATATTCACGTCCCGGTTTCGGTGAGGCTGTCCGGGGCGCAACATGAGTCCTGCGGGTTCACCCAGGATCTCAGTTCGCAGGGAACGTTTTTCTATACGGATTTCCCTCTGGCCGCCGGCGAAGCGATCGAAGTTACGCTGCTGATGCCCTCGGAGATCACGCTCGGCGAAAGCATGCGCGTCCGTTGCCAGGGAACTGTGCTGCGCGTGGTGCAACCGGCGTTAGGGACGAAGCTCGGAGTCGGGGTTCATTTTACGGGTTACGAATACCTGGCGGAGTCAGCGCCAAACGAAGTCTCGGACTCGTTCAGCCGCATCTCGTCCTTGCATGCCCGGCCCGATGACGAGCGAGTAAAGGCTCGACCGGAGACGCGCCGCGTGGCGTCCTAGGTTGCAGGAGTTGTTTTCCCAATCTGGGAAGCTTGAATTCCGCGCCAGTTGCCGATTTCAGGGCTATCCGGCTCTTTTCAAGTACTGGGGATTCGCATAGAATGTCTCCAGTCGGGAAATCTTGATGTGGATTTTTCCCTCTGTATATCTAGCCTCTTCATCCCTTGCACCTGGTTTAGTAGAATCGGTTTTGGATTGATTGCTGCTGGTTACAAAAGTCACTTGGCTGAGAGGTCCGTCCCCCAATACCATGCAAACACAGAAGGATTTTAGCGAGAATCAAGCCATGCATGGCATTGCAGTGGCGGTCTTGACCGAAGATCGGGAACAACTGGTGGTGCTCCAGAACCGGTTGGAAAGCACGCACGTCGCCCGTATCGTTTTCAGCAATATTGGCTTTCCTCTAAGCGCTACCGACCCAGTGGTGCGACAGATGCAGTCGCATCGCGCCGAAGTAGCTCTCGTCGATATCAATTCCGACGACCCGCAACGCGCCATCCATGCCATTGAATTGATCCGCGCGACTACCAGCGATATCGGAATTTTCGCCGTGGGCGACATGCGCAACCCGATGGCGATTGTCGGCGCCATGCGGGCCGGTGCCGGCGAATTTGTGGATCGCATGACGGGAACCGAAGGCCTGCTTGAAGCCTTCACCCGCTTCTCCTCCGCGCGGAGCAGAAGCCGCACCACAGGCAAAGCGCGCGTGTTTACCGTCATTAATGCCAAGGGCGGAAGCGGCGCGACCACGCTGGCGGTCAACACCGCCGTGGCGCTCCAGCAGCATCACGGGCAAACGATCCTGGTTGATTTCTCGCCGATCGGACATGCCGCCCTGCATCTCAACGCCCGTCCCACCTTCAGTGTGATGGACGCGCTGCAAAATCTGCACCGCATGGATTCTTCCCTGCTCGAAGGGCTGATGACCTCCACCAAGGATGGCCTGCACCTGCTGGCAGGCCCCCAACAGCCGTACACGACGGCGCCGGCAGCGGCCGAGTTGGCTCGCTTGTTCGACTTGCTGGTAAGCCACTATCGCTTTGTTGTAGTCGATTGCTCGGGCCGCATGGACGAGACTACCCGCCTGCTCTCGGATCTATCCAACGTCGTGCTCATGGTCGCGCAGACCGATGTGGTCTCGCTGTGGAGCGCGGGCCGCATTCGAAACTTCCTGGAAGAAGGCAACGGCCGCAAGCATCTGCGACTGGTCATGAATCGCTACAAGAAAATTCCCGGCTTCAGCGAAGAAGATGTCGAAAAGGCAACCGCCTGCAAAATTCTTTGGAAGATTCCCAATAACTACCAGTTGATCGCGCCCGCGATTGATAAGGGTACCCCAGTGGCGGCCCATGATTCACAGGAAGTCAGCCGTGCGTTTCGTTCGCTGGCCGACTTGCTGGCGCAAGCCCCAGCCGCTGCTGAAGAAGGACTGGATCTCGTCTTCCAGCATCAGAAAGACGCCAAGAAATCCCCCAACCGGTTGGTAATCTCGCCCCAGTTCCGCCCCGGACAGTAATCCGTCGGCCCTCGCAAGCTTTATCCGCCCCCGCAAGTTTTAATTGTCTGTAATCTTGAGCCAAGCTTTAATTCTCTGTCATCTTGAACCAGGCTTTAATTGTCTGTCATCTTCCAAGCTTTAGTTGTCTGTCATCTTCCAGGCTTTAGTTCTCTGTCATCTTGAGCGCAGTGAGGCGCCAGCCGAACGGAGTCGAAAGACCCCATTGCGGCTTGGATCTCACGAGAAGCAGATATGCATTTCCACCACGAACCAAGTGTATAGCGCTTGACTCGCATCGAGGCCCAAGAGGCAGTGCGCTAGCCGGCCATCGCCAGCATAAAGCAATCCCCATTGAACTCGCCCGCACCTCCGCCTCGCGTTTACAAATCTTTACGGGAAAGCTGAGCGCCACTGGACATCCTCAGCTTCATTTGTTCCATCACATGAGCATTCAGCAGCGCGCTGAATCTTCGTCATAGTCCTGTGCTTCGGGGACACTTTTACTCCGTGTCTCCAGGGGACGCATACGTCTGCCGGAGGCAGGGCGACACACGAACGGAGTTGCTCATGTCAGCGAATAGGAACAACACTCATGCCTGGGTTTTCTGGAAGCGATTCACGTTTGCATTGGGCCTGGTATTTGTCGTAGCAGTGGCTTACGCGGCAAAACAGTCTGCGGAGCAATCGAAGCCGGCGGCTTCCGTGCCCGAGACTCATCAGGGAGAGCCCGCACTGAATGGGACCTGGAAACTGAACCGCGAGCAGAGTGACGATCCCCGCGAGAAATTACGCTCGGCGATGCAGGATCGCGATCAGAACGGCCCCATGGGACGACCCGGAGGGATGGGCGGCGGCGGAGTGACGATGGGAATCCCCGGCATCGGAGTGGGTGGAATGGGCCGGCCGGGCGGAGGTCCCGGAATGGGGCGCGGCCAAGGCGCAGGCTCCGACGATCAGCGGGCACGGCTGCGCGACCTCGTCGAAGCGCCCGATCAGCTCAAGGTTACCCAGAAGGGTCCGGAGATTGACATGGCCGACACCCAAAGCCACGTCCGTACACTATTCACGGATGGCCGCAAGCTCGAAAAACCCAAGAAAGACAGCGCCCAGGCACAGGTAAAGGCGCACTGGAATCACGAAATCCTGGTGACAGAAGAAAAGGGCCCCAATGGCGAAAAAATCTCCCACAGCTACGAGATAACCGGCGAAGGCAAGCAACTAGCCGATACCCTGACCGTGGAAAGCAAAAAGCTGAATACGCCGATCATCATCCGCTCGGTGTATGACCGCTCCGAGTCGGCGAAAGCAGAGTAGAGCGCCATCTTAACCGAGCTTCGCTCGGGAAGAGCGATTTGTCATTCCGAGCGCAGCGAGCAATCTGAGGTGGCCCGCTGCGGCCCAAGATCGAGCTTCCTCGCTGCGCCCGGAATGGCCTATGCTGAAATTGAATTTCATTTTCTTGAAGCTAATTTTGGCGATAGGAAGCCCCAGGATCGTTCGCCAGGCCTCCGGACGACCCAAACCATCACCTCGACCCCGAAATGCGTCTATAAGCGTTCTGGGCGCTATTAACAGGCATTCCAGGAGTCCTTGCCGGGCTCTTTTCGACCCCGCAAGCCTCGGTTCGGGAAGAAGAACTGCTATAGCCCATAGATAACTAATTGAGCATCGGGGACTTCCCTGCCATTTGCCGTCATGCCGGCAATTCGATGGAGCCGACCCGGACCAAACCCCGCCTAGGCCGAAGACCGAAGACCGACGACCATAGGGTTTAGCCAACGACCAGGGACCAACGACTTCTCAAAAATCATATGTAATGGGGAATAAAACCTTGCCCTTCTCGGTTTACTCTAGTGTGCGTGTCGGTGCCGCCCCTCAAGACCGCAACGTTCGAAGAGTTGGCCATGCCGCTCTTTGAGCAGCTCTACAATTTCGCGCACTGGCTGGCACAGAATCGTGAGGAGGCGGAGGACCTGGTGCAGGAGACGTATGTCAAGGCATTACGCGGCTACTCGTCCTACCAGCCCGGCACGAACTTCCGCGCGTGGATGTACCGTATCCTGCGCAACACGTTCCTGACGTCGCGTACGGGGCTGAAAGCAAAGATGACCGTGCCGCTCGAAAGCGAAGAGGACGGTGGAGCGCCTGTTGTTGCCGACACGCAAACCCCGGAAGCGATCCTGATTGATCGCTCCAATCAGGCTCTGCTGCATTCGGCACTCGAGGAACTCCCCGTTCACTCCCGCGAAGTTCTGCTGCTGTGCGAAGTAGAAGAGATGTCATACCAGGAAATCGCCGAGGCGCTCGAAATTCCCCTGGGCACGGTGATGTCGCGGCTGTCGCGGGCGCGCGCGGCGTTGCGCACACTTGTGAAACAGAAGCTGGAGAAGAGCTAGAAGGAATTTGATGGCCCACGAACAGTGGCAAACCCAAATCGACGCTTACCTTGATGGCGAACTGAACGCTGAGGCCATGCATGCGCTCGACGCCCACCTGCGCACATGCCCGGCCTGCGCGGCGGATGTTCTGGCACGCGTTCAATTGAAACGAGCGGTGAAAACGGCCGGAACCCGGTTCACCCCAAGCGCGGATTTCCGCAGCAAGATTCAAAAACAGATCGCTACGAAGCCGCGCAGGTCGTGGAATTTCGGGTGGACCCTGGCCACGGCTACGTTGGCACTTCTACTGGTCGCAGGCGCGATCACCACTTACATCGGCCGACAGAATCTGCACCAGCAGCAGATTTACAGTGAACTCGCCGATCTGCACGTCGCGACGCTCGGGAGCCCGAACCCGGTGGACGTGGTTTCTTCCGATCGCCACACCGTGAAACCATGGTTCCAGGGCAAGATTCCCTTTACGTTTAATCTGCCCGAACTGCAGAACAGCGAGTTCACCCTGATCGGAGGTAGAGTCGCGTACCTGGGACAGACCTCCGGAGCGCACCTGATCTACCAAATTCGTAAGCACCAGATTTCCGTATTCATGTTTCCGGAAAGTGCAGCCGATAGTCTTGGAAATAGTTCTGGGGTGGAGCGGCGACAGACCTTCAATGTAGAAACCTGGACTCAGGAGGGCCTCCGCTACGTGGTATTCGGCGACGCCGCACCCGAAGACATCCAAAAGTTGAGTGAACTTCTCAAGTCAACAGCCAAATCCTGAGAGATTGCTTTCAAGCAATGTTGCTCCCGCATTCGTCGCGCTTGCTACGCAAGCGTGCCCATTCGAATTTTACTGCTCAGAGTGTCGATTGCGCTTACCCAACTTCATATCGATGCCAATCATCGGTCCGTAAACATTAATGCCATAGTTCCGAATGCCCCAGTTCGGTTTACCGTTACCTTCGGACATATCAAGGTTCGATATATGCATGAAATTCAGACCGGCCGAAATTGAATAGCGAGGACTGAAGTTATATCGCACTCCGCTGCCAATGTTCACAGTGAATGTGAGGTCTTGCCCTTGCGCGTACAGCACACCAGCGGGTCCCTTCGCGTCAATGTTCCCGGCGCCAAGGCGTATATCAAAATAGGGCGCCGTCCTCAAGTGACGCGGGACAAAGTTACGTCGAATACCCATGATGTACGAGAAATACCGAGTCTCAGGTCCCTTCGGAATCGCGGTAACGGACCCGGTGAGGGTAAGATCGAAATTGCCGCGTAGAATCCAAGGACCTCCTACGTCGTTCATATGCCATCGGAGGGAAGCAAGGATGGGTACGAGTGTGTATTTAAGGGGATACGTGTTATAGACATCGCCTACGAAAACGTCCAAAGGAAACGGGATATTGATGGGAAGCCATCCCACGTCCAACGAGAATTCGAGCTTGTTTCTGTAATAGATGTCTCGGTTGAAGTCAGCCGGCTTGGAGCTCCGCAATTTTTCATCCAACGGTTGGATCTTTGACTCTTCTCCAGGCTTCGGGAAGTTTGGCATGGCGAAAATCTGTTTTTCGCTCGTCATAGTCGCATCGCCAAATTGGTTCGCGTGATCAAGGGAAGCAACGGCGGCCTGGGGAAATGCTGAAAGGGCACAGAGAAGCGGAGCCAGGCTAAGAACAACCGATCGCTTGCTTGCGTACATTCAAAAGGCCTCCTATGCGCAGAGTTCCTCCAGTGTGTGGCGGCCTCCATTGAGTACGCCACAACAGTTGCAAAGTCCGTATTACACTCATCGGCCAGATGTGGACGCCTAGATTATTCAGCCTGCTGAGCCGGCGTCTGTGGACCGGCGCTTCGCGAATTTGCTGTACGTGAAGATTGTGCAAGTCCTTCTCCATTTCGCGAAGGTCATCCTCGACTTCACTCATAGGAACCAGGAATACTTTCTTCCGCGCCGCAGGAACTAGTCGCAAAGTTTTTTCCGAGCTGGAATGTTTATCGTGTCTGGGAGTCTAGCTATGCGAATTTGGCGCGACTCTTGCATCTGACCGTATCCGTGCAACGATAAATGATAGCCGATGATGCAATCTAGCCTCGAAACTGTTGCAAGATCCTCATCTGTAACAATTTCGGCGGTGTCAAGCTCAGTTTCGAGCACGCTAAGGCAAGCACTCAGGAAGAGCGGCCTTTCACTTTAATTGAGGTTTGCCGGCCAACTTCGGGCTCGCTTGTAATCGTCAGGGCCAAGGCAGCCCGACCCATCGGTCTCTTCGATCGCAACGCGTCAGTTGA
>QIAH01000455.1 GCA_003225465.1 Acidobacteriota bacterium | reverse complement strand
CCCACCTAACGCCGGCGGAGGCGGAACAATTTCCGGCGCTTCCAGGATCCGCGGACGATCAAACACCGGCTCAGCCAAATCGTGCAGCCGCACCGGCGGCGCATAGATTGTGCGCGGAAACTCGATGATCTTCGCGACCGCCGCATGCAGCCGGGCCCGCGGAGCTTCAGGAGCCGCCTCACTGATCCTTGGCTCGCTCACTGTCTGTGCGGGTTGTGCAGGTGCAATGTACTCCCTGGCGACCGCCTGCCGCGTCGCCGATTGTGCCGGCTGCGCTGCCTGCGTGGCGATCGAAGTCTCGCGCGACGTCCCCCGGTTCGGTTCCTCAAACTTCAGCCGCAACGATGGATATCGCGGAGCCCGCGGACGTCTCCGTGCATGATAGCGGTGCAATCGCTCCGACACTTCCCGCCGCCACGAATCCCCATCCTCTTCGGAAAGAAGATCCGGCTGTACTTGCGCCGATTCCTGCTCCCGCGAGAAAGAACCCTGCCCGTCGCCGCTCAGTCCTGACACCATATCCACCAACGGCTCTCCACCTCGTCCGCCCCTCGTACTTGCTCCAAAATCATTACGGTTCCACGAAAACTTTCAAGACTTGTCAGTCCGAGGCCGAAGTTCGACCCCGACTCAATCCTCCTTGTCATTCCGACGCCGAAGGCGGAGGAATCTTTCTGGCCGCGACCGCGTGCTTCGCCTCGAAACCGTGCTCATCCGCTGATACAGTCTGCAGGCGCCGTAACGTCGCACGCCAGGCACACAACCGCCAATGCCGCCGCAACGCGAACAGGTCATGGATGGATCGCGAGAACGCCAGGGCCAGAGCGAGGCCACGTGCGGAACAATGACACGGAATCCTGCGCGCGCTTTGCCTATCGGCCTAGCGCCGTGCTAAGGTCACGAAGTCCCCGCAATCTGGACCAGCTTTGGGGTCTCCGTGCGCTTCCGATGATCTCCCGCACACGATTCCTTATCACGGCGGCCTTCGTTTGTCATCTCCTTCTCGCCCCTCGCTTAGTAACCAGCCAGTTGCGGTCTGTTCCAAATTCGACCCTTACGCCGCCAGCGGCATTGCCCTCACAGGGTTCCTCCGCTGCGGCCCCATCCCCGGATCCTCTCCCCCAGGCAACCAACACCTCCGAGCCGCTCGCCGTTTCCGAGATTCAACGCGGAGTCGATGTCCGCATTCAGGCCACTCAGCAGGAAAAGGACGGCCCCGTCTACAAACTCCGCGGCCACGTCGAGATCCGCTACGGCACCTTCAACCTTTATGCTGACGAAATCACCTACAACGCCGATTCCGGCGAAGCCACCGCCGAGGGTCACATGGTGCTCGACGGCGGACCCAACGACGAGCACATCGAAGCCAGCCACGGCACCTATAACATCCGCGCGGAAAGCGGCAAGTTCTACGACGTGATCGGTACCATCGGCGTGCAGGTCAAGGGCGGCACGACCGTCCTGACCTCCTCCACCCCGTTCGCTTTCACGGGTAAGATCGTCGAGAAAACCGGACCCGACCATTTCATCGTGCAGGACGGTTCTGTCACCACCTGCGAACTCCCCCGCCCCAAGTGGACCTTCAACGCCCACAAGGCCGTTGTCGACGTCGGCGGCAACGCTCAGGTTTATCGCAGCAGCTTTCGTATTCGCGACGTCCCCGTCTTCTACTTCCCCTTCGCGGCCTTCCCGACCGAGCGCCTCGGCCGCAAGTCCGGCTTCCTTATCCCCAGCTTCGGACGCTCTTCCACCAAGGGCACAATCCTCGGCGATGCCGCCTACTGGGCGATCAATCGCAGCATGGATGCCACCGCCGGCGCCGAGTACTACTCTCAGCGCGGCTGGGCACAGCGCGGACAATTTCGCGCCCGCCCCAGCGACGACTCCTACGTCAACCTTACCTACTTCGGCGTCATCGACCGCAAGCATCAGGGTGGCGAGGACGTCACACTCAGCGGCGAAGGCCGCTTCCTGCACAATTTCCGCGCCGTCGCCAATATCGACTACCTCAGCTCCTTCGTCTTTCGCCTCGCCTTCAGCGAAACTTTTACCCAGGCGATCAACTCTGAAGTGAAGTCGCAGACATTCCTGTCCAAGACGTCTCACGGCTTCTCCTACAACGGCCTGGTCGAGCGTTATCAGAACTTCGAAAGCTCCCAGAACGGCGATGTCATCACCATTCTGCACGCGCCCAGTCTCGCGCTCTCGACCGCGGATCGCCGGCTCGCCCACACGCCTTTCTACTGGTCTTTCGATAGCGCCATCGAAGGTCTCGCCCGCAGCGAACCGGGCTTCCACACCGGCAATCTGCTAGGCCGCCTCGACCTGACCCCGACCCTCTCCTTACCACTTTCCTTGCGTGGCTGGTACATGCGGCCAGAGCTCACTCTCCGTAACACGGTCTACACCCAACAACTGCTGCCGGTCGCGGGCGGAATCGGTATCGTTCGCAATCAGGCCATCGATCGCAGAGCCCTCGAAGGTACGGTCGAAATTCGCCCGCCCTCGCTCTCACGCATCTTCGATCGACCCATCCTGGGACGAAAATTCAAGCACGTCATCGAGCCGCGTATCACCTATCGCTACGTCACCGGCGTGGACAACTTCTCCAACATCCTGCGCTTCGATGCTCGCGACATTCTCAGCGATACCAACGAGGTCGAGTACGGCGTCATCAACCGCCTGTATTCGAAGCGCACCTCCGAACAGCCCGAAGACTGCGCCCCCACCGGCATGTCCTCGCTGCGCATCGGCGCCCCGGGCGAGCAGGTCCAGCCCTGGGAGCGCACCTACACGCCCACCGCCCCCGGATGCCTCTCCGGACCGCAGGTGCGCGAAATTGTGACTTGGGAAGTAGCCCAGAAATATTTCGCCGACCCCGACTTCGGCGGCGCGATTGTCAACGGCCGTCGCAACGTGCTCACCACCACTTCAGATTTCACCGGCATCGCTTTCCTGACCGGACCCCAACATCTCTCCCCCCTGATTTCGCGGGTGCGCGTGCAAAGCAGTACCCAGGCCGATGCCGAGTGGGATTTCGATTACGATTTCAAAAAACGCCGCACCAATGCCAGCACCGTGCTGATCAACTACCGTCTAGGGAATTTCACCTTCGGAGGCGGCGACGCCTTTGTCCAATCCTTGCCCGGCCTGACCGGCGCCAGTACCGTGCAGCAGGACTTCAACCAGTTCCGCATCCTGTTTGGATACGGCCACCCCAACAAGCGCGGTTTCAGTGGCGCCTCGAGCTTCGGCTTCGACGCCAACCTCGACTTC
>QIAH01000032.1 GCA_003225465.1 Acidobacteriota bacterium | reverse complement strand
CGACCTATTTCACGGTTGGAAACCTGGTGCAGTACTTGCAGTTTCTAGAAAAAGAAGGCATGCCTCGCCAGCAGATTCTCGATGACTTCGTTTTCTTTACGGCCGGCTCTTGTGGGCCCTGCCGCTTTGGAATGTACGAAGCTGAGTATCGTTTTGCACTGAAAAATGCCGGCTTCGACGGCTTCCGCGTGCTCTTGTTCAAAGACAGTGATGGAATTAAAGCCGCGTCGGGCGAGCCTGGTCTCAAGTTCACGATCGATTTCGGCTTTGGCATGCTGAATGCCATGCACCTTGGCGATGTGATTAACGACCTGATTTACCAAATCCGTCCATTTGAAGTGAACAAGGGCGAGACCGATCGTATATTTCACGATGCCGTGGACGAGTTGTGTGAGGATCTGAAGGACCGCGACTCATTTGAGATTGAAGAGCGCGCACCGGACTGGGCGAAACCGAAATTCAAGAGCAATAAGGTTCTGCGGAATACCTTCAACGTCTTCGGTAAATGGCACGAGCACATGTGGGGCAAGGATTATCTGAATGCCTTGCGGTCAGCGCGCGAGAAGATGGATTCGATTGAAGTTGACCGCACCCGCGTTAAGCCACTCGTCAAGATCACCGGGGAGTTCTGGGCCCAGATCACCGAAGGCGACGGCAACTTCCACATGTTCGACTTTCTCGAGCGCGAGGGAGCTCAGGTGATGGTCGAGCCGATCGCCACCTGGGTTGCTTATCTCATGTATCAGGCAAAGGCGCACGCGGAGGCGAAGTGGCCGGTAAATCGACCCTATCGGAATGTGGAATGGTACGAAGTCAAGAAGCAGTTCGCGAACTACATTGGTTTGCACAAGAAGCTTTGGGGAATTGGAGCCGGCGAGCGCATGTGGAACTTTTTCTACCACCGCACGATTCGGCAGCTAGGTGGAATTACTCATCACTTAGTTCCGCAAACCGACCTCGCGGAAATGGCTCATCCGTTCTACAACCAGTTTGCCCGAGGTGGTGAAGGGCATCTCGAAGTTGGCAAAAATGTGTACTACACGGTTCACAAGCTGTGCCACATGGTACTTGCGCTGAAGCCATTCGGCTGCATGCCCTCTTCGCAGTCCGATGGCGTCCAGTCGGCAGTCGTGAACAAGTTCAAGGACATGATCTTCCTCCCGATCGAAACCTCCGGAGAGGGTGAGGTCAACGCGCACAGCCGTGTCCAAATGGCCCTGGGAGAGGCGAAGGTGAAAGCCAAGGCAGAGTTCGAACAATGCCTTAAGTCCACCGGCAAGGGCATGGAGGAAATCCGCGAATACATTGAGGAGCATCCCGAGTTGAAGCGGCCTTTCTACCATGTTCCGCACAGGGAGGGTGTTGCTGGAACAGCGGCGCAGTTCATTCTTCATGTGAACGATCGCATCAATAAGGACACGGGTTTTTGGAAGCGGTCGCGCGTCGGTGTGGTGGCTCCGGCTACTGCCAGCGGAGACTAAGGAGACTTAGAAGGCGTCAGAGCGGAGGGCCGGACTAGTTTGGAAGCCCTCCTCGAATCTCTAGTGCATCCACGAATCGAGCCGTAGCTCAGATTGAAAAGAGGAAGAATGCACGACCATAAGGGTACGCAGTTGATCCAGATCGCTCCCTTGGAGCAGCCGAAAATCCAGCACACTCAAAAACCGCACGACCATAGCACACAATTTCTGGTGGGACTGGACGTGGGTTCAACGACTGTGAAGGCAGTTGTTGTCGATGCAGCTGCGGACCAGGTGCTCTGGCAGGACTATCAGCGCCACGAGACGAAACAGCCGGAGAAGACGCTCGAATTCCTGAAACGCATGGAAGCCGAGGTTGGGATTGATCGTCACAACACGCGTATGTTCATGACCGGCTCGGGAGGCAGCGGGATCGCGGATCAAATTGGAGCGAAGTTTGTGCAGGAAGTAACGGCCGTGTCCCTGGCAGTGGAAAAACTGCATCCCGAAGTGTATTCGGTTATTGAACTTGGGGGGCAAGACGCCAAGATTATCGTCTTCAAGGATGACGACGAGAGCGGACGGAAGAAAAAAATTCCCTCCATGAACGATAAATGCGCTGGAGGAACAGGGGCGGTCATCGACAAGATTAACGCGAAGCTGAAGATCCCCGCGCAGCAGCTCTCGGAGCAGGGATATCACGGCATCAAGCTGCACAAGGTTGCAGGCAAGTGTGGCGTCTTCGCTGAAACTGACATTAACAGCTTGCAGAAGGTTGGGACCCCGCCGGACGAGTTGATGGCGTCATTGTTCGAAGCCATCGTACTGCAGAATCTCAGTGTGCTTACGCGTGGGCATACGCTTCGCCCGCACGTGTTGCTCTTAGGAGGTCCGAACAGCTTCGTACGCGGCATGCGCGAAGCTTGGCAAGCCAATATCCCGCGGATGTGGCAGGAGCGGAAGGTCAAGATTCCAGATGGTGCGAAGCCGGAGGAGTTGATTAAAGTTCCACAGAATGCTCAATACTTCGCCGCCATGGGTGCTGTGGAGTTTGGCCGCAGCGAGGACGATTGCGTTGGCTGCTATCGGGGATACGACAGCCTGATTCATTACATTGAATTTGGCCGTCAGGAGGAAAAGGCGAAGTTTGGAGGGAAGGGTCTGGTCGAGCGTCCCGCGGATCTCGACCTGTTTAAAGACGCTTATCGCCGCAAGAAGTTCACTCCTGCAGTGTTTCAGAAAGGCAGCACGGTTGGCGGCTTCATCGGCATAGATGGCGGCTCGACATCGACGAAAGCCGTGCTGTTGAGCGAAAACGGTGAGATTCTCTGCAAGTCGTATCAGCTCTCAAACGGTAACCCCATCCAGGACACTATTGAAATGTTCGAAAATCTGCGCGGCCAAGTGGAGGCGCAGAATGCAAAACTCGAAGTACTAGGAGTGGGAACGACGGGCTACGCCAAAGATATCTTGAGGGACGTTCTGAACGCGGATGTCGCGCTGGTGGAAACCGTCGCACACACCGAATCAGCGCTGAAGTTCTACGAGGACCCACATGTAATCGTGGACGTGGGTGGTCAGGACATCAAGATCATCATTCTGCACAACGGGCGCGTGAAGGATTTCAAGCTCAACACGCAGTGCTCCGCCGGCAACGGATATTTCCTGCAATCCACCGCCGAGGGATTTGGCTACGACGTGAACCAGTACGCCGACCTCGCATTTTCGGCAAATGCCATGCCAGTTTTTGGCTATGGCTGCGCTGTTTTCATGCAATCGGACATCGTGAATTTTCAGCGTCAAGGGTGGCGTGCTGAGGAAATCCTCGCCGGCCTGGCTGCCGTGCTTCCGAAGAACGTTTTCCTGTACGTTGCGAGTATTCCGAATCTTGCTGCGCTCGGTTCCCGCTTTGTGCTGCAGGGAGGGACGCAAAACAACCTGGCAGTGGTAAAGGCAGAAGTGGATTTCATTCGAAACAGTTTTCGTGCGGCGGGCAGGCAGCCCGAGATTATTGTGCACGAACATTGCGGCGAGTCAGGAGCGATCGGAGCCGCGCAAGAATCGCTGCGACTGTGGCGGAATGGTCAAATGACCACGTTTGTAGGGCTTGATGCAGTGCGCAAAATCGAGTACCGCACCACGCGAAACGAGGCCACTCGCTGCAATTTCTGCAAGAACAATTGCCTCCGCACCTTTATCGACATTCGAACCGAGCCGGTCAAGAACTTTGTCCCCATCCAGAAAGTGACCAAAGTCCCACTCATGCATGGTGAGCAGCGGTTGATTATTGCGACCTGTGAAAAGGGAACGGTTGAAGATCTTGAGGAAATGAAGGAGATCAAGTCGGGGCTCGATCACATTCGAGATCAGCACCCGAACTTCGTGGACGTGGCCTCGAAGGAAGTCTTCCGCCCCACCAACGTCAAGAAAGTCGCTGACCAGATTCCGAGTCGCGCCTGGACGAAAATGGCCAAGGAGCGCATTGCACTCATGCAAAATCGCGGCAAGTTGCGCATCGGCATTCCACGGGTACTGAATATTTATACGTACGCGCCGCTTTTTAACGGATACTTCGAGAGCCTGGGAGTGCAGCCTGAAAATATTGTTTACTCCGACTATACGAGTTCGGAGCTTTACCGCGCCGGAGCAAGTCGTGGCGCCATTGACCCGTGTTTCCCGGCAAAAATCGGGATCTCGCACGTCTATAATCTGATTCAGGAAAAACACCGGAAGAAGCCGCTCAATGTGATCTTCTTCCCCATGTACGACGTCTTGCACTCTCCGCTTGTCAAGCTCACGGGCAGCAATGCCTGCCCAACAGTCACGGCAACTCCGGAAACAGTCAAGGCGGCGTTCACAAAAGAGAACGACGTTTTTGCCGAGCACAACGTGAAGTACATCAATCCCGTGCTCAACTTCGCCGATCGCAAGCTATTTGCCTATCAGATGTTGCAGGCTTGGCAGGGCGTGCTTGGCTTGTCACAAGAGGAAAACGATCGAGCAATCGAAAGCGGATTCAACGCTCTCAAGGACTATGAGACGAGCATTCGCCGGCGGGCCCGGGCTGTAATTGATCAACTTGAACATGAGGACCGCATTGGAATTGTCATGCTCGGCCGACCGTATCACCACGATCCGGGGCTCAACCATGAGATCTTGGACGAGTTCCAAAAGCTTGGATATCCGATCTTCTCGCAAAACACTCTTCCGCTGGACGAGGATTTGCTGGACCGCCTTTTTGGGGAAGAAGTTCGCGCAGGCGTGATCAGCAGTCCGCTGGATATTGGTGATGCCTGGAAGAACTCCTATTCGTGCAGCACCAATCACAAGGTTTGGGCTGCGAAGTTCACGGCGCGCCATCCGAATCTGGTTGCGCTCGAGATTTCCAGCTTCAAGTGCGGGCACGATGCGCCGATCTACGGTGTGATCGAAGGCATCATCGAGCAATCTGGGACACCTTATTTTTGTTTCAAAGATCTAGACGAAAACAAGCCATCCGGATCGATCAAGATTCGTGTCGAAACCATCGACTACTTCCTTCGCCGCTATCGAGAAGAGGTCATTCGCAAGCGACAGGCCCAAGAGGACATCGAAGCTCAATTAGCGGCTCTGGAGGCAGAACTCCGCAACCAGAAGAATCAACCTGAAACATCTCTCTTCACGCAAACCGTCGAACAAATCGGACAAGGCATAGCCGCCGACTAAGGCTGCAATAGATCACGAGAGGAAGGCTCGCATGGCGACCGCGCCAAAGTTTCGCATTGACGTCGACATTCACAATCCATTGGTGAATACCGCACAAACCCCGGCCAAACCAGGACTTGTGATGGGCCGCAAATTACCGGACCCGGTGGGGTAACATTGATCAGCACAAGTTTGGTGACGGACAGTTAATTGCGATAAAAAAACTTGTCAACAGCACTGCTTTTCGACGCTGAATCACAATCTTGCATACTGCTACAACGACGCACGCGTGATCAAATTTGTCTGGACTCAGCTGGTGACTGACTCAACTGGTGACCAACCGCATGAAGGGCGGAGCGAGAAGTTTTGAGGATGACTCCGTCTTGGTCAGAAGAGTATGTGAGTCGAGTGTGGAGGGACTGTCGAGCACACCAAGGGCTAGAGGTTGCGAACGCGGCAGCAATCTATTGCCTAACCTGGACACACAGTGCAGAAACCACTACTCCGTCACACACCAGCTTGCCGTCATTGCGGCGCGCACAGGGGCGGGTAAAGCTTTCCGCGTTCACATGTATGCAGCGTTGCGGAATAACCAAACTGGCTCGTTTGGGAGCGACACATCCAGTCGTGAGAATCAAGAATATCGACCCTAGTCGTGCGAACCTCAGCATCATCTCTTTACCTCAAAGCAATCCTTTGATGCGGATTCTTGGATGCAAAGCAACGCACTACAGCAATCAAGGCGGACGCTTACGGCTGAGTGACGGCTCGGCTAGGGTCGCTACTTAAAAAAGGCACTCGTATCACAGAACGGGCGGACGCCGCACGCCGCATTTTGCATATCAACCAGGGCAATATTTCAGCGGTGCGCTGAAAAGCCTAAAAAATAACCAGCTCTGCCAGAACAACTCTACTGCGTCCCGACAAAAACACGAAAGATGCCGTCTATGAGCGAGCATGCATCCAAACGTGGCCGACTTGCCTTCTCAGGATGCTTCGCGTCTACAAAGGAAAGATTCGACTGAGCAGCATCGTCGGCAGGTACTCGCGCTCGTCACGAAATTCACCTCCTGCATGCGGAACTGTTCCAGGAAGAGCGAGGGAAAGTGTGTAGTTGTTTTTTACATCTGACTACACATTTCACGGTATTCCAAAGATCGCCAAGATTGTACAAAGCTGTGGCACAGGTTCTCTGCTGAAAGAACAAATCGCGTAAATAGAGCGTTACCAACTTGGTAGACGATTACAAATTTGAATGGCAACGGATGCTCCACGAAGCGCTGGTTGAGCAAGATCCAGAGAGGTTGAAAGAAAGGGTAGCCGAAGCCGAAGCGGCTGTCTTCTTGAGACTGCAGGATCTGGCGCAGGCGCAAGATAGCCCTGCCGAACGAAACGCTTTGCAAGAGGCATCTAAGGCACTGCTTGCCTTAAAGAGAGACACGCTGAAGTTTCCACATTGGAAGGCCTAGACGGAATTATGCTGCTTCCAGCAATTCTCTGGCTTTATTGACCAGCACCTGCATGTTTTGCGCTTTTGAAACAACTGCATTGACTCCTGCGGCCGACGCCTCTTTCTCAAGCACGTCGTTGGTATGGAGTGAACAAAGGATCAGGGGAACAGCAGGCATGATGTGACGTAGCACTCTGGCAGCAGCAAGTCCGCTCATAACGGGCATCGAGACGTCCAGGACGATCAGATCCGGACGCAATTTCTTCGCTTTCTCAATTGCGTCGCGTCCATCGACAGCTTCTCCCTCCACTGTCCAATCTCCCTCAAGCTCAAGAATGCCGCGTAGTGCCCGGCGAACGGCGGCATTATCATCGGCGACAACGATACGCTTTCCCATCACACTGACAGCATACTCGGGCGGCACCCGCCGGCAATCAACGTTAACAGGTATCCGTAGGACGCTCTTCCCTTAAGTGGACCCTCTGAGGGCTTGGGTTCGAACAGAAACTCGTTTCTCAAGTTTGGAGTTGGACGCTTCAACTCTAGGAAATTTCTACAGTGAACCTTGTACGTTTGCAGAGCACGAAATGAACGAGTATTGCGTTCGGCAGCCCTCCCCACTTCTTTTGTCTGGCTACAGACGTTCCAGCGGGTCAGTCTAAATTGGGTCTGCCTTGTAAGACGGATGCTGGTAAGTTCCGGTGATGCTGACGGGAATGACTGCTCCGCCCCGGCGGTTCTTCTTTAGGAATGGGTCAACAGCCTTCAGCAGGAACGATTTGATTCCCGAAGTCGCCTGGTGAAGCTTTGCGTCCATAAATAATGTGCCATGCAGGTCGACAATGTGATTTATCAGGTTGAAAGTCCCGTGTAGTCGTGCCTTCGCTCCAGGGACATTAAACGATAAATCCGTAAAAGTCGCGGTCCCATCTTTCACCACGACGTGTCCTTGCAAATCGGAAACGACATTCTCGGGGTCCTCCGGAGGATCACTTTGTCCGCGAGCCGCGGCGCTCAATTTGTCTAAATCTTCCTGTGTCTTCTCCTTTGTAAAGAGTGCACTTTCAATCCCGAAATCACCCGTCATCTGCAATTTTTGCAGGAAGGGCTTGTCGCCCGGGGGAATGTTTGTCTTTCCTTTAAGACTCACGACCCCGTGCAGCGGAGAATCCTTCTCTGAAACGAATAGCAGGAGCAGGTCCTGTATACGACCGCTGTGCACCGCGAGATCCAGGGATGCCGTTTTTGCCGCGGCGTTCGGATGCCGAGCGATACTGCCGCGTGAGATTACCAACGTTCGCGACACAAGTGCGTTCACTTGCTCGAGGCTGACATCGCCATTGGATGGGTCAATGCCCACGCGGAAGTTGGTCTGTAAGCCGATTTTGTGGCTGCTGCCCTTGACCTCGAAATCAGGAGTGGTTGTGGCGCCCTGTACGGCAATGTTCTCGAGTGTTCCCTGAAACTTTCCATCCGACGCTAGCCGTCCGTGGATCCCTCCAAACACGCCAAGATCCGCGTCGCGGAATGAATAGGAACCCTCAATTGGGGTAGCAGCGACCCGGTCTATCTTCCAGGGACCAAAACTTCCACTCGCGCGCACCTCCCCCGGCGGAGTCGGATTCTGCACGCGAACATCAAATCTCATCGGGTCGTGAGCTGCCAAATGATGCGCCACAAACTCATGTATAACGAAGCGAACTTGAGGTTGCTTTGGATTGTGCCGGCTAAAATCGACTGATGCGTCGTTTGCTCGGAGTTCATCCACAACAATTTCTGACTCCGTAGGCTGCCAGCGTGGCCCCGTTCCAAATGCAGGGAATGTCAGGTTGGCCTTTTCCGCTCGAATCAACGCGAGGTGTTTGGTAAAAAGTCCGATTATGGTTCCTTCGATCGTAAGTTTTTCGACGGTCATTTTCGTTTCATTTTGTGAGCCCACCCCCCGCAAGAGAATTACTCCTTCCGCAATGCAACCCGGATGTGGGAAGTAAACGCGTTTGAAGATGCGAAACTGCACTTTGCTCGACGTCGCATTTTCAAGATTTTCGATGACATTCCGCTCAGTGAATGGCCATGCGTGCGCCAGATAGATTGCCGAGCTTATGACGACGACGGCAGCGACGAAAATGGCGAGTCCCCACCACTTGCCCCCTCGAATTCGTCCCACCAGAGCATCTGCACTCGCCTCCGCAATATCCAATGCTGGCCGCATCTTCACACGCCCCCGTCCTCACGAAACTCCTGTTGAGATGCTTTCGAGAGATGTGGACAGCACCCACAATTGATAGGGCTTTCACTTGAGAAAGAAACTGAAAGACCCATAGCCGAATGCTTGGGTTAGGCGTCTCACGTCGGTGGCGGAGTCAACTGTGACGCAATCAACTCTGCAGGGAGCACTGCAAAGGCCCCCTCTCCCTATTGTGGTGACACTGCGCGTAGCCAGATCGGCGCCTGCTGGATGCAAGCAAGGTCGTTGATGCCACACTTTAATCAAGCCTCTCGCCCGATTTCGCAAGTGTGCTGACATCCTGACGAGCGACATCATGAATCGAACTCTATAAACAACCTGACGTGGTATTAGTGGTTTGTCTAGAATTGCCTACAGGGTACCCTGTATCGACATGTTCAATGGCTCTGCTACGCTTTCGCTTAGCTTCGTGCGGCTTAGGGCTTGTGTGTGGAAACCGAAGTTGCCGTCTTCGTGCGTGCTTTGGACCAGACGCGCGAAACAAAAGATACTAGTCCAGATTGTCGAAGATCCGAGGTGAAGCGTGTCTCTACGAATTCTGGTCGCAGATGACCATCCAGTGGTTCGTCAGGGGATTTGTTCCCTTCTGAAAGCGCACCCTGGTTGGGAGGTTTGCGGAGAGGCATCGGAAGGCCGGCAAGCGGTCCAAATGGCGAAAGATCTCTCGCCCGACATCGTGATCCTGGATATCGCGATGCCTACCTTGAACGGACTCGATGCTACCCGTCAAATACTTAGCGAGAATGCCGATCAGAAGGTACTCATTCTGACAATGAGCGATTCCGAGCAGCTTATTCGTGAAGTGCTGGGCGCGGGGGCGCGGGGCTTTGTGCTGAAATCAGATGCAGCGAAAGACTTGGTCGCCGCCGTGCAGGCACTCGAGCGGCATCGCACGTTTTTCACCTCAAGGGTGCAGGATATTTTGGACAGCTACTTTGCGCCCTCCAGTTTGGCGACTCTGCCTACTTTGACGAGTCGGGAGCGGGAAGTGCTTCAGTTGATCGCGGAGGGCAAAACGACGAAGGAAGTGGCCGTGATCTTGGGATGCAGTGTCAAAACAGCGGAGACTCACCGGAGCAATTTCATGCGCAAGCTCCACCTGCATTCGGTGAGCGAGGTCGTTCTGTACGCAATCCGCAATCAAATCGTGCGAGTGGATCAGTTTGCAACCTAGCGCTTCCCATGCGGCGGTTCTTTCCGCCGCGATTTCTGAACTCGAGAAGCCGGCGCAGCAAATTTATTTGGATTTCCACAACCCCAACACCGCGCCCGTTGGATCCTGAATAAAACTAAACCAACCCATCCCGCTCACCTCAGTGACATCCTTCATAACCTTGCCGCCCAGCGATTCAGCTCTCTGGGTGGCAGCGTGAATGTCGTCGACCTCCACGTAAGGTAGCCATCCTGCAGGGCCGCCTGCAACCTGTTTCATGATTCCGCCGCCTGTTCCTGCCCCGACTTCAATCATGGTGTAAGACCCATCTGGGACGGCGGTGTTCGGAACGTCCGCCAACTTCCATTGAAACAATTTCGAATAGAAGGTCTTTGCCTTGGCAGGGTCAGGGGTATTCAGTTCCACGTGGACAAATGCGTTTGCCACCACGCCTCCTCTTCTTCAGCAACGATCCTAATGGCTTACCGATACATTGCGCTGGAGCAAGTTCAGCTACGCAACATCTGCGAGTACCACGATAGTCGCGACCATCAAGAGAATGGTACCTCAGAATCGCCCGACACGCCGAGACGCAGGCTGTTGATCTGGCTCGTCGCTTTCAGATCAAAGCAAGTAGATCACCGATGCAGTTAATCGGATTCAGCTTCACACTCGTGAGAGAAGTGAATTTTCGTACCTCTATCCACTGACACACTGCGCACACTGTGTGCCGCTTGTTGTACTTTCAAGGCGAAGATTGACCGTTAGCTCAGAGATGAGACTGTTGAATGACCTTTTTTGTCGATTGTCAGGCGGCGTGCCGAAAGGATACCGGGCGATTCGAGTCGACGTCTGTGCAAGCAAGTCTTCCCGAAGCAGGCATTCCGTCCGCCATGCTTTCCGCCCAGCGGTCGAGCACCTTCTTGACTTCCGCAAGGAGGAGTTGCTTGATGGTTGGATTGGGCTCGGCAAACGCCGCCCGATAGAGATCGCCAAAGTCTGTGAAACGATAAGCTTGATTCATTCTGCACTCTCGAGCAGGATACAAACGACGCCAGTATCTGAGTCTTATAACCCATCCGTGTACGAACCGAGCAATCGGGTCTTCACTGTACGGCTAAATCTCGATGCGGTCCCGCACACCTCTTTTCCGCACACCTGTCTGAAGGAAGCGGGCCCTCGATCGCAACAGTAATCCGGTGCGATCGAGATCGTCGAAATCGTCATTGAGCTGACATCGTACTAAACCGTCACGTGCGTAAACTCTCAGCGTTGAGACGCAACGTTTAGATAAGGGCCTCGCGTCTTAGCGGTGATCGGAATGTCGTATAAACGACCCTCATGCGAACCAAAACGAATGTACCAGATGTAATTGTCATTGGTGCAGGGATGGCAGGGCTTGCCGCCACTGCCAGACTAGGGCGGTCGGGATTGTCGGTCTTGATTCTCGAGGCGCGTGATCGGATTGGCGGCAGGGTTCTAACAC
>QIAH01000002.1 GCA_003225465.1 Acidobacteriota bacterium | reverse complement strand
GGCCAATGGAATTCATGAACTGCAACAGCCAGATGCTTCCCAACGGATCAATACTGGTTTGCGTCATAGCGGAATGCCAGATCCCACAAACCGTTTCGTGTTCGCCTGCCCTCGGCTACCGCACATTTCTTAAAATAATTCAGTCATACTGCTTGTGCGCATAGTAATACCTCTTCTCTTTGCCCCAGCTTAAGGCTCTTGCCTGGTACAGCAATCTGCGTTCTTGAGATTCTGTCTGGTAGAGTTTTTCCCACTCAGGTAGGGCATGCAGCCTGGTTCGATCGGTGTGCCCGCGGCGCACAAGTCGATCTTGCAACGCCCTTGCCGGATGCTGGAATAGCCGCTCGCATTCTTCGCGT
>QIAH01000001.1 GCA_003225465.1 Acidobacteriota bacterium | reverse complement strand
TTCCCAAGCAATCTCAAATACGTTATCGTTTACCGATCGTGCGGACAAGGGCCAAACCCAATCGCCCCGTAGCCGGACAATGGTCCCGGTAACGTCTGTAATCTGGTTGGTTTAAGATTTGGATGTTACTTCTATACGCCTATGCCAATTTCCTGCGGATATTGCGGCGCTACCATGCCTGACATCTCGGAGTTCTGTCCGTCGTGCGGACGGCCGGTGCGCGAGGGGAATTTCTTTACGCCGGAAGAGCCGGACATCGAAGAGGAGGCTTCCGAAGCTGCGTCCATTCCGGCGCCGCCTCCGGTGGATTGGAACGACCGCTGGATCGGAGCGCTCGCCTATCTTACGTTTCTTCCAGCCCTCGTTTTCCTCTTCCTGAAGCAATTTCAGCAGCGCAGATTTGTTCGTTTCCACGCCTTTCAGAGCATCTTGTTTTGGGCTGCGGTCATCGTGTTCGTGTTGCTGGGGCTTTTGGCTTCGATGTTTGGCTGGCTCTTTGGCTGGCTGTTGACCGGTACGCTCATCGGACTGGCATTGTTTTTTACCTGGCTGCTGCTGTCCATCAAGGCCCTGCAAGGGGAGCGGTTCGAGTTGCCGCTGTTGGGGCCTTTCGCCGAGCAGCACGCGGAGAAATAGCACATCGACTTTGGTCGGAAGCGCGACAATCTTGTCGCTGCCGGCCATCCCCTAAATCCACCTAATCTTTTCGAGACATCGCCTTCGGCCGCTTCGGCCGGCTGAACGATACCCTGGTCGTCGAAATGCCCCGTCCCTTGGGCTGTTTGGCCGAAAATGGCTCTTGACACTCGGCCCCTTCGGTCTAGAATCGCGTCACTCTTTTTCTTGAACATGGGCCGAGATCCGGCTTGGGCCGACGGGAATCCTCAGTTCCAGTACAAAAAACTTCCAGGAGAATGGCATGAATCTCGAAACCGTCTCTCGAACGATTCAGCACCGCAACATCAGGATTTGCGGATTGGCTTTGCTTACACTCACACTTTTGGCCGCTCCTTTGTGGGCGCAAGGCGGCGACGATGGCCGCGGCTTCGATCACGTGTTCATCATCATGATGGAGAACACGGGCTACGACACCCTGATCGGGAACCCGAACGCGCCCTTCATCAACTTCGCGGCGGCCACGACCGGGCTGGCGACCAATTACTTTGGCGTCGCCCATCCCAGCCAGCCCAACTACATCGGCGCGACTTCAGGCGCGCTCAACGGCGTGGTCGATGACAACGACATCACCATCGACGTGCCCAATGTCGTCGACCAGCTCGAAGCGAGAGGGAAGACGTGGAAGGCGTACATGCAGTCGTTCGCGCTGTGCGCGAAGCACAACCCGTTCATAACCTACAAAGACGTGCAGACCAATCCCACGCGGGTGGCGAACATCGTCGACTTCAGCCAGTTGGCCAGCGATCTCGCGAACAACACCGTGCCCAATTATGTCTGGATCAGCCCGGATCAATGCCACGACATGCATGGCCGGGGCGCGACTCCGGCGGATCCCTGCGACTTCTCGCAGGTGCCGGCGCTGATCGCGACCGGCGACACCTTCCTGCTGGACACGGTCAACGCGATCATGACGTCCAAGTCGTGGACCGGGAACTCCGTGATTTTCATTATGTGGGATGAGAGCGATTTCACAGGAAGTGGGCCCTTCGGGTTCGGCGACACCAGTGGATGCTGCGACGCGAACCCGGGCGGCGGGCACGTGGTGGCTTTGGTGATTTCGAGCTTCCTGCGTTTCGCGCGTAGTTCGGGCACTGCGTTTAATCACTATTCCATGTTGTCGACGATCCAGCAGAGCTGGGGACTCGGCTGCCTGGGAAACACCTGTGACCGTGCGCATGTGAAACCGATGCGGGCATTGGCGGGACCGCCAGGACTGTAATCGGATTTCAATCACCGAAGGACAGAGAGGCCACGGAAGGGTTAGCCCCGATCCGTGGCCTCTGTACTGTCGGAGGAGTCTTCCGAAATCGACGGGCGAGGACGCCCGTCGCTCCATTTCAGGCGACGGCGAAGCGATCGTGGTTCATCACTTTAGTCCACGCCGCCACGAAGTCTTTCACAAATTTCTCCTTGCTGTCCGCGCACCCATAGACCTCCGCGAGCGCTCGCAGCTGGGAGTGGGAACCGAAGATCAGGTCGACACGCGTGCCGCTCCACTTCACTTCGTTCGTCTTCCGGTCGCGCCCCTCGTACACGGGTCCGGAGCCGTTGGATTCATTCGACGGCTGCCATTGCGTGTTCATGTCGAGCAGGTTAACGAAGAAGTCGTTCGTGAGCGTCTCCGGCCGTTTCGTGAAGACGCCGTATTTGGAGTTCCCGGCATTTGCGCCCAGCACGCGCAGGCCACCGACGAGAACCGTCATCTCCGGCGCCGTTAGCTTCAGCAGTTGTGCCCGATCCACCAATAGCTCCTCAGGCGACAGGCGCTGCTTGCCGCTGAGATAGTTGCGGAATCCATCCGCGGTCGGTTCGAGCGGCGCGAAGGACTCTACGTCGGTTTGCTCTTGCGACGCGTCCATGCGTCCCGGCGTGAAGGGGACTTTCACGTCGTACCCAGCGGCCTTCGCGGCTTTCTCGACCGCCGCACAGCCGCCGAGAACGATCATGTCCGCCAGGGAAATCTTCTTCCCCTTACTGCCGTTGGTCTGCGCGCTGTTGAATTCCTTTTGGATGCCTTCGAGCGTCTGCAGCACCTTCGCGAGTTGAGCTGGCTGGTTGACTGCCCAGTCCTTTTGTGGCGCGAGGCGAATGCGCGCGCCGTTCGCTCCACCGCGCTTATCAGAGCCGCGGAACGTCGATGCGGATGCCCAAGCCGTCGAGACCAACTGGGAAACAGACAGGCCAGAGCCGAGGATCTTCGCCTTCAGAGCCGCAATGTCCTGCTCCCCGACCAGCCGGTGATCCACAGCGGGGATCGGATCTTGCCAAGGCAGCGTCTCCTTCGGAACGAGCGGGCCGAGATAACGCACAATCGGGCCCATGTCACGGTGCGTCAGCTTGAACCACGCCCGGGCAAACGCGTCTGCGAACTGGTCCGGATTCTCGTAGAAGCGCCGGGAAATCTTTTCGTATGCAGGATCGAAGCGCAACGAGAGGTCGGTGGTCAGCATGGAGGGTGCGTGACGCTTTGACGGATCGTGCGCGTCCGGCATCGTACCAGCGCCTGCGCCATTCTTCGGTCTCCACTGGTGCGCACCGGCCGGGCTCTTGGTCAGTTCCCATTCATAGTTGAACAGGTTCTCGAAGAAGTTGTTGCTCCACTTTGTAGGCGTCGTAGTCCAAGTCACTTCCAGGCCGCTGCCGATCGCGTCACCCGCTTTGCCGGTGCGGAACTTGCTCTTCCAGCCGAGGCCCTGCTCCTCGATGCTGGCGGCTTCCGGCTCTGCGCCCACATTGGCCGCATCGCCGGCGCCGTGGGTTTTGCCGAAGGTGTGACCGCCGGCAATCAGCGCGACCGTTTCTTCGTCGTTGGCGGAACGGCTCGCGAATATCTTTGGCCGCCGCGAGGGGATCGGGTTTGCCGTTCGGCCCTTCCGGATTCACATAGATCAGACCCATTTGCACGGCACCGAGCGGACTCTGGAGATCACGTTCGCCGCTGTAGCGCTCGTCTGCCAGCCACTTGCCTTCGGGGCCCCAGTAGATGTCCTGCTCGGGCTCCCATGTATCCGCGCGCCCGCCGCCAAAACCGAATGTCTTGAAGCCCATCGACTCAAGGGCGACGTTGCCTGCGAGAATCATGAGGTCGGCCCAGGAGATCTTGCGGCCGTATTTCTGCTTGATCGGCCACAGCAGCCGGCGCGCCTTGTCGAGGTTCACGTTGTCGGGCCAGCTATTGAGCGGCGCGAAGCGCTGCTGTCCCGCCCCGGCTCCGCCGCGCCCGTCGCCGATGCGGTACGTGCCTGCGCTGTGCCACGCCATCCGGATGAACAGCCCGCCGTAGTGGCCAAAGTCGGCCGGCCACCAATCCTGCGAGTCCGTCATCAAGGCTTGCAGGTCCTTGATCACGGCGTTCAGGTCGAGACTCTTGAATTCCTTAGCGTAGTCGAACTCCTCGCCCATCGGATTGGATAGGGGAGAGTGCTGATGCAGGACCTGAAGGTTCAGCTGATTCGGCCACCAGTCACGGTTTGCACGAGCGCCCGTGAACGGGCACTTGGCTTCGATGGATGTTTGGGTTGCCTGAGTATGCGGGTCAACAGTGCCAGCTTTATTTTCCATATGTGTATCTTCCTTCGAATTAGTTCAAAACTGTAGCGCCGGCGTCCCGCCGGCTGTCGGGAGGGCGTCTCGCCCTCCGCGGGATGGATTCCACATCTTCTGGAGTCACATGCCCGGAACGTGCTGCTTGCCGCGTTCATGAAATGTCCGCACGATCCTTACGACCGCGACCCTCAACGCGTAGCGTGCCGTGGAGCGCACTTCGTGCAGAGCCCGCGGAAAATCACTTCGCATTCGCGAAGAACGCGTTTCCCGATTGACTTCGAAGCCGGCCGGGGCACGTTGTACCACTCGATATCCTCAACGTTGCCGCAGCGGTCGCAGATGAAGTGGTGATGCCGCATGCCTTTCGCGTCGAACCGGGCGGCGCGACCCTCGACGGCCACTTCGCGCACCAGTCCCGCCTGCACCAGGTCCCGCAGATTGTTATAAGTTGTGGCTCTCGAGGAGCGCGGATCCATGTGATTCACGCCTTCGAAGATTTCCGCAGCCGTCGGGTGGCGGTTGGATTCCATCAGGAATGCCATCACAGCGTAGCGCTGCGGCGTACACCGCAACCCGCGGCCCTCCAGGGACTGTCTAATCTCCTCAGCGTTCATGAATAATTTAGAATGAATCTAATCTGATATTTTGTCAAGGTGTGTGCTTCGCGTGGATGGAGCGACGGGCGTCCTCGCCCGTCGGCTCGGCGCAGTCGAAGCGATTGGTAATTCGAATTCTAGAGCGCCGGATGGTTGACTTCACTCTCAAGGGGAAGCGAGTTTTTAGCAGCGTTCGCGCAAATTGATCGATCCTGCTGTCACGATGCAAGGGCCCGTGGTGGACGGGCGCGGACGCCCGTCGCTCCACATTACTTCAACCCATCCACCACGTAGAGGTCGGAGAGGATCCGGAAGTAGTCATACACGTAGCTCTTGCGGTCTGCGCTGAAACGTACTCCGCCGACGGTCACAATGCCGCCTGCGTCCGATGGAGCGAAGCTGCGAACGTCTTCTCTGCGAGTGGAATTCAAGAAAACACGCGAGACCTTGAGGGGAAATCCGCGCTCGCCGACGAGAAGACTCTGGCCGTCGCTCTCCCAGTTGATCGGGGTTTCGCCGTCTTTGAGGGTCGCGGAGAGCGGTTGCGGATCGCCGCCCTCCAGCGGATAGAGCCAGCACTTGCGGTCGGGATCACGGGCCAACAGGTATTTCCCGTCCGGCGACACCAGTCCTCCCTCGGTCCCTTCTGGAGTGATGGCGTGGGTCTTGCCATCCGCGAGATTCATCCAGTATGTGCGCGCAGGATGGTTCGGTTCCGAGGCGGTGAAGACAATCGCTTTTCCATTCGGTACCCAATCTACGCGAAGGTGCTCTAGAGCATCGTGGGTGAGTTGCCGCATCTGTCCCGTTCCCGTCGGTATCAGTTCCAATTGCCTCGGGGAGGAATTATCGACGGCGACTACCCATTTGCCGTCGGGCGAAAGGGCAGGGAAGGCGCCGCTTCCCAGGCGCACCGCCGGGGACCCGTCCATGCCGCGCATGAAGATGGAGTAATTGGAGCCCACTCCTTCTCCGCTCTCGAAGAAGAGAAGATCCTTGCCGTCCGGTGAGACGTCGGAGGGCAACGACCAGTCAAACCAGGAAAGATTTCGTTCGTTGGTCTCACCCGCACGCAGGCCTAGAATTCCGAATTGCGCATTGTCGATTGTGAGCAGCACGCGGCCGGCGCGCGTGATGTCCTGCACCGTGAGCGTGCCGGGGACGCGCAACACCACACGCTCCTTGCCGGAGAGATCCATGGCGAAGATGGCGCGCGCCGCGCCTTCCCGGGATGCCGTGAACCAAACTTCCTTGCCATCCCGCGACCAGGAGACTCCTTGCACGGTGATGAAAAATCCAGAGGTGGCCTTAACGTTTCCTTCCCGGTCGATGACTACCACCCGGCCATCGTCTCCGGTTTCCACATGGTCGGCAAAGGCGAGCAAATCTCCTTTGGGTGAGAAGCGCACGTGGCTTGCCCATCCTCGGGGCTGATAAATCGTGTGGCCGAGCGGAAACTCGAGCCGGTTCCTGCCCTCAGCCTCGCGGATCACCGCCAGGTCTGTGCCATCCGGCGTCCAGTCCGCCCAGGTCGCATTGTCCGATATCTGCCGGGGAGCTCCTCCGGCAAGCGGCACTCTGCCCAGGGTTCCGCCTTCGATGAAGGGAGAGAGGTGGAACGAAGCGAGGTTGACGGCCAGTTCCCCAGTCGAAGAGATGCCCAGCAATTCCGTTTTTTCCAGCCCAAGGGGCCGGGAATCCGTGCTATCGAAGCGGGTGGTGAACAGTTCTACGGGCTTGCCCTCCAGAGCGGCGCCGTACACGATGGTCTGGCCGTCCGGGGAAAAACGCGCAGAGAGGATGGTCCCTCGCCGGAACGTCAGGCGATGGAAGCTTGGCGCCGAGATTGCGTTCGCGCGCTTGCCCACAACATAGAAGCCGACGCAGAGGGCAGCCGCCAGGAGAGCGCCCAGGGCAGGTAGCAACCAGCGGCGCCGTGCGGGTAAAGGCGCTGCAATCGCTTGCGCTCCACTTCTGCTGGCCGTCGAAATTTCCGTGAGCGCCTCCAGGCTGAAAGCGACATCACT
>QIAH01000031.1:16806-36141 GCA_003225465.1 Acidobacteriota bacterium | reverse complement strand
GGCCCAGGCCATGCGCGCCAACTTGTTGGCTAAGGCTACTGCGGCCACGTTACTGTGGGTGCGGGTTGTGAGTTGGGCCAGCCACGCACTCAGACCGGAAGATTGCTTCGCGCTCTGTTGCAGGACGGCACGGGCCCCTTGGACCAAGAGTCTTCGCAAGTAAGAGTTCCCGCGCTTGCTGATCCCCAGCAGCTTTTGCTTTCCCCCGGTGGTGTATTCGCCGGGGACGATGCCGAGCCACGCGGAAAACCCTCGCCCCTTTTTGAAAGCTGCTCCGTTGCCGATCGCGGCGATGATTGCGGTCGCCGTAATCGGTCCGATGCCAGGGATTGCCACCAGCCGTCGACAAGCTTCGTTCTCGCCAGCCGTCCTCTTAATCACCGCATCGGCTTCCTCGATCCGCATTTCCAAGTGATCGAGCTCCAGCTTCAGCTGCACCAGCAGCACGCGCAATGCGCCGGAGAGCTGGGCGCTGGCGTCTTCCAGGATCCCGGGCAATGCCGCATCGATATGGCGTCGCCCCTGGCGCAAAGTGATTCCACGTTCGAGCAGCAAGCCACGAATCTGGTTGATGACTGCGGTGCGACGCATCACCCAACGCTCCCGTACTCGATGCAGGGACTGCAGATCCAGTTGGTCATCGGTTTTGATCGGTACGAAGCGCATCTTCGGCCGCCCGACTGCCTCAGCAATCGCCTCGGCGTCAATGTAGTCGCTCTTGTTCGTCTTTACGTAAGGCTTGACATACTGCGCCGGCATCAGCCGCACCTCGTGACCCTGCTCTCGCAGAGCCCGCCCTAGAAAGTGGGACCCTCCGCAAGCTTCCATGCCAATTAACTTCACCTTCAGGTTCGCCGTAAAGTGCAGCAGCTGTTTGCGCGAAAACTTCTTGCGCACCACGACCTCGCCGCGTTCGTTAAGTCCAACCAGATGAAAGACTGTCTTGCCGAGATCAATGCCGACCGTCTGTAGTTGCATGGGGACGCCTCCTTGTTCACCTCTTTATACCCAACCTGCTGGCTGGGTAGCGGCGGCGGACCATCCCATTAGTTACGAATGGCGAACACATAAATCGGGTGAGCCACCATCGGGCTACGAACCGTTTTTGCCGACGCCTAACGTGGTTCGTCAGGTGCACCTGTCGATTTAAACGCACACGCGTCTCGCATCTCCTGTTTGATCGGTTTCAGCATTCGCCAGGCGGCCATACAACAAGCAAATCCGACTGCGGAAGAGGCTGCGACGGATGCGCCGGCGACCAATGCACCGGCACCAGCAACTCTGCCGATGAGGCGCCAGCCACACGACTACTGTGGCTGCGACCGACAAGACGACTGAGCGTGAGTACTGGCAGGGCCTGGATTCGCGAGGCCAAACGGCAATCTACTTGACGGATGTGCGTTATGACGAGCAAACCCGCCTGTACTACATCAGCGTGATCCGTCCGGTTCTTCAAGACAGCACAGGACGGTTCATGGGTGCCGTCACCGCTTTGGTGGATCTCTCGCCGCTGTTCACTCAAATCAGCCGGCAGCAGATCGCACGTACGGGGCGTGTGTTTCTCGTCCGAAATGACGGCACGGTGATTCAGGCCCCGGGCGTAACGCCCTCCCTGAAGATCAAGTCCGAGGAGTGCGCAACGATTCGGGACGCGTTGGGCACACTACGCGGGCGCGAGGCAGGATACATCTACGCCACGCTTCCTCACGGAGAACCCAATCTCATTGGCTTTGCCGATACCGGCTTGCGAGACGCTTATCCCAATCTTCCATGGATCGTGCTGGCGAGTCAGGAAGAGCGTGAAGCCTCGGGTCCTGTTCGCAGCATGGCCGGTTTCGCGTTGCTCATGATGATATTCGCCTTGCTAATGCTGACTCTCCTCGGTACTTACGTGTTTCTCCATCGGCATCAGAGGCTCGAAGATATTGAAACGCCGCCGGAACAGAAGCTACCGCCTGTTGCCGCTTGAAAAGGGGTCAGGCTCAGATCCTCTGGCATTACAAGTGTTAGGAGACGCTTATGTTGGAACTAGAAGCCGTCCCGCTGGACATCCCCGCGGATGCGAACATCATCCTGGGACAAACCCATTTCATCAAGTCGGTCGAAGACATCTACGAGGCAGTCGTCAACACGGTACCTCAGGCGAAGTTTGGAGTAGCCTTTAATGAAGCTTCCGGGCCGTGCTTGACGAGGGCGGACGGGAATGACGACGAACTCAAGGCGGTTGCGATTCGGAATGCACAAGTGCTGGCTGCGGGGCACGTTTTTGTCCTTATGCTGCGCAATGCCTATCCGGTCAACCTGTTAAACGTTCTGCGGAACGTTCCAGAGGTTTGCACCATCTTCTGCGCGACCGCAAATCCCGTGCGGGTGATCGTGGCGAAAACGGAATACGGGTGTGGAGTAATCGGTGTGATCGATGGGGCGTCGCCCAAAGGCGTCGAGGGTCCACAGGACGTGGCGACACGCAAGCAGTTTCTGCGGACTATTGGCTACAAGCGCTAAGTACATTGACGCGAGAAGAAACAAGTCTAGAGGGGTCGGGGTGACCGGTCTTCTAGCACGGTTCGAGCTGGACCATGTCTTTCCCGCCGCGATTCTTATGAGTCAGGAGTTATGGTGCAAACTGTAAAGCCCGTGCGACTGGACCCTCGAACTCTTGAACCATTCAATGCATACACTCACCAAGCGCAAACGGAAATGGAGCAGACTTTGCACCGAAACAGACCATTCCTCTGGTCTCAGCAGCTGCCCGAGAGGGCTCAGAATGTAGCTCGAGGCCAGGTCGTAGCGCAATTCGAAGACAAAGAAAATGGAAAGTCGGTCAATGACATTCCTGACGGCCTCATCCACCACTGGCGCGCCACCGTCTTCATTCCCGGCGCGGACATGAAGTCCACGGTCGCGCTCATCCAGGATTACGACAACCACAAGAACGTCTACAAACCTGAGGTGATAGATTCGAAGCTCATCAGCCGCCACAATAACGATTTCCAAATCTATCTGCGCCTGCTGAAGAAGAAAATCATCACCGTCGTCCTCGACACCGATCACGAGGTGCACTATCGTCCGGCAGGCCCAACACGCTGGCTGTGCCTCTCGTACACGACGCGAATCGCCGAGGTGGAAAACGCCGGAAGTGAAAACGAACGAGTGTTACAGCCCGATTCAGGTTACGGCTTCTTGTGGCGGCTGTATTCGTACTGGCGATTCGAGGAACGAGATGCTGGTGTAGTCATCGAGTGCCGAGCCATATCGTTGACGCGCGACGTGCCCTTTGGCTTGGGATGGGCGATTGAGCCAATCATCCAAAAGCTCCCAAAAGAGTCGCTCATCAATACTCTGCAGGCCACGAGGCAAGCACTGCATGCGCCAACACGACCGGACGCCTCTCACGATTCTCATAGTTCCCCTAGTTCAGATGCTCGGAGAAACAGTCGCGGCAATCGCGAGATTGCACCCGACTGACGGTCAATCCGTCCTATATTGTTGTGTAAGGGTCACAGAAGTTATAAATAAATTCCGCGGCAGAATCTGTTCGCAACGAAATCATCTGATCTTCAGTACGGTCCCGCAGAGGTGCGGGGGTCAGTGATGTTCGCTCTTCCCATTTTGGGAATGCACAGGGATGCGGCTCAGGGGTAGCCATCGGAAATAAGTCAACCGCCAAAGAGAAGGGAACCAAAACGGGAGGAAGACATTCCACCACTTCCATGGCGTGTACTAAGGCGATGTTGATCATGGCATTGATATTAACCACTGAAGAGCAGGAGCTCTTGGCGAGCATTCTTGAGCACCGCCATCGGGAGCTATTGAAAGAGATCTCGCACACGGATCACCATAATTTCAAGCAGACACTGCGCAAGAATGAGAAGCTGCTCGAGTCAATGCTAAGCCGCTTGCGAGGAGCACCAGTTCAAGAGCCTCCTGCTTGAGAGTTCGTTTGGGTCACCGCAAGGTTGCGTGATCGAATGCCGCGCTTCAAGGAAATCGAGCACACAGCTGACCGAGCCTTTCGTGTCACCGGCCGCGATATGGCGAGCTTACTGGAAAATGCTGCCCGTCAATGTATGCGTTGGATGAGCCCCCGCGTACACAGCAAACATCGGCGATGCGGGAGGTTCAAGTCGAAGGAGTTGATCGGGAGTCGCTGCTGGTGAACTGGCTGAATGAGATCCTGTACCTTGAACAGGCGCATCAACTTGTCACAGCCTCAATCATCTAAATTGGTCATCGGCACTCCAACTGAGGCTGTAGCAAGCGCCAGCTGCCAGACAACTTTCAGAACATGACGCAGACCTCGGTGACCCTCTCGAGTACTCGTTCCAGCAATGTCAATTTCCGTTGCAGGTCCGCCTTCAGTGCGACGTTCGGCTGCAGCGCGATTTCATCCTTAAGACTTCGCTTCTTGCTCATAAGTAGGTCCGCTGTTTGTTCGAGTTCCCCGGAGTCGAATCGCAAGTCGCGGGCCAGGACCTTGTTCAAAAGTTCGTTGTACTGTCGCGGATCTTGTTCTAATAAGATATTTGCCAGCAGGTTCAGTTCTTGTGGTTCGAGATGGAATTGCATGGCTCCTCTCAATGCGGAAAGTGTTTCGAACCTCCATAGAGATTGGATCACAGGAACCCTAAGATTGTCGGTGACGAAACCCAACCAAGTTGCCGACACTCAAGCACGGCCCACCGCGAACATCACTCCAGCAAAAGGCGCTGGCAAAATGTGCGAACCCGTGTTCCGACCACAACGATCGCGATGAGCAAGAGTGACACAACTGCTCATCACATCCCGTATAAAAAAGCCGTAAAGATGGAGTAAAGCTGCCGTCGCTTCAGCGAAGCCGTGACGCTTACTGAATCGAACTGGCTGCTTGCGAAAAAACGGTGTTGGCGTTGGAGCCGATGAGCCGTATTGTACCCACAACAAGGACGAGGATCACGGCCAGCATCACTGCGTACTCAGCGATGTCTTGGCCTTGATCGTTCGCCCAGAGTTGGGTAAGGAACGAAATCATAATGAGCACATCCCCAGAGCTGAGTCTGCGTCTCGCTCCACGGGTTGTCAAGCGGAAGCCTGACCCGGCCCAATTCCCGTTCAGCCAACGATTTAGCTGCTCGCCCCGTCTTCAAGTAGGTAGCCCAGGTCGTTCCGGCTGGAGCGCCCGTGGTTTTTCCCTACTGTCGACCCCCGCTCTACGCCAACTCTTTAGTCCTGCGCGTCCACGTGAACCGGAATTAGGACGCGCGACCGATGGCAAAGGCACGGGAGCGCGAGAGGCTGGGGCAACTCCAACGTCAACGTTTCGACGGTAGGGTCCGTGGTGCTGAGCGTAATATCAGTTCCGTTACGCTCAATCCGGCCGCTCAGCAATGGCGAATTGGTGAGAGTGAAATTCACATCTTTGAGTGATCCGGTGAGTATTGTTCCAGTGACTGATCCGGTATCGAGATCTTCTTCCGCCGTGCCGAAATACGCACAGGAATAAATCATGCGTGAATCCAGCCACAGCGCAAAGAACTCAGCCGGAAGATCGTAGTGATACCGGATGGCCTGTCGATCCCGATCTTTGGAATGTACCGGTCTCCCCAACTGAGCGGGATGCACCCGCGTTTGCGGGTGTCCACTCGCGGGCAGCTTTTGCAACCGTTCTCCGAGGTCAAACCTCTCCCATAGGCTGCGCTCCTGACCAAGCAGATAGTCGGCCAAGTCGAAGGCGACTTCGATGTCACCCTCAATGTCGAAGTCGTCGTAAATGTAGGCTTCGCCCAACGTCAGTTCGCCGGGAAAGGCGAACATCGCACGCAGGGCTTCTGGCTGCTTAACCACCAATGTGAAACGTGGCCGATCCTCAGTCCCCCAACTGGTGCCGTCCCACAATCGAACCCGAAAGTCACGTCTCGGGTAGTCCGCCAGAAGGCTATCAAGAAAGTTGGTGGTGGCCCGGAAGGGCGTCTCTCCGAATGGAGATCTCGCCAGCATTCCCATAAATTCCTCCGTTGCTTCACCGCACGGCGTTGCCAGACCAAAATCCAGTTCCCCGCTCGGCTCCAGTGATTCCAACTTCGTGTGTTTCATACCTATTGCAGCGTGCTAGCCACGCTGGAAAACGCATTATTGGCATTTGAGCCGATCAGCCTCAGAGTGCCAACAACGACTACCAGAATCACCGCCAACATGATTGCGTATTCAGAGATGTCCTGGCCTTGTTCCTCTGACCATAGCCCGTATACAAGACTAGCCATACTGTTCTTCGGACGACGATTTGGGTTTACGTCGGCTTGGTTCGGCTTTGTCCTTCCGTCGCTTGCGGCCTCCTGGATTGTTTGCGGAAGATTCGGTGCGCAACTCGAGGTGGTTTCCCGTGAGGAGGTTCCTGACGAGCCGAGTGCGGAGAGGAAATCCGATGGAAACCATAGAAGAAAGACAGGCCGTATCCTTTAGGAAGATCCTTGTCGCAACAGATTTTTCCGCCGTTTCCAAGGTCGCGCTCAAGTACGCAGCAGGAATTGCGTCTCGCCACGGCTCCAAAATCTATCTGACTCACGTGATTCCTCCCGTACCCCGGAGCTTCGTTCCAATCGAGCCGGTACCTCCGGAGCTCGATACAGACCGCTCGGACGCCGACCGCGACATGAAGAGTTTTGTTACGGGGACTTCTCTCGAACACGTCGACCATGAACTGCTGTTGGAGCGGGGACCAACCTGGAGCGTATTGTCAGAACTCATTGGCCAGAACGAAATAGATTTGCTTGTCCTCGGTACACACGGGCGAACCGGGATCAAGAAGCTAGTACTAGGATCCGTCGCCGAGGAACTCTTTCGTTTGGCTGCCTGCCCGGTCCTCACGGTTGGCCCCGCGGTTCCTGACGATCCTAAAGATGTGGGGCAGGTTCACCAGATCCTCTTCGCAACCGATTTCGGGGCGGCTTCCTTGCGCGCTTTGCCCCACGCGGTTGCTCTCGCCAGAGAAGCCAAGGCGAGGCTGATTCTTCTCCACATCCTTTCGCCGATACCGCCACTTGACTCAGGTCCGTATTGGTACTCACGCAAGGACCTGCTTGACCGGCGCGCTATCAAACGCTGGAAAGGCTCGCGGAGCTGGTTCCTGCAGAAGCCGGTCTGTCATCTGCTCCTGAGTGTGTGGTTTTGTTCGACTTCGTAGCGCACGGTATTCTGAATGTCGCGGCGGAGCGGCAGGCAGATTTGATCGTGATGGGAGTGAGGCACGCAGCATTTCGCTGGGGATCTACCCACATGTCCTGGACACTTGCGCATGAGATCGTGTGTCACGCAAACTGCCCGGTCTTGACTGTGCGCAGTTGATTTGAAATAGAAGCTCTCACGGCGGAAGCGCAGGAGAGGGAACACCCATTCACGTTTAGGCAAATGCCAGTTCCAAGATCGAGCTGGGCGTACTTTCTATTGCTTCGGCTCGAATGTGTTGGCAGACAACAGAAGGGGGTTTCTTATGCGAATTGCAGCCTTCCTCCAACGGCACCTGAACAAAATCGCGGGCCGAGTGATGTGCGAGGCTTGCCATAGCTGCCCATCCCGGATGAACGGCTTGGGAGAATAGGGGCAGCGAGTGACCACTGACGAAGTCGATAACAGCCATTCGGGTAACGATGGCGGAACATCAGATTCTTCGTCCCGGTGGTCGATCAGGACAATCGCGTCCGGGGGATCGTGGGCGTTTCCGACCTGATTCGACATAATGCCGCTGATCCTCGGGATATATGGATGGCTTTGAGCCGAATCACGGCGCCCAAAGAGGTCACCGCCAAAGCAGCCTAGCGGAGGCAAAACCCGCACCCGCAGCGCGGGACTTTTTTGCCCAAAGGCAGGTAGCGACGTCGCGGAACTCCTGCGCAATTCTGGCGCCACATATCCCCAGATTCGCAATCTGGTATCGCTTGTGAGCCATGACCGGATCGAGCCAATCATCGGACCGATGCCTGATTTCAGTTCTCAGAATGCAGTCTTCACCTTTGAAGGACTGATTCGGAAGACTCCCTTCGTAAGCTTCATCGGTGAATTGCTGCACCTGCTGCAGTCCAAGCTCGGAACCCCAGTAGACATGGAGTTCGCCTACGACGGGAACGATTTCTATTTGCTGCAGTGCCGACCCCAAAGCTACGGCGCTGACACGGTTCCCGTCGCGATCCCGCAGAACCTGCCGTCGGACAAAGTGATCTTCTCGGCTGCACATTTTGTTTCGAACGGGAAGGTGCCGGAAATCACGCACGTTGTGTATGTCGATCTCGAGGGCTATAGCCAGTCCCGGATCAGACAGCCATGCGCGATGTCGGTCGCGCTGTTGGCAGACTCAATAAGCTACTCCCCAAACGCCAGTTTATTCTGGTCGGGCCCGGACGGTGGGGCAGCCGCGGAGACATCAAACTCGGCGTTCCAGTGACCTACTCCGATATCAACAACGCGGCAATGTTGATCGAAGTAGCACGCCAGAGAGGAAATTACCTGCCAGAGCTGTCATTCGGAACCCACTTCTTTCAGGACCTCGTAGAGGCCTCGATCCGTTACCTGCCGCTTTATCCCGACGATCCGACTACAACGTTCAACGAACTGTTTTTTCGACGGTCACGCAATGTACTTGAGGAGGTGCTTCCGGAATTCGCACACCTTGCCGAGACACTACGGGTTACTGACGTACCGCTCGAAACTGGCGGGCTCATCCTGCGGGTGCTGATGAACGCCGACTTGAACCAAGCAGTTGGGTTCCTGTCATCCCCGCAGCAGAATATTGTATCGGCGGAATCGGAGGCGGAGTCCATTGATCGGAGTACGAATGACCACTGGCGCTGGCGTTTTCGGATGGCACAGAGGATTGCGGCTGATCTCGATCCGCAAAAATTCGGAGTAAATGCCTTTTATCTAATCGGCAGCACCAAGAATGCCACCGCTGGGCCCGCCAGCGACATCGACATCCTCTTGCATGTTCAAGGGAACGAAGAGCAGAGGAAAGAACTGACGCTCTGGCTCGAAGGTTGGAGCCGCTGCCTGGCCGAAATCAACTTCCTACGGACTGGGTATCGCACAGATGGTCTACTGGACGTACACCTCGTTTCGGACACAGACATAAAGGAACATTCGAGCTTCGCCGTCAAAATCGACGCAATCACAGATCCCGCGCGTAAACAGCCCATGAAAGATTCACAGGCCTAAGCTAGAACAAATCCCGCGTAGCAGACTCGGGTGACTCCAAATCAAAATGCACCAGCGCCAACTCAGGACCATCGTGCGCGCCGTTTATAGAGACAGTTCGCCCGATCCGGATTTTCCATTCGCCGCTTAAGCGCGCGGACTCGTGAATGTGACCGTGCAAAGTTAACAGTGGTTGCCGCTCCTCAATAAATCGCTTCACTGCGATGCTGCCCACGTGCATGTCCAGCGGAACGTGCTCGTAAGTCTTCCCGTCGAGTGCCGCCCGGTCTAAGGGCGTATCGCACGGTGGCGTGTGGAGAAGAAGCACTGCGCGATCGAGAGGGTCCTCTCCCACAAGCGCAGCGAGATCTTTCTGGATCGTGGCCCATTTGATCTCGCTTTCTTCGGTTGGCACGGTTCTACTGCCCTCCTCCGGAGAGACACAGCCAGGCGGGACGTACCGGGAAACGTCGTAACGTTCCCAGTCCTTCAGCAAAAATGGGGTCGGTGGAACGTAGGCAAGGCCATAGATGGCGAAATTCCCCAAGAGACTCTTCTGTTCGTGGACGTAGTGCCAGAGGCCATTGGCTGCTGCCGTAACGAAGTCTTCCTCACAGCGACGTGGGTCGTCGTTACCGAGGATGAGGAAGATGTCGGGATAGTGCTCACCTAGGACATCACGGATTCTTGTGAAAGCTGGGATGAGATAGTCTTGAATAAAATCTTCATGTCCGAATTGAATTGCCGAGAGCGCTGAGCGAGGAAGCAAATCTCCACCGAGGAATACGGCAGTAGGACGATGCCTGACGATCGACGTGAGTAATTTGTCATACCGATCGGTCCGTCCGTGCAGGTCTGTGGCGAAGAAGCAAGTCGGCAAAGCAAAGCCCCTCTGTTAATTTCGTTCTCAATCTTATAGCCCACTAGCCGCTTTATTCATGAGTCCGGTTCCTCATCTTGAACGAATCATAGACAAAAGATGACGCCTCCCACCTGATCGTACGTAACAATTGTCTACCTTAAAAGCTGGGCCGACGCGAATGAACACATGGATTCTAGGCACCGCGCTTGCACGATTACTCCCCACAAGCGCCGTTGTGTTGAGCGAACCGCCCAACTCCCGGTTGGTCGACCGGGAGTAAGCCGCTGGCGCGGCGGACGCTGCCACGTGGCTGAGCGGAGATTTCCGGGTAGAGGCGCGTGGGGGTAGATTGAATAATCGATTGTCGAAAAAGGCTCAATTCTCAACCCACAACCCAACCCACAAAAATGCGACGTCTTATATGACTTCCGCGAACTTTGGCAGTCCTCGCGGTCTGTTAAGTCGCTGTAAAACCTAATGGGGCTGAACTGTCACGGCAGCGTTCCGACACACCGGCTGACTGACTATCAATCGGTCGACAGCTGTTGTTTTTCTTGGGTTTGGGCAATTCTAGGTGTGCGCAGAATGTGCCGTACGCTTCGAGCCGGTATGCGCCAATACGGGCTTTTTCGATACTTCGACAAAGTGCTTCCGTGCGGGCTGGGCTGTGGGTAAGTGCTTGATGTTACATGGTGATCGCTACTGGTAAGCCTGCTGAGGTGCAACAACTCTTAATTATCAGGTCGCCCGTTCCAGCTGTTTCGCACCCGCCATCTTCTCAATCACTTACAGGTCCTCGACAGAACTAGTTGTTTCGAGGTGTGCCGCAGAATGTGCCGTGCGGAAATTAGATCGGAACTCGCATAAGAATAAGGATGGCGTGGTTTTCGCAGAAGCCTGGACACGATCGGTGGGACTGTTCCAGGCATGCGCAGATAATCGATGTCGGCCTGTTCCACAATCCTCTTTTTGAATTTCGGCGTAAACAATGGAATGCATCATTTGAAGTTGCCCAACTAGCACTCAGGGGTGTACCGGAATCTTCACTTATTGTGGGTGGGACTCCTTCCCGCCCCCGGTGGCCACCAACGCCGCTTCAGCCCACATCATCCTATTGGGACCGTGAAGTCGTCGGGCGCAGCTCAGTATCTACTTCACACCCGATACGCGCAACGATGTCCGGCACCGCTTCCACATCCGACTGAGTGGTATGAAAGTTGACAATGCAGGCGCGAAGCACATATCGCCCGCAGACTATAGCATTGGAGACGAATATCTCACCTCCGCGCTGCAACCGATCGACGAGCTCACGATTAAGCGCGTCGAGATGAATTTCAACTTCTGATTCTCGCAGTCTCGCTCGAAGATCGCTCGGCACGTAGCGGAAGGTTGTTATGCTCAAATCCTGGGTCATGAGCTCTAGCTCTGCGTGACGACTGATCGCCTGAGCCATTGCTCGAGACAGGCGAATATCGTCCGCGATCATCTTGCGATACCCCTCAGCCCCGACTTGCCTCAATGCAAGCCAGACCTTAAGTGCTCGGAAGCCCCGCGAATTCTGAGGACCATAGTCAACGTAGTTCGTGGCCTGTTCGTCGAAATGGTAGTAGGGCGGATGGTATGCGAACGCTGCGCGCAGCATTTCCGGATCGCGTACCAGCGCGCATCCAGCCTCGAGCGGCGCGTAGAGCCACTTGTGCGGATCGACCGCGATCGAATCAGCCAGACACAGGCCACGCACATCATCGTTCGCTTGGGGAACAGCAGCCGCAAAGCCGCCATAGGCTCCATCAACGTGGAACCACATGCCATACTCCTTGCACAGCGCGCTGATTTCCGGGAGAGGATCGACCGCACCTGTGCTGACAGATCCTGCGGTTCCCACGACCAGGAATGGCGCATCTCCCGCTGCGGTATCCGCTTCAATTTGACGGCGTAGAGTCGAGACGTCCATCCGTGATTTGGAATCGGTGGCGATCCACCGTATCGAATCGGTACCGAGGCCGCCAAGGTCTGTGGCCTTTTGAATCCATGTGTGCGTTTCGCCCGAACAGTACACGCGAAGTTTGCGCCCTGGATTTTCAAAAACGCCATGCTTGCGTATATCCCAGTCCGCTTGGCAGTGCGCGCCGCGAGGAAGCAGACGAAGTTCGCCATATTGCCCCCGCTGACCAGCAGTCCGCCGCAATTGATGGGATAGCCAATGAGCTCTGCGATCCATCTCACGGTCTGGCACTCGATCTCGGTAGCGGCTGGCGAGAGTGTCCATGCGCCAAGGTTCGGGTTCAGCGCGGCCGCGAGAAAGTCCCCGAGAATCCCGATCGGCGCTGGCGGGGCGGTAATGTATCCAAAGAAGCGCGGGTGTCCGTTGAATAACGAGTGAGCGAAAAGCAGCTGTGCCGTCTCTTCTAGCAGCGGCCCGGGGTCCGTTCCCATTTCCGGGAGCGGTCCGGTCAGGTCGAGTGCTTCGCGCACCACCGACGGGGGCTCATCACGGGTCACCGGACCAGACGGCAGCGACTCCAGGAATCCCGCAAGCTGGTCTACAAGTCGATGTCCCAACTTGCGGAACGTCGCAACGTCCATCGCGAGCGGCCCATGTCGGCTAGCGTCGCCACCCACGAATGACTCATTTACCGCCGATTCTTTGGTCACGTATTTATCCCTTCCATGAGATCCGTCTCAGGCACGCGCCCGCCAGTCACGGTGCTGAATACCCGATAGAATGATTGCCGTCCCCACAACGATTCGTGATCGTTTGGCGACAATTCCTTCAGCCGCTCATACGCAGTCACCTGTGATTCGTGACAGCAAACTGCCCGCCACACTGTAGACCAGAAGCTGCGCGTATCAATCACCGTGGTAATCGCCCAGTCTGGCCACGGCACGGCCTGTCGTTCAATGCCATCGACCGTCGAAACCAATTTTCGGAAAGCTGACTGGTAAGCTTTCCAGGTCGATTCCGGCCAGGCGATGTAGTAAAGCTTGGACACCCCATGCGGCTGCACGCCCTCCATTCCATTGGATCGATACGCTGGGTCGGCTGCTGCAACGATGGCAGCTGTGGTGAACTGCGAAATCGCAATATGATCAGGGTGTCCGTAAGCACCGTCGGGTCCGAACGTTACGACTACGTTGGGTTGAACACGTCTTATGTGTCCCGCAATGCTTGCGATAGCCTCGGCGGGCGTGGCTTGGTCAAGTTGCTGATCCTGGTAGTTGAGGATTGAGACTTCGCGCACACCCAAAGTTGAGGCGGCGGCGCGCAGTTCACGCTCACGGATGTTCGCCAGCGCCAACCGGCCGGGATGCTGAGGATCATCGGAACGCAAGCCGCGATAACGGCCGCTATCCCCGCGCGTAGCAGTCACCAGAAACACCTCGACACCTTCGGATACATATTTCGCAAGTGTACCGCCCACTCCAAGGGATTCATCATCCGGATGGGCGAGCACAGCCATCAGTCTGAGTGCTTGCATTGTCTGTCTCACACTAAGTAAACCAACTACATTCTGGCGAATCATTGTTGAATCTTAAGACTCGGACATATTTATGTCTTGCTTAACTTGTTTTCAGCGGACTAATGCCTTTCGAATCGCCGCCAAGTGGTGCCAGCTGTGCCGTAGTGCGTGGTCCTCAATGACGAACTGCGCGGTGACAGGCGCCCCGAAGCTCAGCGAAAAGGGAGCTGCGCGATCTAATTGTTCATCCGTGAACGCGCGTACTGCATTGGCCGCCTCACGACTGTTCCGACGCAGCAGTTCGAGCGCGGTGGTCTTCGTTTCCTCAGCATGTTCTTGGGCGTGCTTGGCATTCAACTCGGCGACAGCATCCCACGTGATGTCCGTAACGGCCTTCCCACTGGCGATTGCGTGTGCGACATCAATCTCGATCGGGTACATGCTGGCAACATGGTGCACGATTAGGCCAACCGAACGACGATCCGTATCCGACACCGGTGCACGCCATTCCTCTTCCGGGAGCCCTTCAGCAAAGGCAGCTAAGAGGGCGGCGCCTTCCTCGATTCGATCAGCCAATAATGCAGAGCGACGACCCACGGAACTTCTGATTTTGGTAGTGGCGGTGGTCTGTGATGACATATTTTCATTTCCTTTCTGCTTGAGCAATGGTCGAGCGGCCATTTACTTCTTCGTTGTGTCGAGAGATCCAGTATTCCGCAAAGTGTGCGTGGTTGCTTGTCCGGGAGTCCGGCTTTCTTGCTCGCCTAATGGTTGTAGGCAATTCGCTTATCCTGGCGTCCTGGGCAATTTGCAGGGACTGCGAGCATGGCCATAAAAAGTTTGCTTCAAGAGTTTTCGCAAGGGTGGAAGGATCCCGTCCCTACACCTCACTGGCCATGCGGCCCAACACCGCTAAGCGACAGGGGACAAGACTCACCGCTAAGCGATCTGATGCAGCAGCATGTCCCTTCTTGGATACGTAATAGAGAACCGGCACTGCCATCCTTGACAGAACGGTAGACGCCACTTCTCCGGCCATCAGCGAGAGGGCCAAACCCTGAAAAATCGGATCGAACAGGATCACACTCGCTCCTACCACGACAGCAGCCGCCGTCAGCAGCATCGGACGAAAGCGCACCGCCCCCGCATCGATGACGGCATCCTCTAACGACATATCTTGCGAACGACGTAACTCAATGAAGTCGACAAGAATGATTGCGTTACGCACGACAATTCCGGCGCCCGCGATGAAGCCGATCATTGAGGTCGCAGTGAAGAATGCCCCCATCAGCGCGTGAGCAGGGAGAATGCCAACCAGGGTCAGCGGAATCGGCGCCATAATGACGAGCGGCGTGGTGAACGAGCGGAACCAACCCACCACCATCACATAGATCAGGACAAGCACCGCCGCGAATGCCAATCCCAAATCACGGAAGACTTCCACCGTGATGTGCCACTCACCATCCCATTTCATCGAGAAACGGTCGGTGCGCTCAGGCATGGTGGTGCCTTTGTATTGATTCACCCTATAGCCATCGGGCAGCTTAAGTTTGTCAATGGCGTCGCTCATCTTCATGATGGCGTACACTGGACTTTCTTCTCCTCCCGCTACATCCCCCGTGACATAAACGACTGGTTGCAGGTTCTTTCGATACACGCTGGTATCGGTTATGGTTTGATGGAGAGTTGTTAGTTCCTGCAGAGCAATGTCTCCACCGGAAGGGGTGGGCAGTTTAAGGTTCCCAAGCTGCTCGACCGCCGAACGATCCGGGCGCCCCAACCGGACCTCGATTGGGATGTCTTCGCGCGAATGCGAATCATGTAGCAAGCCGGCAGTAGCCCCACCGAGGCCTATCTGCACGGTTCGCGTGATATCAGCGGGCGAGATACCATGCAGCGCTGCCTTCTCCAGATCTACCTTCATGTCGTATTTCGTTTGCGGATCTTCGACATACCAATCCACATCCACTACGCCCGACGTCTGCTGAAAGACCTTCTTGATCTGAGCGGCCAACTCGATCTGGCCTTTATAATCGGGCCCATAAACTTCCGCGACCAGAGTTTGCAACACCGGTGGACTTGGTGGAACCTCGGCAACCTTGATGCGAGCGCCAAACGGATGGGCAATCTCGTCCAACTCCGGCCGCAATCGGCGCGCAATTTCGTGGCTTTGTGCCCTGCGGTCGTGCCGCGAGAGCAGGTTTACTTGAATGTCAGCTTGATTGGGTTGATTGCGTAAGAAGTAGTGGCGCACAAGGCCGTTGAAGTTATAAGGACCGGAAGTCCCCGCATAGATCTGATAATTCATAACCTCAGGCTGCTGGCCCAAATATTGTCCCAGTGCCTCAGCTACGTGAGTTGTCTGTTCCAGCGGCGTGCCGTCCGGCATGTCAACGATGACCTGAAACTCGCTCTTGTTGTCGAACGGCAGCATCTTGAGGCGTACCCACTTCAAGGGCACAAACGCGATCGCGGCGAGCAGCAAGACCCCGACACCTCCAAGAAACATCCATCGGCGACACCCATTAAGGATCAGCGGGTTCATCACCCGGCGATACAAACGAGTGGTCCAGCCTTCGGCCTGTTGCCCCGAATGACCGCCAACTCCTCTGTATCCTGTCAGCAGTCTCGATGCCGCCCACGGCAGTACGACGAACGCCACAACAAGCGAGAACAACATCGCTGCCGACGCACCCACAGGGATCGGTCGCATGTATGGGCCCGCCAGCCCACGCACGAAGGCGTTGGGCAGGACGGCACCGATGACAGCAAACGTCGCGAGAATCGTAGGGTTCCCGACTTCGTCCACCGCCTCAACCACGATTTCCCTCACGGACCGTGCTCGGCCTTCCGGCAACCTGAAGTGTCGAGCAATGTTCTCGACCACAACGATGGCATCGTCAACCAGGATCCCGATTGAGAAGATCAGCGCGAACAATGTGACCCGGTTCAGCGTGTAACCATACAAGTAAAAAACGCCAAGTGTGAGGGCCAGCGTTACCGGCACAGCCAACAGAACGACTCCCGATTCACGCCAACCCAGCGCCAGCCCAATCAGCAATGTGACCGACAACGTCGCGATCAGTAGGTGCACGAGGAGTTCGTCGGACTTATCCTTTGCAGTCTCTCCATAGTTGCGCGTGACCGTAATGTTGAGGTCGTTCGGAAGCACGTAACCGCGCAGTGCGTTGACATTGTCCAGGAGCCGCCCGGAAATATCAGTGGCGTTAGTACCTTTGCGCTTGGAGAGAGTGATGGTCACCGCGGGATACTCCACGCCAGGCTTCTGTTCTGCTCCACCGCGAGCATTCGCAAACAAAACGTAAGTATTCGGCTCTGCTGGGCCGTCTTGGATTTTCTCGGCTACGTCACGCAGGTAGACCGGACGTCCGGCGTGAACTCCGACCACGACCTGATTCAGATCTTCGAGACTCGTGAAGAAAGTGCCCGCCTCAACCTGGAACTCGCGATTGGCGCGCGCGAAACTCCCGGCTTGGCCGCGGCTATTCGTGTTCTGGAGTTGTGTCACGATCGCGCCCGGTGTGAGGCCGTATGCTGTGAGCCGTTGAGTATCGAGCGCGACTCGTACTTGCCTCGGCTCGCCTCCGATAATCTTCGTCTCAGAAACGCCGTCCAGCGGCTTGAGTGAGTTTTCGAGTTCACCTGCGATTCGACGCAGATGGTATGAGTCGTAGTCTTTCCCCCACAGGGTTAGAGCCAGGATCGGTACATCATCAATCGAGCGGACCTTAATGATCGGTTGTGAGACGCCGGGCGGAATGCGATCGAAGTTGGAGTAGAGTTTATTGTAGGTCTGCACGATCGCATTTTCTTCTTTAGTGCCGACGTAAAAGCGAACCACCAACATGCTTACGCCTGGATGACTGATGGAGTAGACGTACTCGACACCCGGCACATCGCGCAGCAGCTTTTCAGTCGGAACGCTGACCCGCTGCGCAACTTCTTCCGCTGACGCACCCGGCATCTGAACGAACACGTCGAGCATCGGAACGACGATCTGCGGCTCTTCTTCTCGTGGAGTTTTGAGAATGCTGAAAGCGCCAATAAGTAAAGCGCCAACGATCACCAGAGGTGTGAGCTTTGAATCGATGAAGCCGTGTGCAATGCGGCCGGCCAGACCCAGCGCTCGCCAAGGCGGGATGCTCGACTTGAATTCTTTGTCAGCCATTACTCACCCTCGATGCGCTTGCTGTTCAGGTCCCGTTCACCCGGATTCGCTACAAACCACTCACCACTCTGTAGTCCGGAGAGGACTTGCACCTCGGACCCGGAGAACTTGCCCAAAGTGACATAGCGAAGGCTGGCAATCTTGTTTTGGTCCAGAACGAAAACACCCTGCAATTGACCGCGTTCAATCACTGCCGAGCGGGGAATCAGCAATGCCTCCAGCGTGCCACGAGAAAACTCGGCCCGCCCAAACAGCCCCGAACGCAGCCGTGTGTCTGGGGGCAACTCGATCTTCACCAGGAACGCGCGACTCGCCGGGTCCGCGGCCGGAACGATCTGCACTACCTTGCCCTTCAGTTCTGCGTTGCCCAAAGCTTCAATCGCAACCAAAACGTGCCCTCCTGGTCGTGCGCACGACAGGTCACTCTCGTTGACAGCGACTTCCAGTCGATAGCGACCCATATCCTCAACAGTGAAGATCGGCATGCCGGGTGACGCTAACGTCCCAGAATCAACGCTCTTATGCGTCACAACACCGTTGAACGGAGCTCGAATCCGCGTATAGCCAAGTGAGGTTGTAGCCTGGTTCAATACTGCCCGCGCCTGAGCCTGGCCTGCTTGTGCAATGTCGCGACGCGCGAGAGTAGCTTGGTGACGGGCGTGCACTTCGTCGAATTCCTGCTGACTCACCACCTTCTGTTCGTAAAGGTATCGGCAACGCTTCAACGTTGCTTCCGCGAGGGCCAGATCGGAATCCGCTGCGACGAGTTGCTGCCGGGCAGCAAGCTCGGCTGCGGCGGCCCGGTCTACCGCGGCTCGAGACTGGGAGTCGTCGATGACAGCGAGCACTTGACCCCGATAGACCCGATCTCCTTCATGAACCCGGATTTCGACGATGTTCCCCATGATCTGACTCGCGAGATCGCTGGTCTGCGCAGCGCGCACCGTGCCTACCGTCTCCAGCACATCCGGAATGTATGCTTGTTTCACCCGGAGCACAGCAGCATTGCGCTCGGTTTCTTTGGATGGCACTTCCGCTTGCTGCTCAGTTGAGCAACCGCTGCCGCCGAGCACGGCGGCTACTATCAAACAGCCGAGTCTTAGTCCGAGAGTATTAGCATTCATGGCATCACCGAAAGCAATTGCGGATTCAGGTTCTGCTGGCCAACTCGAGCGCGATCAGCACTCTCTAGCGCACGTGAAAGACGCAGAGTGCGGCTTCTTCCGACTGCAACACCGTGGGTCAGGCTCGGATCGCAATCACCTCCAGATACTCCGCTGCAACTACAGTGAGTTCATCCCCTCCTCGATTGTGTTCAGACCACAACCCTTCGAGTTCGTCGCGCAACCTTTTCGCCGAATTTTCATCCAGCGAAGCGAACGCCCGATTTGTCGGCCCATAATACTGACGGAAAAATTCGACCACTTCAGCCGCCGGGAAGGGATAGGTGAAGTTATAGTGACGCCGTGTCATCTTAAGGTCCGAAACCCCGGGGCCGAGCCTCTCGCGCACCACAGACTCATCACCCCATAACACCGGAGCCGGCATGCCGGACGGAGCGATGAACTTGGCGAAGGTTTTGAACATTTGCCCCACGAACCCTTCGCGCGTCCAATTTCCCATGGCGATCGCGCCTCCGGGACTGCACACCCGCAGCAGCTCGC
>QIAH01000031.1:0-16767 GCA_003225465.1 Acidobacteriota bacterium | reverse complement strand
GTCGAAACTGGCATCCTCAAATGGGAGCGATTCGGCATCGCCTTCCATAAAACGAGCGTTGAGACCCTCCGCCTTGGCACGCGCCTGCGCGCGTTGTATTAGGTTTGGCGCGATGTCCACCCCCGTAGCTTTCACTCCATCCCGCGCCGCCCATAGCGCAACCTGACCCGAGCCGCAGGCCACATCGAGCAGCTGGCATCCTGCGGGAATGTCGAGTTGTTCGTAGAAAATGCGTGCTCCTTGTTCCATATAACGCGAGAATCGGTCGTAGTCCCCAGCCATCCAGGTTTCTTTGAGGCGTGTCTTCAGACCATTTATTTCCAGTGCAGTCGTAGTTGAGCTCATGTTTCCTCCGGTGTCTTTAGGTATTTACTTCTTGCCTGCGGTAAGGGCGATTGCTGCCGTGCGTCGCGGCGTCAAAACTGCAAGGACGGCCGCCACAACCAAGAGGGCTGGGACGTCACCCCAAAGGTGTCCTATTTGTTCAGGGTTCGCCAAAGCCTGCGCTGCCATAATGCCGGCGTGCACTACTGTGGACCACACCGTGAACCAGATAAGGCTCAAGTGTGCGAGCGGATTGCGGCTCGCAATCAACAGAAACACGCCCAGCGTTGCGTAAACCCCTAGAATCATCTGCAGGTAATGTGGCAACTGATGCGACTGTCCGGTGTGCCAGGACCAGCCGGACGGCCAAACGATGATCAATGCGTAAATCCCGGCGATGAAGGTCAAACCCACCAGCCGTAACGCGATACGCAAGTACCTGGTGCGATCGGGTTCGGCCACGTTTGTTACCGTTGAGGTCGGGGCGTAGAACTGCGGCTTTCGGGCTAAGGCTTCCCCGATTGGTTTCCCTTGAATGACTGACATACTTCATCCTCCACTATGTTCGAATTTTGAATCGACCAGCGATCCTCTGCTTCGGCTGATTCGACGTTGCTACTATGCCGCAGGATTCCTGCGGGGCTTGTCCGCGCGTCCGGCTTTCTTGCCCACGACGCAACTGCCGTATGATGGCTTGCTCTAGAGTCCGGAAAGGTTTGCCGGCGTTCTGCGGGAGACTGATATGGATGTGCTGTCCGAAGTCCTGAAAGTGGTGAAGCTTCAGGGAGCGATGTTCTACAACGGGGAGTTTTCCGCCCCGTGGAGTTTTCGCTCACCGCCATCGTGCAACGTCGCGCCCTTCGTGGCTGCAGGCGCGGAGCACGTGATTATCTATCACTTGCTCACGGAGGGGCACGCTTCTGCCCGTCTGGAAGATGGCGAGCGCATAGGTCTCGATGCGGGGGACATTGTGATCTTTCCCCATGGCGACGCACACATCCTCGAAAACGGCCCTGCGGCGGAGGCTGTGGACATGGTGAAGGAGCTAGCTCGAATTTTCTCCCAGGGGTTGAAGCTATCGCGCCAGGGTGGTGGAGGGGAAACTACGAAATTCGTGTGTGGCTTCATGGCCTGCGAGCCGCGACTAAGCCAAGTTTTTCTTAGCGGCCTGCCGCCGGTGTTCAAAGTCAGCATTCGTAATGATGCGTCGGGCAGATGGTTGGAAAACTCGATCCGCTTTTCTGTGAACGAGGCCGACGCCTCTCGCGCCGGTGGAGAAGCGGTCTTGGCCAAATTGTCGGAGGTTTTGTTTGTTGAAACACTGCGCACCTACATTGCCCACCTTCCAGCCGAGCAAACCGGTTGGCTGGCTGGTGCCCGCGATTCGGAGGTCGGAAAGACGTTGGCGCTAATGCACCGGAATCCTGCGCAGCCGTGGACCATTGCTTCCCTGGCCAAAGAAGCTGGAGTGTCACGCTCAGTGCTAGCTGAGCGCTTCCGTCATTACCTCAACGAGCCTCCAATGGCCTACCTCACGCGCTGGCGACTTCAGTTGGGAGCACAGATGCTTGGCTCGACCAGTTATTCGGTGGCGCAGATCGCATCCGAAGTGGGTTACGAATCTGAAGCTGCTTTCAACCGGGCATTCAAACGCGAGTTTGAAACACCTCCTGCGCGTTTCCGCACTCAATCGAGATCGGCTCATGCGACCGGGTCTCAAGTGAGGCCCGTTAGACACTAGTTCGCTGAGGCAACGAGTTCAAATGGCAACTGGAGACCAATGCAACGTGCATCGATTTGCCCCTTGTGAGCGCATGCAATGTAAGCTCAATTGTGCAGTGCAAATTGCTTGGGAGCGATCACGCGGCGCGGCGGCCTCTCGTTTCGACAGAGTTCAGGCGGATGATTCAATCAGGGCGCGGAACCGTGGATCATTTCGCACCGAGCACAAGTCAGGATCATTTTTGATCCATTCACTGTGTCCATAGCCGTTCTCGAGAGCCTTTTGTAAACAAGTAATGGCTTGGTCGCTGTCATTAAGTAGTGAGAAGACACAGCCGACGTTGTAGAGAATCAGGGCTTCATCAGGTTCCAAGGATAACCTGACCGATGAGTAATTGTGAACCTGATCACAGACATGGTGACGTGCTTTTCAGATAATCCAGCCCCATCTGGCGGGATAGCTATCTCGTGAGACACACGCGAATTATCGTCACCCACTACGGCGGCCCTGATGTTCTGCAGGTGATTGAAGAGGCGTGCCCCGAGCCGAAGAGTGGTGAAGTGCGGGTGAGAGTGCTGGCCGCGGGCGTGAGCTTGCCTGACGTACTGGCGCGCGAGGGCGTCCATCCGGAGACTCCACGCGTGCCCTATACGCCCGGTTGGGACCTGGTCGGCATTGTGGATCAGATCGGCGAAAGCGTCTCCGGTTTCGAACCCGGCCAAACGGTTGCGGCCATGCCGATTAGCGGCTGTTACGCACAATACGTTTGCTTGCCGCAACACAAGTTCATTCCAGTACCCGCAGGTTTGGACCCTGCAGAAGCCGTCGCGGTCGTCTTGAATTACATCACCGCACACCAGATGCTGGATCGTTCGGCGAAGGTAAAGCCGGGGCAGCGTGTGCTGATTCACGGCGCCTCAGGCGGTGTCGGCACCCCGTTCCTGCAACTGGGGCGGCTCGCCGACGTGGAAATGTACGGAACGTGTTCGGCGCAGGCGGCGGAGGTGGTTAAGGAACTTGGCGCTACGCCCATCGACTATCGCAATTCTGACTTCGTGCAGGAAATCCACCGCCTCACCGGTGACGGTGTGGACGCTGTCTTCGACGGCATCGGTGGGGACAATCTATGGCGCTCGCGCGAAGCGCTCCGCGAAGGCGGCCGCGTGGTGGTCTACGGATTCCAGGCCAAGCTGCACGGAGGAAGGATGGCTTCGGACGCGCCGAGCGGGCGGCACCCGATTCGCGAATCCGCGATCTTGGGTTGGTACATCCTGCGGAACTGGTTTCGGGCGGGCCGCAAGAGCATGGTGCCTTACAGTATCTAGTGGCTGATGCGGCTGAAACCCGCGTGGTTCCGCCACGACCTGCTCACACTGTTCGACCTACTGCAGCAGAAGAAGATCAAGCCGCTGATCGCAGAACGATTGCCTCTCTGCCAAGCGCGGCACGCACACGAATTACTGGGGAGCGGAGGCGTGATCGGTAAGATCGTGCTGATACCGAACGGGTAGCAGAAGCGTTTGAGCCTGCCTACTGCTCTTGCTTTGCCTTAGAGGGCTTTTTCGTGCTCCTTCTTCTGCCCCACAAGTGGGCTGCCCTGAGGGGTGGCATTCTCTCCATGGACGCTATCGCTGGAGTTCACGCGGAATGAAACCCTGCGAGTGCCTGAAGAAGCCTCATCACGTCACCTGCATCGTTGTAAGGAGCAAGGGATACTCGGATCCGTCCGCCGCGCGCCGAACATATAATCCTCTGGTCGCGGAGTTTCTCCACGGTTTCCCGTGCGCTCTGTCGGCTGTGTGCGAGCGAGATGATGTGAGGTGATGCGGCCACAGCATGAACGTCATGAAACGGTTCCCAGCCATATTCGCGGGCACCATCAACCAGCAGCGTGGCCAATTGACGTGCATGCTCTTCAATTCGGTTCTCCCCGAGGGACAACAGCTGTTCGATAGAAACTGTAAGACCCGTTATCGAGACATAGGACATGGTGGACTGCGTGAAGCGTCGAGCATCGGACGCGAAGGAAACTGATTTAGCGTCGAAGTCAAAAGGATCCGAGGCGCCCATCCAGCCTGGCAAAATGGGATGTTGTTTCAGTAAAGACTCAGACACGGCTGCCAAAGCGACGCCGCCGTGTCCGCCCAGCCACTTGTAACCACTGGTAACCACCGCATCAGCTGCGAGCGTCGACGCATCTTCAACGATCAGGAATGCGCCCACCTTCTGAGCACTTCTGACCAGGCGACGAACGTCCACGAGGGTGCCGGTAGAGTATTGCACGCTGCTAACAGCTATGACACCGGTAGTTTCGTCTATGGCGTCAATGATCGCGTCTGTCAGATCACGATTAGGAAGGTCATCGACAAAGCGAACACGGATTTTCTCAAAATAGGACTGGCGAACCCAGGGGCGAGTAATTGCGGGAAAGTCGGAGGATACTGTGAGAATTGTGGCGTTGGGTTTGAGACGAAATAGCAAAGGAAATTGTCCCAGCAGTTCGCTTGCACCCGCAAGAATGGCGATGCGTGCTGGATCGTTATGAAACAATCTGCCGGCAACTCCCCTAAGGGCATGCCCGTAGTTGATCTCCTCGCTGTCCGACATATAGAGATTGCCGTGCCTCGCCACATTCTCAAGGAAGCTGTGCATCGCAGCGACTGCTGGCTGGCCGATCAGTCCCAACGATGCTTGATTCAGATACACACTGTCGCGGAGGCATGGATAGTAAGAACGATCCAATAGAGATGAGGTCATTGTCGAATGTAGCTTCCTCCAAATAGCGAGCAAATCTCAACTTGCGGATCACCCACAACCCTGCAAGAACACCCAGTTCGGAGACGCCACCTCCGTCAGCCAGAGAGATGTTGACGATCGATGAAAATCAAGCTTGTGTTCAATCGCCGAGGTGCACGGAGCTGTCAAGTGCGCATGAGCTGGTTCAATTCCGACGTTGTCACGCACCGGTCCAGAAAAGCGAACTGGCCTGTGTCGCGCACGTGGCGTGCGGCATCCAAGAAACCGGTCATTGCCGCGCGATAGAGCGAGGTTGCAAGACTGATGCGCCTGACACCGACCGCGCCGAGTTCATCGACCGAAAATGATTTCCCTTTTATCCCCGCCATGAAATTGAATGGTTTCGACAGCGCTCCACAGACTGCGCGCACGGCGTCAAGATCAGGGAGGCCGGGAGCGAACAGCACATCCGCTCCAACTTCTTCGAAGGCTTTAAGGCGGCCAATGGTTTCACCCAGGTCTGGATTAGCGTAGGCGAAATTGTGCGCTCGCGCGGTCAGCGTGAATGGGAAAGGGAGGGCACGGGCAGCCTCTGCGGCCGCAGCAATGCGTTCGACCGCCAAGCCGAGATCATAAAGTGGCCGATCGGGGTTGCCAGTCGCATCCTCGATCGTGCATCCAACGAGCCCCACGTTGGCCGCACGCTGGATCGTCTCAACCACGACTTCCGGTGAATCGCCAAATCCCTTTTCCAAATCTGCTGAGACGGGCAAATCCGTGGCCTCGACAATCATGCGTGCGTGCGCCAGCGCCTCATCGCGCGTCAGTTCGTGATCTTTACGACCCAGAGCACAGGCCGATGCCGCGCTCGATGTAGCCAAGGCTCTGAATCCAAGCCCGGCAAGGATCTGGGCAGAACCAATATCCCACGGATTCGGTATCACGAAAGCGCGGGGCCGTTGTGAAGCGCACGAAAACGCATTGCTTTTTCGTTCTGGGTCACGCTCATGAGGAGTCCCACGTCAGATTGCTCCGATTGTATGTCTGCCGCACGAGGATACGGTGAAAAGTCCCAAAGGTGCTAGTCCCCGCCATCCTTGACTGTGACTGGGTCACGGCAATTCGGAAGTAGGTGGAGCGAACCCCAAAGATGAGACAGTAAGCAATGACGCACTTTGCAGGAAAGGAACTGCGAGTGGCAGGGCGACGATATACGACGGAGTTTCGTGAGTTTGCAGTGGAGCGACTGCGAGGCTGCGAAAACATCGTGGCACTGGCGAGAGAGTTGCAGGTTTCGCGCCGGCAACTTTACCGGTGGCGTGACGAACTGGATCCCGCGATACCCGGGATGGAAGCACCCGGGCAAGAGGCACGCGCCTCCACGCTGCGCAAAGAGGCGAACCATTTGAAGCGGGTCTTGGCGGAAAAGACCCTGGAGGTGGATTTTTTCAGAAGTGCCTTGCAAAAAGTCGAGGCTCGACGCCAGCAGAGCAGCAGGACTGGCGAGAAGGCATCTACGAGCAAATCCGGGAGATGATGCCGTTGCAAGGCGGCTTGAGCATCGAGCGTATGTGCGAACTCGCGCGGGTGAGTCGGGCGGGCTTCTATCGCTGGTTACAGGAACCGGAGTCCGTGGAAGAGGAAATGGAAGTGCGGTCGGTAATTCAGCAGATCGCGATCGAACATCGGCGGCACTATGGATATCGACGGATCTCTGCGGAACTGCGCCGCCGCGGAGTGGTGGTGAACCACAAACGTGTAGCGCGGATCATGCGGGAGGATAACCTGTTAGCCGTGCAGCCGCGAGAGTTTGTAGTGACGACGCAGTCGGACCACAAGCTGGAAGTCTATCTGAACCTGGCCCGGCGCCTGAAGTTAACCGGGATGGATCAACTGTGGGTGGCTGACATCACCTACATTCGATTGAAAACCGAATTCGTCTACTTGGCGGTGATCCTTGACGGATTTTCTCGCAAGGTCGTGGGTTGGTCGCTGGAGCAGACCTTGGCCAGTCGTCTCGCGCTGGCCGCATTGGAACAAGCCATCGCCGCGCGAAAGCCTGCACCCGGTCTGGTCCATCATTCCGATCGCGGCGTGCAATATGCCAGCGAAGACTATGGCGCCGTTCTCGAAAGGCATGGAATGATTCCGAGCATGAGCCGCCCGGCGAATCCTTACGACAACGCCAGCTGCGAAAGTTTTCTGAAGACTTTGAAGCGGGAAGAAATCTACGCCAACCAGTATCGCGATCTCGATCACTTGCGCGCTAACATCGAGGAATTTATCGACCGGTACTACAATCAACAGCGATTGCATTCTGCGCTGGGCTACCGTTCTCCGGAAGAATTTGAACGGCACGCGAACCATGCCGATCCCAGGACACAGTTGTGCAGTCCGAGCCTGGAATTTTTCCCAGGAAGCGAAGAGAAGACTTCTACGAGGATGCTGGAGCAGGGGATTCAGGACCGTCCCCTGCTCCAGACCTCATCCCCGGCTAGCAATGAACGACCGAAACCCAATTCAATGGCACGTGTGTCATTCAAAACTGTCTCACGTTGTGGGTTCACCCCATGGGTTCACCCCATAACAACTGCAGAGAAGGTGTGCCGCAGAATGTGCCGTACGCTTCGAGCCGATGTGCGCCAATGTGGGCTTTTTCGCTACTTCGACAAAGTGCTTCCGTGCGGGCTAGGTTGTGGGTAAGTGATTGATTTCACATAGTGATGGTCGCTGGTGAACCTGCTGAGGTGCGACAACTCTTAATCAGTAGGCTATTCAGTCCTAAAGGCTTCCCACATGGACCGCACAGACAATTCTCTTGATTAGTGTTCGCCCCGAAATGTCCCTCAAACGCAGCTTGCACCACATCAATGTCGGGCTTCCGAGTGAAATGTAAGCTTAGGCTAGTTTTCGTACATTCCAGAGCCGATCCAAGCCTTTTACCCTCAACGAAACAGCCCCGGATCGCGCCATTCCAGCGCGAAAATGTACGAATACTGACGTATCCCCGTAAGTTATTGATAATAGGTCTACAAAAGTAATTGCCATGGTATATACTTAAGTATATTCTGTGGTAATCACAATGATTCGCGCGGTCAAAATCGATGCCAGCGAATGCACTTGCGAACGGTGCGGAAATACTTGGATTCCTCGGCCTGTGCAGGATGACAACAAATGGACCACACCAATACCCATTGCGTGTGCGGCCTGTAAATCACCTTATTGGAACCGCCCCCGGAAAGAGAAGAGTAGTCGTGGCAAATAATGGGTTTGTTTTTCTGAGTGAAGACGAGTTGCTATCTGTTTTAGGGACGGCCAAATTGAAAGCGATCCGCGATTGGGCCATGATCCTGACGACATACAGTCACGGTCTGAGGGCCGCGGAAACATGCGGATTGAAGATCTCCGACCTGGATCTGAGAGGCGGTGTGCTGTCCATTCACCGGCTTAAGGGAAGCCTGTTCACTATTCAGGAACTAGAGAGGCATCGAGGAATACCGCTCCTGGACGAAGTTAGAGCCCTAAGAGCGTGGCTTGCAGTGCGGCCCACGGATTGTGGGGATGCTCTGTTTACCTCGCAGAAGGGTGGCCATCTCACCAGCACTCAGTTCTATCGGGTATTCCGGCAGATAGCTCGCGACGCAGGCTTGCCAGACCATATGCGCCATCCGCACGTGCTTAAGCATACTCTGGCCACGCACCTGGTTCGTCGGGACGTTAATCTCGCGAAAGTCCAGCGGGCCCTGGGGCACCGGTCCATTAATTCGACCATGGTCTACGTGGGCGTGTCCGATAAGGAAGCTGATAGCGCTCGTCACAACGCCTTGATGAATGCCTTTTGAACCCGGTTGCTAATCCGCCGCCTTCGACAATCATGTGGATGCCGGGGAGCTCGAGTCATTCGCGAAGAGGTGTTGGCATTCGGATTTCGGTCGGAAACGGGCACCAAGCGGATGGCATTCCTCTTGTTCCGACTGACGGCCGATCAGTCGTCCGATTCGAGGAGCCAGCATTAGATCTGGTATTACGGATCTGCTGTGCGCCAAATATGTGCTGGATTGAGGAGTCATCGAGCCTGGTTGTTTAAAAGCTTAGCGCGAAAATAAGCTTGCTCACTTAGCTCAGGCGCTGTTGCAAGGAACCAATTCGCGAAACAGTCTGATCGTGTCCCCCATCCGAGGGCTGGCACACGTCACATATTAGACCCTCATATCCAGTGACCGATACTGAATCGTCTTCGGTCGTGCACATAATGGGTTTCCCAACTTGCAAGCGACGGACTAACCGCGCGAAATCCGCCTCCGGGACGCTGTACATGCCGCCGCGAGCTCCAACGAATCCACAATTCCATGCCGCAAGTCCCTGTCCGAAAGCCAATGCTCCGAGCACCTGGTCAAACGTGCACTCTTTGAGTGCTCCCAACCCATCCCGGCAAAGGCTGTTAATCAAGCCACCGGAAAGCCAATCGCCACAACCTGCCGTGTCCTTGACACGCAACGGTTGTATGGCCTCCAAGTTCCTCCATCGTTTCTGGCTGCTATCGAGTGTCGTTCTGAAACGCAGACCGCCTCTTCCCAACGTTCGGACTTCTAACAACATTTGAGGACGCCAATCGAGTTCTCCGAAATCAAATAATCGGTCTTGCGAATATTTGACAATGTGCGCTAACTGCATCAATTCGTCAAAAAGTCTCTTCTGTGATACCGCTGACGGTTCAAAATAGATGATCGCTCCGCGTTTGGTTGCCGCCTCGGCCAAAGAAATGGAGCTCCGTGAGACTCGATCAATGAACACAATTTTGGGCCGCCGCTCGCGCTGCGAAGTCATTTCTAGAATCGAGTCAGTCCTGACAGCCTGAAAACTTGGCAGACGCTTGCCACAATTCGGGCAGCTGAACGAAAACGAGTGAAAAGGGATTCCGTTTGCATCCTTTCGTATTCGTTGAACGATGATGGGCACTCTTGCCGTCGGGCGAAGTTGCAATCGACTTGTGTCCACGTTCCATCGTTGCAGATCGCCCATCACCAGATTGGAGACACCGCCGCTTGCTAGTCGAGCAACGGGAACTGCATTCCAACCCAAACGACTGAGAATGGCCATAACATTTCCGCACGTCCCGCCCGCTGACAGCCGAGGTTTCGGATCGCCTCCATCTAGAATGAGATCCAAAGCAATCAAACCGATGCCCCATGCTGTAGGCTTACTGTGCGTCTTTATTCGCGTCTTGGCTTCCATAGGCTTCTCCATCTAACCATAAATGAACTAGTGGCGTCGCGTCTTGTGTGCGCTTATCCAACGCCTCGAAATTAACCCTGTACGCTACCGCCTCTACGTACACCACAGGGAAGTCGCGTTCTAAAGCCGCTAGCAAAGCGCCCATAGAAAGCAGCTTGCTTCCAACGGGCGACAGCACAATTTGCGAGCCAATGCGTTCAAAGATCGTCTTTCTTGCGTCGTCGATTCTCAAAATCGCTCGATAGAGGTCTAACGGGCTTCTTTCATGGGCGTACACGATATTCCTTGGATCCACTTTCCAACCACTCTCCATTTCCACAGAATATGACTCAATCAAACGATCTGGGAGTCGCGGGTCTGACCCCGGAAAAGGAAGGATGGGACAAACGTCGTGTGGCTGAATCATTTTGTAAATCATATCGAGCGCAGCGTTCTGCCCGCGAACGAGCTGCGGCAGCCAAAGTCTCGCGGGTTTCAGATCAGATACTGATCCCAGGCTGCCCCGGAATCCATGAATGCTGCTGGCCTGCTCCCACACGACAGGACAAATCTCTTCGTCTGCTGCGGGATCGTCCATCATAAACGCGTGAATATTTTTCCCTTGAGCGTTTCCCAGAAGATATTTGACAATCGGAAACGTTACGCCTCGCGATAGAGCACTGGTGTCCACAATGATGTCCGTACAATCAGATATGGAAATCTGAGCGACCGCCTTCACGGCCTCTCGGCCTCCGATCACGGCATTGTCAGTAGCGAAGATGTTCAGTGGCACGACCTTCGCACCTGGAACAAAGGCCAACAGCCTCGCAAGATTCTCGTCTGCTCTTCGACGGAGCTCCTGTTCTGCATTGGGCCGTTCTTCACGCAACAAAAGCGCTCTTAATCGCTTTTCTAGAGTCGCTGAGAGAAGTTCACAGATGTTTGTTGCACGCGGATCAAATCCTGCACCAGCAATCAGCAAAACCGTCCGATGATTCTGGCCGAAAAAGTCTTTGATGAACTCCAGGACGTAGGCATCGTGCTGCACAATGCATCGCTCCCACTTCCAAGGAACCTTCATGCCGAATTCCGGTTGTAGGACGCGAGTTCCGAAAGCGTCCCTTCTATGAATCCACCGCGCTTTAGCGTCAGGCCGTAGTGGAGCTTGGGGATTCCCCCAAGCTCCAAGAGGCACCAGATCTTGTTCTTACATTCGTATTGAGGAACAAGTGTGATTGCGTTGTACGCAACTGCGTACTTGAGGGTTCTTCCCAAATCAGGCTCTTGTGTATTAATCCTTTCAAACTCGGTTTGCAAAACTCCGTAGGCGTTAGCTCCAGCTCCGATCCATGCATTTGGCTCAAGAGAGACCGCCAAACACTGTTTGGCAATCAAATCAACAAGCGTGCGCACGTGGTCGAATTGAGGAAAATTCCAATCTTTGATAAAACTGGCAGCCCGTTCGCGCAACAAACGGTCCTGTTCATCTGAACGCAATGACGCAGGTCGTCCACGGATCAGCCTCGTTGCAATCGCCTCTACCAGAATTGCTGCCAACCGTAAGAATTGCTCAGCGTTTTCCGAACTCGCGTCGCACAGGTCGTCGATACCGAAGTAGTACGGTCGCCCATAGGAATGAAAGAGGTGTAAGCGGGACGCCTCAAAAACCGAGCTATCAACCGCTAGTGGGCGTGAAGGATCGGGATCGGCGTTCTCACTGAACAAGCCGGTCTGGGGAATCCGCTTTGCGTATCGGTGCATCAGAATAGCCAGCATCGCTAGCCGGTCGTCTTCGCCAAGCCCGGTTCCTTCGTAGGCTTCAACGTCCCGCAGGAGTCTGGCTCGACGCTCCTTTGTGAGCCGCAATCGCTTCTGAGTTGAATCCACCTTACTGCGCAAATCGGATATCTTCGCTGCAGTGATATGTTCCGGTTCGTTCGGCAATAACGAGTCCAGCGAGACAAGCTTGCGCGTGGAGAATTCTGCCATCTGCGAGAGATAGCGGTTCGCCATGTCCTTTGCCATTCTTCGGAACAGCGATCTCTGTCCCCGCCGATCGTGCGTGCTTTGCAGCGTGATTTGCGTTATTTCCCGAGCCGTGGTTATACCCGGCAGTTCAACTTCCCCGCTGTTTCCGGCGAGGATTACCCCTATACCCTGGCCAGCCGCCAGATTGTTTCAGCATGGTCCATACTTTGCTCCTGCCCACCGAACCTGTCCTCGCCGTTTACAATGAAAGGAAAGACCGTAATACCTGACCCTCGAGAGGAAGTCGTGGCTGATCCGCTTTTCCTAAGCTTGTGGTTCCCCAGCTTCAGCGAGCAAGAAATGATGTCGCATTGTCTGTCTGTGCTCCATCAGTTCCCGTTTTCCGTGCATCGACCAGGAATCGCCTACGTTGCGGTTCATCCGGTCTCGTGGAATGAGCCCACGATTTTGGAACGCAAGTTTAGTCCCGGCGTCTCTCCCGAAGAAGCAATCACGATCGCTTCCGACCTGTTGCACGAGGATTACGCCTACGTGTTTGATGCTCACTGGGATTTGTGGACAGCTGACCCGAGCGATCGCCAATGGGCGCTTACCCCGAATCATGTCCGCTTTATTGCGCAAGGTTCGGAGTTCGATGAACGCGCCTCCGAAACAACCGGCCAAATCGAAGTGGATTTCGGTCTCGACACTCCGTTTCTTGAGGAGCAGCTGCAGTTGGACGCGGAAGCGGAGGAGCGCATCCGTGCCAATGTTCACAAGCTAGTGGATTTCACGAATAAAGTCGAAAAGAACGCCCACGCCAATGGGCGACTCTTGTGGTCAGATTCGGAAGACAATCTGGCGCAGAAGCTGATCGCGCGCTTGCAGAAAGTGCAGTGAAAAATTCGGGAACGACAGGCGCCTCGCGCATTCACACCAGCGGCGGAAACGCCCGACCTCACTGCGTTCCAATTCCTAAGCTGGACTACTAATTTCTTCCCGCTTCAACCCCGAGCTGAGATTCTTTGGATTATTTGCCTTCCGTGACAATCTCGGAGAAGTCCGCGATTGTCGAAAACTCTTTGAGCAGTGTCTGCAGAAGCGCGAGCCGGTTTGCCCGAAGCCTTGCGTCCTCTACCATCACCATCACTTTGTCGAAGAAGTAATCGATCGCTGGCCTGAGCTTCGCGATCTCCAGCAACGCTGCTTCGTAATTGCGATCGACACGCAAGCTTTCCACTCTCTTGGCCGTCTGCGGAACCTGTTCCGCAAGAGCCCGTTCCGCCGACTCCTTTAGCAAGGCTGAGTCCACTGCCTGGGCGATTTCCTTGCCCGCCTCAATAGCCTGCCGCAAGATGTTCTTTGTGCGCTTGAACGCCACCGAAATGGACTCGAAATCTGCCGAAGGCCTCACTTTCGTCACTGCCTCGGCCCGCGCCACCGCGTCCACTACGTCATCGGAGCCCGCTGCCAGCACCGCGTTCACCACGTCATACGCAAATCCCCGCGCGTCGCGCAGATAGAATTCCAGCCGCTCTCGGAAGAAAGCTCGCACCGCTTCTTCAAAGCTGAGATTCGGAGAGAATTGTTTCTCCGCATCCGACCCGTGATACCGGATCCGCGCATCCTGCATAAGCGCCCCAAGCTGGACTGGCAACTTGTGCTCAGCGATCGTCTTCACGATGCCATTCGCCTGCCGGCGCAGGCCAAAGGGATCTTTCGAGCCGCTGGGAATCAGGCCCAACGCAAACATACCCGCGATGCTGTCGGCCTTATCCGCGATCGAGAGCACAGCGCCCTCCACCGTCCGTGGCACCGAGTCATCCATGGATTGCGGCTTGTAATGATCGTAGATGGCGGTCGAAATGCCCTGGCGGACATCGTCATTCATATGCTCGTCCAGCACCTGCACCCGCGCGTACAGTCCGCCCACAATGCCCTGCAGTTCGGTGAATTCCTTAACGAGTTCGGTCGTGAGATCTGTTTTTGCCAAGCACGCGGCTTTGTGCACGATCCCTGGTCGAATCGCGAACCCTGCTTGTTTCACGGTTTCCGAAAGCCAACTGGCCAGCCGTTGTGTCCGAATAGTCTTGTCGTAGTAGCTGCCCAGCTCTTTCTGAAATGTCACATGTTTCAGCAAGTCGAGACGATCGCGCAGGGATTGCTTTTGATCGGTTTGCCAGAAGAAACGCGCATCATTGAACCGCGCGCGGAGAACCCTTTCATTGCCATGTCGGATTGTGCCCTCGCGATCGGCATCGGTATTCAGCACAGCCAGGAAATGCGGCGCCAGCTTCCCGCTCGCGTCCTCCACCGCAAAATATTTTTGATGATCACGCATGACCGTGACCAACACTTCTTCCGGCAACTCCAAAAATTGCGGATCAAAATTCCCCAGGATTACCGAGGGAAATTCGGTGAGATTGACGACGGTGTCGAGCAAGGCCTTGTCTTCGCGCCAGCGCGCACCCGGAATCGCCCGCGTAGCTACATCGAGTGCCTTGCGGATCTGTTGCTGTCGTTCCCCGCGACCCAGCACCTTGGCTGCCGCGACAGCATCTACGTAAGACGTTCCGGCGCTCGGGATCTGTACGGCGCCGTCCGCCAGAATGCGGTGTCCGCGAGAATTGTTCCCTGCGCGTATGCCATCGAACTCCAGCGGGATCACCTCCGCATCGAGCAACGCAACCAGCCATCGCACCGGGCGCACAAAACGCTCGCTGGACTTGCGCCAATACATGTTCTTAGGCCAGTAGATGGACTGGATTTCTTTCGGCAGGAGCTCCGCTAGAATCTCGCTGGCAGCGCGACCTTTCTTTGTAACCTTCGCAGAAAGGTATTCGCCTTTCGGAGTGCTCGCCTTTTCCAACTGGGAGACCTCGACTCCCGCCTTCTTAGCGAAAGCATGTGCCGCCGCAGTCGGCTGACCATCCTTATAGGCAACCGCAAGAGACGGGCCGGTGATCTGTTCGGTGACATCCGGTTGCGCCGCGGGAATTCCCGATGCGAGCACCGCAAGCCGGCGAGGCGTATCAAGGAATGCAATCGCCCCTTTAGGAGCAAGCCGCTCTCGCTCCAGCAGCTTACCCACGCGCTCCCTCAATTCCAGCGAGCCTGCTTCAATCAGGCGGGCTGGAATCTCTTCACAACCGATCTCAAGCAGAAAGTCGGGCATCGATTAATCTTTCTATTTTCTCCGCGCAGCCACACTGGTAAATGTGGGCACGGTCACATCCAGCACTGATTTTTTGAAGCATCAGCTGGTTCTTGAATGCGTGAGTGGAGGTATTCAGCGAATATTCTGGGGGCGGTGTCCCAACGTCTACCCAACCTGCGCGGGCTCCTTCTTCCCTCGGCCTGTTTTGACAGTCTTGACGGGGGCCGCAGGTTCTTCCTCACCCGCACTCTCCGATTGCCCCGCCTGTTGCTGCAGGTACGCCTTGGCGATCCCGACCGCCAATGCCCGCACCCGCGCAATCACACCGACACGCTCCGTAACAGAAATAGCACCGCGCGCGTCCAGAATATTAAAAAGATGCGAGCACTTCAGGCACAAATCATAAGCGGCCAGTAGCGGAAATCGCTCTTTCTCGGCAGCAGGCACCTGCGGCTTAGCCTTAGTCAGCTCTGCATAACGATCGAGCAGCGCCCGGCACTCGGCCTCGTAGACTTCGAAATGCCTCCACGTCTTTGGCACATCTGCAGCTTCAAAGTTGTAGACGGAAAACTGCAACTCTTCCGCCAACCGAACTTCACCATAGGTGGTCGGATGTCCAGTTTCCGGATCCCTTGCCCAAACAATGTCGTAAATCGAATCAACATCCTGCAGAAATGCCGCGATCCGTTCCAACCCGTAGGTGAGCTCGGCGGAAATCGGCAGCAGGTCGACTCCTCCGCATTGCTGGAAATAAGTGAATTGCGTGATCTCGAGCCCATCGAGCATCACCTGCCAGCCGATCCCCCAGGCGCCGAGCGTTGGCGATTCCCAGTTGTCTTCTTCGAACTTGATGTCGTGTTGTCGAAGATCAATCCCAATCGCGCCCAATGACTCGAGATAAAGTTCCTGAACATTTTCCGGAGGAGGCTTGAGGATCACCTGCAGTTGCGTGTGCTTAAACAAGCGGTTGGGATTCTCGCCGTAACGCCCATCTGCTGGACGCCGAGAAGGCTGCAAGTACGCTACTTTGTAAGGCTGATTCCCGAGCACACGCAGGAAGGTCTCCGGCGCCATGGTGCCCGCCCCCACTTCAACGTCGTAAGGCTGCTGCAGCACGCACCCACGCTGCGCCCAAAACGTCTGGAGCTTCAGGATGAGCTCTTGAAACGTCAGCGATTTGGATTGGGAAACCATCACTTATTGCTCGTCATCCTCAGAGAAGCGAAGGCCCTGCTTTTTGCACGAGCTTCAATCGCGACCAATCTTGCTCGTAGCTCAAAGCTCGTGGCTCGCAGCTCGCAGCTCCTAGCTAATCTTCTCCAGCATCCCCGCAGTCACCAGCTTCTGCTCAATATGTCGCTCGAGAATTTGCAATAGAAACTTTCTCAGATCCGAGCCCTTCGATTTCGGCCACCCTGCCGCAGAAAAGCTTTCCACCGGAGCCCGAAACATCTGAGCCGCCAACCCGCGCGACTCGCTCGAAATCTCAGAAGATGCCAGCCGCTTATCCTCTGGACACATCAGCCCATCGGCCAATGCGTGAAAGTAAGCTCGGCTGCCGTTGAGCGTCCTTCCGCAAACCACGCATTCGGAAAGATCCGGCAAGAAGCCCACCAGCCGCGTCATCCAGAGGTCGAAATAGGTA
>QIAH01000030.1:12707-20880 GCA_003225465.1 Acidobacteriota bacterium | reverse complement strand
TCGATTTCGCTGATCTCGCGATTGCCGCCTTCAATTTCGCGGCTGATTTTTAGTTTCTTGCCATCGAGGATCTCGATCGAGTTCACGAGCGACGCAAAGGGATAATCAAGCATGGCGGCCAGCATTCCGCCCACCTGTGCGGCGCCGTCTTCGGCCTGCACTCCGGTCAGGATGAGGTCGTAATTTCCTTTGGCCACGAAGCCTTTCAGAATCGCGGCAATCCCCCGGCCATCAGAGCCTGCGAACGCGGGATCAGAGATCAGGACTCCGTGGGTTGCTCCCATGGCCATCTCCCGGCGGAGGATTTCCTCATCGTCCTCCCCACCGACTGTGACCACGGTGACTTTGCCGCCGACGCGAGCGACGATCTGCAGCGCTTCTTCGACCGCGTAGTTATCCGGCTCGTTCACCGAATAGACCAGCTCGTCGCGCTCGATATCGTTGCCGGTGCTGTTCAGTGAAATTTCGTTTTCCGACGTATCGGGTACCCTGCGTGCGCACACTAGAATTTCCACGTTTCAACCTCCCAGAGTGGTAGCTGCCGGTTGCGGACCAGGCCGGACCATCTGCTGGTCCACCAGTTCCGCCAAATCGATGGCAGTCATCTTTCCTTCCAAACCTGCGACCTTGATGGCATCCTCGATGTTGGCCATACAGAACGGACACGCCGTCACGATCACGTTGGCGCCCGCGTCGGCTGCCATCTGGACTCGCTTCACGCCCATGCGCTGTTCTTCTTTCGGCTCATAGAACAACATGAGCCCGCCGCCGCCGCAGCAGAACGAGCGATCGCGCGAGCGCTGCATCTCGACCCGCTTCAGGCCTGGAATGGCATCGAGCACATCGCGCGGATCGTCATAGACCTGGTTGTGGCGGCCGAGATAGCAAGGGTCGTGATAGGTGTAGACGTTCTCGCTTTGATCGATCGGGCGGAACTTGAGCATCCCAGCTTTGATATCGCGCGCGATCACCTGGCTGATGTGTTCAACCGGTGGGACATCCTTGTAGTCGTGCTTCAGCGCATTGAAGGCGTGCGGATCGGCGGTAACGACCCGTTTCACTCCCGACTTCTTGATAGCCTCGACATTGTGATCGCGCAGCGTCATGAACAGCGTCTCTTCGCCAAAGCGGCGGACTTCGTGCCCGCTATCTTTTTCTCCAGCGCCGAGGATGCCGAAGTTCTCTCCGACGGATTCGAGGATGCGTGCCGTGGCGCGCGCGATCGACTGCATCCGGTCATCGTAGGAGGTGACGCTGTCGACGAAGTAGAGAGTGGCCGCGCCGTTGTTATCGAGGGTTCGGACGCGGCAGGTCTGCTGAAAGTCTTTCGCGCTGGCCCACTCACCCCTCTTCTTTTCCATCTTGCCGTACGGATTGCCGCGACTCTCCAGGGCTTTGAGCGGCTTTTGCAGGGATTGGGGAACGTTGCCATCATCGATCAGGCCTCGCCGCAGATCGACGATTTTGTCGATGTTCTCGATCAGCAGCGGACACTCTTCTTCGCAGGCGCCGCAGGTCGTGCACGACCAGACTTCGTCCTCGGAATAGAGACTGCCGATGACCGGTTTGCCGTTTTCTGCCTTGCCGAACATCGGGTAGTGCTGGAAGGCATAGTCCCTTGCCTTGATACTGATGAAGCGGGGCGAGATCGGCCGCCCGACGATGTTTCCGGGGCAGTTGTCGGAGCAGCGTCCGCAATCGGCGCAGGAGTAGAAGTCGAGCATGTGCTTCCAGGTGAAGTCTTCGAAGGCCTTCACGCCGAAGTGCTTGACTTGCTCCAGTTGCTTGTCGTCGACTCCCCAGCGCACCGGCTTCACTGTGCCGCGATCCAGCTTGGCAAAATACACGTTGAAGAGCGACGTCTCGACGTGGAACTGAATTCCGAATGGCCGGTAGCAGAGGAGAAAATAGAACGCAAAAGCGTGCAAAACGTATGCGCCGAAACAAAGATTCGCGGCTGTCACTCGCGAGGTCGAGTCAAGTACAAGCTGAAACGCCCAGGGCAACGAGAAGAAGGCCAGCGACTCGTGCGCGCCTGATGCCTGGGCCGCAGCAGCAACAAAGAGACTATCCGCCGCCATCAAGAGCGCAATCAATGCCAGCAGGAAAATGGCGTCGGCAGTGTGAGCCTTGCCGTAGCGTGGCGGGACTGCGTATCGGGCCGGCTTGAAAACCAGGCGGCGCACCATTGCGACCAGCACGCAGAGAAAGACGACGGTTGCCGCGTAGTCGGTGGCCACGTCGTAAAAGTGTCCGGCGGCGCCGGAAAACCCCGGGGTCAGAACTTTGCTGGAGAGACCGACAAGAAGCGTGGAGAAGGATCGGACCACCAGCAGAATGAAGCCGGTAAAGATAAGGATGTGAAGGATCCCCGCGGTGGGATAACGCGGATGTTTCCACTGTCCGAACCAGAACTGAGCGACTCTGGTCAGGCGGGTCCAGGGACGATCGAAACGGCAGTCGCGCTCGCCTCGCATGAGGGGCACGAGCCTGCGCCACACGATGTAGGCGAAACATCCGAGGCCTGCAAGGTGCATCGCGATCAATAAGGCTCGTGCAGACTCGAACAGGGAGATCACCTGCGATACTTCCTGGGGGCCCTGCATGTTTTTGATCTCCTGGGTGCCTGCCCAACCTTCACCTGGACAGGTCCGGAAACGTTACGCGGTCTGCTGCATCAAGACCGGCTTCTCTTCGCTAATGGGCCGCGGTGCGTCGGTTGACTTCACTGCGGGCTGTTGTGCTGGGAGTTCAATGGGTACGCGTAGTGTTTGGGTAGCGGACGGCGTCTCTTCTTTTTTTCGTTGTTTTGGAGCGCTCCGCTTGCGTTGCGGTTTCTCAGGACTCGGCGAGAGCCCAACCGCCTCGCGTAGCTCCGAAAGGCTCAGCTTCAGGAATTTCTCAAGCCGGTTCAGATCGGGAGAAATATGGACGTCTCCACTGAAGCCGAAATAAACCATGCCGTTGTAGCTCAGGATGGCGCAGTTGAGAGCCAGTTCCCCTCCGATGGGGACATAGGGATACCACTGCAGCATCTTGTGCCCGAACAGGTAGAGCGGAAACTGCGGGCCGGGCACGTTGGTGCAGACCATGTTGAATGGCGTGATGGGCAGGCGGCTGATCTGCGGGCCGAGAAAGGCTTGCAGCGGATTGGGGAGAACAGCAATCAAGCCGCTCGCCAGGCTGACGAACTCGGCGGCGTGCGCCCGCTTCAGAAACTCGGTTCTGCGATGAACCGCGGTCAGCAGTTTTTTCGGATTGCGGATATCGAGTGGAATGGTGACTGGCACCAGCGAGATGCAGTTGCCAAGCTGAGAGGGGCCGGTGTTGTTTCCGCGCAGGTTCACGGGAACCATGACGCGGAACAGGCGTCCCTTCACCCGGTCTCCATGAAGTTCGGAGTAGCGGCGGATCGTGGCCGTTACCAGCGTAAGCAGAACATCGTTTACGCTCGCGCCGCAGGTCTGACGAATGGCTTTGATTTCATCGAGCGCGATTTCCGTGCAGGCGAACTTCTGTGGTCCGCGATAAATGGTGTTGAAAAAGAGGCGCTCGGTGGGGGCGGTGACTTCCGGCATCAGGCGGGAGGCCTCGTCACTCGGAGGATTTGCGCCGTTAGCCAGAGTGCGCTCAGTGATATTCAGCATGTTCGCCCATGCTGAAAGGACACGGTCCATAAAGCTGGAGTAAGAACTGGTGAGGCTCTCAACCAGGGAAGATACGGGATCCAATGGCGCGGGAATTCGGAAGGGGCGCTTCCGTTTTGGCAGAGTCGGGACCGCTGGACTCGGATCCATCAGCACACTCATGATGCCGACACCGGCTATTCCGTCCGCAAGACAGTGGTGCATGCGTGCGACCAGCGCCGTTCGATTTCTCTTGAGTCCGCGGACCAGCGTCATATCCCAGAGCGGCCGCTGCCGATCCATCACCCTGCTCACCAGTTTTCCCGTCAAGGTCTTTAGCTCTGCATCGGTACCATGCTTGAGGGTGGCTTCCCGAACGTGATTGCGGATGTCGAAGTCGGGATCGTAGTCCCAATTGGGAAGACCGGCATTCAGCGGAGGGGCAACCACGCGTTTCAGGTACCGCGGAATCAGAGGCAATCTTGATTCGACGAAGTGAAGATACTCGTCGAAGCAGAGATCGCCTTCGAACACACTCAGGCATGCGACGTTGAGCGGCATTCCCTCGCGCTCCAGGTTGAGGAAAACACTGTCGCCCCAGGAAAGGCGATCTTCACTCGGTTGCTTCCGCATGGCCGCTCTCCTCTTGATGTGCCTCGATTGAACTTGCGCCGTTTGACGCAAAGCTGAATCGAGCTGTCAGCTTGACCAGTTTGAGCACTTTGTAGATGTCGACGTTCACTCCGCAGAGCACGACCTTGACCGACTGGTTGTCTGCGCGCTCGACCAGTTCTTCCATCGCGCGCAGGTCCTTCGGGCTGATGCGAAGCACGGAAGAGAAATCCAGAGTCGTTTGGTCGCGGGCTGTATCCAGCTGCATGTGAGCTTCATGGATGCATTCCGCAACGCGATCTCCATCGATTTTGAAAAATTCAGCAATCGCAGCCATAGGTCAGCCTTCCCTCATGCTGAGTGTTTGTGAGTGCCGGCCCCACCCCATCCTTCATAAGCGCTCCAGAAAAGCTGCACCAGTTCGCTTACCAGGGGCATGCGCGGATTTGCGCGCCAGGAAGGATCATCAAAAGCAATCTTGGCCAGGTCGGGCATCGCTTGCCCAAATGCTTCTCGCGAGATTCCCAGTTCTGCGATCGAATGCGGAATGGCCAATTGGTCGAGCAGCTTTTCGGTTGCGGCAATGAGCTTCTTTACTTTTTCGTCGATCGTGGAGCCTCCCAGGCTCAGCAAATCGGCGATCGTGGCGTATTTCTTATGTGCGATATATCCACGCTGGTTGGGGGAGGGCATGAACTTGGTCGGAACGGACGCGTTGAACGCAATCACATGCGGCAGCATCAGGGCGTTCGCCCGCCCGTGGGCTACATGAAAGCGCGCTCCGAATGCGTGTGCCAGGGCATGATTGACGCCCACGGCGGCATTCGAGAAGGCGATCGCAGCGATGCAGGCTGCGTTGTGCATCATGCTGCGTGCCTCTTCATCATGCGGATGCTGATACGCGATCGGCAGGTACTTGAAGACCAGCCTTATCGCTTGCATCGCGTTAGAGTCGGTGTAGGGCGAAGCGTAAATCGACACTGCAGCTTCGAGCGCATGCGTCAGGCAGTCGATGCCGGTATCGGCCGTCAGCACCTTCGGCATCGACATCACGAACTGCGGATCGACGATGGCCACGTCGGGAGTGAGTGAATAATCCGCGAGCGTGACCTTCCGCCCGGCCAGCTTGTCGGTCAGCACGGCAAAGGGAGTGACTTCGCTTCCCGTGCCGCTGGTCGTGGAAATCGCCACCAGCCGCGCCCGATTGATTTTCGTGGTTGGATACTCGACCACGCGCTTGCGGATATCCATGAAGGGCGCGGCCAGTTCTTCGAGATCCGCATCCGGCGATTCGTACTTCAACTTCATGATCTTGGCGGCGTCAATCACCGATCCGCCGCCCAGCGCGATGATCTGGTCCGCCTTGTAGAAGTGCAGGGCTTCGACCCCCTGCTGGATGACCGTGACCTCGGGTTCGGCATCCGGGATGACCGAAACATGAACCAGGGTCCGCGCGGGAATATGCCGCCGCACAATATCCACATGCCCCATGTGCTCCATGGCGGGGTTCGTAATAATGATGGTGGAAGTTGATTCGAGACGGCGCAAGTTCTCGACGGCATTCATGTTGAAGTAGATCTGATTGGGAACACGGAACCACATATGCGCCTGTGTCCTCTGGGCTACGCGCTTGATGTTGAGGTAGTGATAGACATTGACGTTGTCCATCGTGCTGTTGCCTCCGCCCGTCCCGCATCCAAACGAGAAGGTCGGCACCATATCGTTGTAGACGCCGCCGAACGCTCCGATCGATCCCGGCGAGTTGACGATGATGCGCCCGGCGTTGATGACGTCGGCGAACTTGCGGATGACCTCATCATTGCGCGAGAATACGACCGCGGTATGCCCGATCCCACCAGCGTGATTTACGTCCACGCAAACCTTCAATGCCTCGTCAACAGATTTCGCGCGATAGACCGCAAGCACCGGGAATAGTTTCTCGGCCGACAACGGATATTCCCGTCCCACACCCTGAATTGGAGCAATCAGCAGCTTGGTATTCGGCTTGACCGGAATCCCAACCATGCGCGCAATGTCCGTGGCGTTCTGTCCGACCGCTATCGGCTGCATGAATCCGGTTTCCGGATCGATGACAGTGCGCTCCAAGACCTTTGTCTCTTTCTCGTTGCAGATATGCGCGCCCAGTTCCGCGAACTTCTTCAGCGCGAGGTCATAAATCTCGTCGTCCATCACCAACGTCTGCTCGGAGGCGCAGATCGTTCCGTTGTCGAATGTCTTGGAAGTGATGATGTCGACCACCGCCATGTTCAGGTCGGCGGTTTTCTCCAGATACACGGGTGTGTTTCCTGGCCCCACACCCAATGCCGGTTTGCCCGAACTGTAAGCGGCTTTCACCACGCCCGGCCCGCCCGTGGCATCAATCAGGGCGACATCTTTGTGGCGCATCAGGTACGCGTTGTCCTGCAGGCCGTGCGATTCGAGACACGTGAAGACGCCCTCCGGAGCGCCGTGCTTCAGCGCCGTCTCATACATAATCCGCACGGCTTCGTGGCAACAGTGCCAGGCATTCGGATGCGGACTGAAAATTGCCGCATTCCGCGTCTTGATCGCCATGATGCACTTGAAGAGAACCGTCGAAGTCGGATTGGTGATAGGTGTGAGCGAAAGGATGATGCCGATGGGTTCCGCGACCTCGACCAGACCGCGTTCCGGGAATTCGCGAATCGCGCCAACCGTTCGCTTGTCCTTGACGTAGTTGTAGACAAACTCGGTCGCGACCATGTTCTTCAGGGCTTTGTCTTCCATCACCCCAAGCCGGGTTTCCTCGACCGCAAGTCGCGCGAGGTATTGCGCCTGCTCCAGGCCGGCGACAACCATTGGCTTCACGATGCGGTCGACGTCTTCTTGTGTGTATTGGGTAAAGACCGCGGCGGCGTTTCTGGCTTGTTGGAGAAGTCCGTCGAGGTACGCGATCCGCTCAGCGCTGAGGTTTTCTGTGGCAAGCGGGATCCGAACCTGCTGGGGTACTACTTCGATCGTGACCATTGCCGCCCCCTTATTGCATTTTGGGGCGGGATCATTCTTCGTTCAGGAAGCGCCCTGCGAGACTATTGCTCGATTTGCGCTGCAGGGTAAGTTTTCGATCTTCATGTATAGCGACAAAGCCTGGCTTAGATCTTATGCGTAATCGATTGGATGTGTCTCCAGCCAGTGCTCATCGCGTACCCTACCAATATTCCTCAGAGCACCGTCGGCCGCACATACTGTCAGGTCGCGGCTTTGCCAAACGATGCCCATGCCTAGTCCGATAGACCAACCGAGAACGCCAAAAGCAAGCGCTCTCTTTGCGCACCTAGGATGTTGTCCTGGAAAACTGCTCAAGATGCCAAGGACAGCTCCCACAGCAGCTGGTGTGGACGCATTTCGAACTACTTTGCCAAGGAAAGGAGTGAGGGGTTTTCCATGGAGGAACGCTTCTTGACCGGAACGTGCTCCCGCCAGCCCAGAATTCAGAACCTTGCGACCGTACTCAACCTCGGACTGTGACCACTTGCGAAGATTCATAAGATTTTCTCGCTGTCCAGGTTGATCTGGGAACCTTGCACAACTTAAACACCACGCGCGCTTCGATTCCGTGGCGTGGGTCACCCTTGACGGTGATATGGAACGTTTGTGCAGTGGAAAAACATCACGGAGCGGGTGCTATCTCGTACGGAAAGAAGAAGGACGGATCCTGGACCTGGTCGACCCCTCGCGTCCAAGCAGCCTTCTCGGCTGCGTCCAAGATCCGTCCCTGGCGATGCAGACTTGGCACTCGCCGGTCGCGACGAGCGCAAGGCCTCTGGAGGACAGGCCCGGTCGGCACCGCACATATCGCGGCGATCGCGAAGCTAGGCCAGCACGTATCTCCCAGCTTCGATCACTCGTTGCGCGATCTTCTGCCGCAAAGCGATGCTGTCGAACGGTTCGTACTT
>QIAH01000030.1:0-12580 GCA_003225465.1 Acidobacteriota bacterium | reverse complement strand
ACTCTCCGTCGCGCGCCACCAGTTTGCATGCGCGGAGCACGGCCGATTCCATGGCGTATGTTTCCATTGCGATATTGGCGATCGCGCCCATGATCTCCTGCTGGTCCTGAATCGCCCGCATGTATTTCTGCGTGACGACGCCCGCCGCAAACAAGCCGATTTTTTTCGCGGACGCGACCAGTCTCCGTTCCTCGCCCAGAGGACCTTCCATTTCTTCGGGGCGCGCGCCAGAGAGAACTTCATCCATGAGCTTCTTGATCGCCGGCATCAAGGGAAGGTGCCCGGACATTGCCCGCTTCAACAGAAAGCCGGTAATGACGAGGCGGTTGATTTCATTGGTACCTTCGAAAATGCGATTGATGCGCGAATCGCGGTAGTTGCGTTCCGCCGGATATTCTTCGACGAAGCCGTATCCAGCGTAGATCTGCACCATCTCGTCGACCACGTAGTTGAGGAATTCCGATCCCCAAACCTTGAGGATCGAGCACTCGACGGCATACTCGTCGATCAGTTTCCGTATCGCGGCCATGTCGGACTGGCTTTCGCCCAATTGCGAGATGGCTGCATCCATTTGTCCAACGGTTCGATAAGCCATCGCCTCGCCCGTGAAGATGCCGACCGCGATGTTGGCAATCTTCTCGCGAACCAGGCCGAAGTCGGCGATCACCTTGCTGAACGCCTTGCGCTGCTTAGCGTACGCGATGGTGCTCTCGAGGCAATGCCGCGCCGCGCCGACGGACCCGGCACCCAGTTTGAAGCGGCCCACGTTGAGAACGTTGAAGGCGATCACGTGTCCCTTACCGATTTCGCCGAGGACGTTCTCCACCGGAACCTTGCAGTCATTGAGGATGAGCGGACAGGTAGAGGAGCCGCGAATCCCCATCTTGTGCTCTTCCGCGCCTACGGAAAAGCCCGGGAATTGGCGTTCCACGATGAAGGCGGTGAACTTCTCTCCATCCACCTTCGCGAACACAATAAAAAGATCGGCGAAACCTGCATTGGTAATCCACATCTTCTCGCCGTTCAGGACGTAGTGTTTGCCATCGCCGGAAAGGTGCGCCTTGGTGCGGCAATTCAGCGCATCGGAACCCGATGACGATTCGGACAGGGCATATGCGCCTACGGTTTCGCCGCTAGCCAATCCAGGCAGGTACTTTTTCTTCTGCTGCTCAGTGCCGAAATAGACGATAGGCAGCGTTCCGATACAGGTATGAGCGCCCCAGGTGGCGCTGAAACCTCCATAGCGCGCGAGACGGTCGGCAATCAGTGCGGAGGTGACCTTATCGAGTTCCATGCCGCCGTACTGCTCGGGGACGTCGGCGCCACTCAATCCGAGCTCACCTGCTTTCCGCACCAATTCGCGCAGGAGCGCGAAATCCTTGTGCTCGAGCTTTTCGATGTTGGGGACGATTTCCTTGATCGCGAACTCTTCCGCCGTGCGCGCGATCAGCAGATGCTGCTCGGTGAAATCTTCAGGAGTAAATACTTCCTCTGGCTTGCGCTCCTCAATCAGGAAGCTGCCGCCAGCGATTTTGACATTGGGCATTGCAGTCACAGTCGCCATAGTTCACTCCTATCAGGGCCTGATTGATTGAGGTTCATGACACGGTACTCTTCTCAGTCATCCAGTATTTCTGCCGCAGTTCTCTCTTCAGGATCTTGCCGGTTCCCGTCTTCGGCAAGCTTTCGAGGAATGCGATCGAGTGCGGGCACTTATAGTGGGACAGCAGCGAGCGGCAGAACTGCAAGAGTTCGGCTTCCGTGGCCTGGGCCCCTGGCCTTAGCACCACCAGGCCTTTCGGAGCTTCTCCCCATTTCTCGTCGGGAACGGGAATCACCACCGCCTCGTAGATAGCTGGATGCGAAACCAGCGCCTTCTCGATCTCCAGCGACGAAATGTTCTCACCACCACTCACGATGATGTCTTTCTTGCGATCCACCACGCGCAGATAACTATTTGCATCGATCGTGGCAATGTCACCGGTATGGAGCCAGCCGCCTTCCATCGCGGCTCGAGTCGCCTCAGGTTGTTTCCAGTAGCCCTCCATGACGGCATCGCCCCGCACCACGATTTCGCCCATGGCTGTGCCGTCGTGAGGAACCTCATTCCCATTGGGATCGAGTACCCGCAGTTCCACGCCTGGAATGGCGAACCCCGTCATCGCCTGCGCCGCATAACGCTGCTCTCCGCCCCAATCCGAATCTGCTTTCGCAGCCGATTTGGCCAGAGTGGGGCAAGTCTCGGTCAAGCCATAGCCCGAAATGCAAAGGCAGCCCAACTTCTGCTCGGCTTCCTTCACCAATGCCGGGGACGAGGCGGCGCCGCCGATGGTGATGAGCTGCAGGCTGCTGAGATCGTACCTTTCCCGCTCCGGCGAATGCACCAGAGCGTTCACCATGGTGGGCACCATGGCGCACGTCGTCACACGCTCGCTCTCAATCAGGCGGAAGACTTCGGTGGGACTGAAGTGGTGGATCATCACATGGGTGCCGCCAACGAGGGTGATGGTGTGCGCTGTGCCCCATCCGTTGGCATGGAACAGCGGGATGGTATGTAGTAGCACGGACCGGCAGGACATGTCGCCGAGCGTATTGGGGGAGGTTTGTCCGGCGGCAATGACCGACAGTGCGTGCAGGTACACGCTGCGATGGGTGAGCATCACGCCTTTTGGACGGTCGCTGCTTCCACTGGTGTAGAAAAGCTCGGCGACAGAGTCCTCGTCGATGCGCGTGAAGTCACAATTAAACGGAGACACATCGGACAACAGGTCGTCGTAGTTCACGGGTGCCAGCCAACCAAGTCTGGGCTGGCCCTGAAGCACAAAGAAAAATCCGACGGAAACGACTGCTGCCCGGAGAGATTCTACCAGCGGTAAGAACAGCGGATCGATAAACAGAAATCTTGCTTGCGCATCATTGATGACGAATGCCAGCTCTTCCGGGCTCAGACGAATGTTGAGGGGCAGAAGCACGCACCCAGCTTCCAGCACGCCGTAATACGCTTCAAGCAGTCGATGACAGTTGGTGCTGAGAAAAGCGATGCGGTCGCCTGGTAGAGCTCCAAGTTCACGGAGTGCTTCCGCCAGGCGAGCAGCGCGATCCGCGAACTGCGCGTACGTGAAATGCTCTTCGCCGCAGATCACGCCCACCTTCTGCGGGAATTGCTCGCGGGCATAGCGCAAGAACCGAATGGGAGTTAGGGGAAGTTTCATACACGCCTCGCAGTCGGTTGAGAGGTTAGCTTTCTCCGAAACCCGCTTCCTGACAGGCGGACACAGACGCGTGACGGAACTGACCTGTCGTGCCCGGACGCGCGGACAAGTCACAGTGGGGTGAGATCGCTGACATCCCGACTTGTGGAATCAGGAGTGTAGCGTGTCGACTGTGGAAGTCGAAGGAGCGGTGCTGGTAGAGTTCACCAGTATCGACGCGTCCGCATGCACACTTGTTCGCTCACTCATGTTCATGCATGAGCAACCAGCGTCGGTACTTGTTAGCAGGAAAGCTACTGAACTTTTCCTGCACACACTCCTTCGACTGCCTGTGGCCCGCGTTCCATGCTTGCCAGGTTCGGCTCACGATGGCCGCGGGCCTTTGCTTTTCAGCCCACGGCAATCAGGCGACGGCTGCCGCCGCCTTCTTCGCGCGGACCGCCCGCTTCGGCGGGCGTTTCCCGGTGCGCTTGTGCTCCATCGCGGGTCTGACCATCACATCCATCAGCGCCCGCTGAGCATCAACGTAGCTCTTCACGCCCTCGCGCGTCAGCTCTCCCAACGGCAGGAAAGGGAATGGTTTCAACAATTCCAGCGCCTTGCCTGCGGTCTTCACGCCGGTGTTCATCTGCTGCCCGGCCAGGTCCACCAGCTTCTTCTGGGCATCAATGAACGACTCCGTGGCTTCCCTCGCCAGCTGGGCCACTTCGGTCTTCTTCATCTTCTTGGCACCGTTGGTGTGTTTGGCGCCCGTGGCTTTCGCGGTTTCGTCGGCAATCACGTCCATGAATTCCTTTTGGGCCTTCACGAACTTTTCCATACCTTCGCGAGCCATTGTCACTAAGTCCTCGCTCTGATATGGTTTGCCGGCTTTGGCGGCCTCGATCCAGGTGTGGGTCTGTTTGCCGGCGATCTTGAGGAACTCCTGCTGCATCCGTACGAACGTATCCACGCTACGCTGCAGAAGGTCCGCAACGGCCTGGGCAGGGGGCCAATCTCCAATCCGTTCCTTCACACCGGTCATGAGAATCTCATTCTGTTTTTGTCCCAGTTCGAGAAGAACTTTCTGCCCTTCGAGGAAGTTGTTGATGCCGTCACCAGCAACTTCGCCGAGAATAGCAGTGGGAGAGTGATGCGGATCCGACAGTTGCTGCCGGACGGATTGCATAATGCTGGCATTCTGCCGCATCGCAAGATCCAGGAGAATGCGCTGTGTTGCGAAGAAACTCTGCACACCCTGCTGGGCCCACCCCGTCAGTAGAGCAACGAAGGAAGACTCCCTGGGATGAATGCGAGACTCCGTTCTTTCGGCTGCTGGCATCGGACACCTCCAAATTGCAATAATTGCTGCACTGCAGCATCAATTAAACTGTACGAACCTGCTGGTTTTATGTCAATATCTATTCACTAATTGTGCAGAGCAACATAGCTCCTTAGGCCCAAAATGAAACCGGGCAGCGTGATCATCAAGAAATACGGCAACCGGCGCCTCTACGACACAGCGGGCAGCCGTTACGTGAATCTGGACGATATTGCCGCTTTCATTCGCGAAGGCAAGGATGTCCAGGTGCTGGATGCGAAGACAGGCAAGGACTTAACGCGGGTGACGCTCACGCAGATCATCACCGAGGACGCCAAGGACAAACCCACTGGCCTGCCCCTCGAGTTGCTTCGGCAGTTGATCGTCGCCTCTGACGAAGTACGTCAGGAATTCGTGATGTGGTATCTGAAATCGGCCTTCGACGCTTATCAGAAGGTGCAGGATGCGGTGCAGACCCGCTTGGGAGATGTACAGTCCGCGATCCTCTCGCCCATGGACATGATGAAGAAATTTCTGGTTCCATCGGCGCCACCGCAGGCGCGAACAGACAGTAAAGAAGCCGAAGAGTTGCGCAAGCGCGTCTCTGAACTCGAAGCTCGTCTCAAACGGCCAGCCCGAGCGAAGCGTGCAAAACGCGTGAGGAGGTGAATCTGCTATTGGAGCGTCCGGCGCACCGCACCGAATCTGCTATGGAGCGTGCGCAAAACGTCAGGTTATAATCCACAGCGGCTAAGGCATTCACCGGGTGTTTCCAGTTCGCGTGGATGCAAAACAATACTCGGGATGAACTTGGGCACACAGAGAAGAATCACAAAACGAATCAAACGGGTTAGTCGCAGGAACACCCCTAAACGTCATTCAAAGGGCGAAATCGTGCCCTGGACCGAGGCGTTGTTTGCGGCCGAGATTCTCCTTTTGCATGCCACGCCGGTGTACTACGGAATGGGCGTGCCTCCGGGCGATGGCTCTGCCGTGGTCATCATTCCGGGATTCCTCGGGACGGATCTCTACTTGATGGAACTCCACGGCTGGCTGGGCCGAATCGGTTACCGTCCGTACTTTTCCGGCATCGGGCTCAATGCTGACTGCCCGAATCTTCTCATCCAGCGGCATCTGAACGAAACCATTGCTCGGGCTCGGGTCGAGACCGGCCGCAAAATCCACCTCATTGGGCACAGCCTGGGTGGCGTCATTGCGCGCTCAGTCGCCGGCCAGCGGCCGCGCGATGTGGCCTCGGTGATCACCCTTGCGGCCCCTTTCCGCGGCACCGTGACGAATAAAACCGTCCTGCTCGCCGCCGAAGCCGTACGCCTGCGAATTCTGCAGGAGCATGGCCAGGGCGTTCTGCCGGAGTGTTACACCGGGCGTTGCACCTGCAATTTCATCAACTCGCTGAGCCGCGAAATGCCCAGTTCCGTGGTGGAGACCGCGATCTACACGCGTCAGGATGGCATCGTCGACTGGCGCTATTGCATGACGCGTAACGACGAGGTTGACTTTGAAGTTCCGGGCACGCACATCGGCATGGCGTTCAACGCGTCCGCGTATGCGATCGTCGCCGAGCGTCTTGCCCGGGCCCAAGTGTCCGGCTAACCCGCCATCTCCAACACTGCACCGGCGCTCGTTTCCAGTACCTCCACGGGAGCGCTGGGACGCTCCAGCCGCAGCGTGGCCTTAGACAGACTATTGTTTATGACTTCGAAGCGGCCGCTACAGTTTGTCTTAAGATAGGGCAAACGATGTGCGCTTGATCCTGCCCCATCTACCATCACGTCCACAGACAGTCCGCTGCCAGCAGAACATCGAAAACTCCACCCGAACGGTTCCCGACCTCTTCGGATGTCCTGCAAGTTTCGAAACACGTATTCCGTTCCATCGTGCCAGAGCACGGCCTTGCGAAATACCAGCCCGAACGGCATCTCGTAGACGAGAGCCTCCAGCGTGCTCGGAGCCGCGCCCGTGCGCACAAAATATGCGTGGGTCCACGTCCAGAAATTCCGGTGCCGGTATCCGCAGTTGTGACCCTGAAGGCCATATCCCAGAGGATTACCTTCAAAGCGGCGGTCGTCGAGTGTGATGTGTCCGGAGAAGACCGCGTCCGAATGTGGGGTGCGCGAGAAGCCGATCCAGCCCTTTGCGCTAAGTGTGACGCGGAAGGTAGAACGATACTGGAGATCCCACGAAATCGAGTGCCCCTCTACTGCCAGCGCGCCGCGGCAGGAATTCTTATCGATCGCATTGTCAGCAATTTGAAAGTGGAAGGGACTCTGCCCTTTGCCGCTCACCTGAAGCCCCTCCCACGCGAAGCCCTGAATAAAACTCTGTGGCTTCTCGCCGTGAGGAAACCAGCTCGCCCACACCTGAACCGGCATCCCCTGCGGATTTCCCGGGCACCCGCCGCGACCAGGATTCATCAGCAAGTACCGAAACCACCATGCCCCACTGCCATCGGCGAGTCCCAGGCGCAGAAACCAGACTTCGTAACGCCGTCGCATGGATGGTGTACAGAAAGCTTCGTTGAGGGTCTTCATGGATTGATCGGCGGTCGATTTGTCGCCTGCCGCGAATCATACTCTGACCGAAAAGGACGAGCAGTGACGCGCCGAAGTAGGGCTACTCCCATTTTGGAAAGAAGGCTGCGACAAACGGCGGAGTTCCTTCTGCCCGCCAACAAAAGCAGGAGTACGCTTCGAATATGAACCCGCGCATTTTCTACGCGGTCGCGTTGGGCGCCGCTGTTGTCGCCGCTCTTTTCGCCTTTCTGCCGGCCCTTCGCCACGTCATTTGGCTGGGCCTCTTTTGGGGAATCGTCGCCGTGTCGGTGATCGCCGTGCTGGGGGTGATCGTCAACATTGTGAGCGTGATGTTTTCGATGTACACCGGTTACTCGAGCGCGGAGCAAACTGACAAAGTGGAGAGGCGGGCGTCCCCGCCCGTCGCTCCCTGCGCAGTCAAAGCAACGACCGATAACGTATTGCCGTTTTCTCTGGCAGCTGCGACTGGGGAGGAAGTCGTCGAACAGCGACTGGACGCCATTGGCCAGCTCTATCGCGTCGAGCGCGCGCTCTCGAATCTGCAAAGCAGCCGTGTGTTTCAGGCCTTCAGCGACACGCAAAAGTACGAGTATTATCAAGTCCTTGGCGACATCCGCTCGCTGATCCGTGAGATCTCGAAACAGAGCGTTGAATCGAAAGTGGCATCGTAGGTCTCTCCGTTGCAAAACACACCGCGTCCCACCTATCGAAAATCCTGATGACTGCAAGCAGTAATTTGCGTCTCAGAAGTGGCCTTCGTCATTGACCCGCCCTCTCCGATCTCCTAAAGTACAAGTTCGCCTCTTTTGAGAGGCTGTGGCAGCCATGAATCCATCAGCACCCAACGCAAACCGAATCGGACGGGAGGAGCGACTGCGGCTACTCGCCCTTAGCGTGGCCATTCTTGGCCTGGTGCTTGCACCCCTAGGATTCAGCGGATGATGTAGCCATCACATTTTGGTGAGTTTAAAAGGGCCATCATCCGCAACCGGATGATGGCCCTTTTGATTTTTGCACATCGATTCACGCCCTTGACGGGCGAGGAGGCACGACGTGTCGCAACGCGAGCGGGTAACAATCTTCGACACCACTTTACGAGACGGCGAACAGTCGCCGGGCTGCAGCATGACGCCAACCGAAAAGGTACGGATGGCGCACCAACTTGAACGCCTGGGCGTCGACGTCATCGAGGCGGGATTCCCGGTATCTTCTGACGGAGATTTTTGCGCCGTGCAGGCAGTGGCGCGCGAGGTGCGGCGACCTGTGATCACCGCGCTGGCGCGGTGCCGCCGCGAAGACGTCGAGCGAGCCTGGCAGGCTGTGCAGGCCGCCGCTCATCCCCGCATTCACACCTTCCTGGCCACTTCCGATATTCACCTCCAGCACAAGCTAAGAATCTCGCGGCGCGAATGTCTCGAGCAAGCGCGCGACGCCGTGCGCTCGGCCAAATCTTTCTGCGATGACGTGGAGTTTTCCGCCGAAGATGCCACTCGCTCGGACACGGACTTTCTCTGCGAAGTCTTGCAGGCCGTGGTCGAGGCCGGAGCCACGACGGTCAACATCCCCGATACTGTGGGCTACACCGTGCCCGCCGAGTTTGCGGAGTTGATCACCCGCATCCGGCAGCAGGTGCGCGGGATCGAGAGGGTGGTCATCTCTGCGCACTGCCACGACGACTTGGGCCTGGCCGTCGCCAACTCGTTGGCCGCCGTGCATGCGGGCGCTCGGCAGGTGGAATGTACCGTGAACGGCATCGGCGAACGCGCTGGCAATACTTCACTGGAAGAGCTGGTCATGATCATGCGCGTGCGCTCCGACCAATACCCCTTCTTTGCGGATATTGTCAGTGAAGAAATCTTCCCTGCGAGCCAATTGTTGAGCGAAATCACCGGAGTCTCAGTGCAGCCCAACAAGGCGATTGTGGGACGCAATGCCTTCGCACATGAAGCAGGAATCCACCAGGACGGTGTCATCAAGCACGCGCGCACGTACGAGATCATGACGCCCGAGTCGGTGGGAGTTCCCGGCACGCGCTTGGTGCTGGGGAAGCATTCCGGCCGTCATGCTCTCGGACTGCGTTGCGAACAACTGGGCTTCGCACTCGAGCGCCGCGAACTGGACGCGGTGTATCGCCAATTCGTTTCCCTGGCCGACAGCAAAAAGGCGATTGAGGATCGCGAGATTTTAGAGATGATTCGGAAGCAGCAAAGCACGCGGCTGCCGCAGGGCTCTCTGCCGTTGGCGCAGGCTGCGATGCCGAGTCATGAAGCGGCTAACGAGTCTCTGGCGACGCAGTTTCCGCTTTCGTATCTTGCCAAGGGCGGTCACGCGCACGCCGACCGATTTCCTCCGCGCTTTGTGCGGGAACATGATGGAGAGCAGCAGGAAGATTACCTGTGGGGAGTGTGATTCAGCGCGCTTGACCGGGCGCGCGGAGTGCGCCGGAACAACCACAATCCGCTGAATAAAAAGAAGAGGCAGGTTGCTTAGACCTGCCCCTTTTCTGTTGAGTCTTGCGATATTCACCTTGCTTCCAATGTGCCCCAGCGGAACGTTGGTCCCATCGAAAGCCGGACATAGTTTTGCCGGTTGGTCAGCAAATTGGAGAACAGATGGGTATTGACCCAGTCGGCGGCGAAGCGGAAGCCCACGCCGCGCGACAGATTCAGGTCGAACCCGCCGCCTGCTCCGACAAAGTATGTTGTGTCGGTCAGATGAGCGCTGGGTACGGGCTTCCCCAGAGCGCCCAGAAGCACGCCAAGCTGCGGCGGCACGTTGATGCTGGCTCTTTCGTGAATCAGTCCGAAGCCTGGGCGCGCGAATAGGGTTACTTTCTTCCACTTGCGCAGGTAAAACTGCGGACCCGCGGCAAATGTGTAAGTCTGGGAGGAAAAAGGCACATTGATCAGGCTGGGCGGCGGCACGGGCAGGCCTTGGCCAGCGGCCGCGATCAGCGTGGGTGCGTAAATCGTCTCGCTTCCATTGATCGTGCCGGCGCCGCTGATGACGCCATCGCCCAGGACGCTGAAATCCGCACCCAAGGCAAGCCACGGTCTGAGGGTGACACCGAAGTCGCTTTCGAAGCCGCGCTCGGTAAGGTTGCGGGCTGGGCTGACCATGTAATCGAAGCCCGTGAAAAGAGTGAAGCGATTGACGTCCGGTTGCTGCGCGAACGCCGGGAGACAAATCAAAAGAACAATGCTGCAGAGCAGGATGCGCTTCATGTCGCACACTCCATGTCGGAGGCTAGTTGGACGCGAGGCCTCGCGAGGTTCTCGACCGGGCACCCGAATCGCGGCCGTGTTCGCTCGACCACGGCCGCTTCATCGGCAGGGTGAGAACACTCTATTTCGCGCCTTAGCGAGGACGCTTTTCAGTGATGAGAGTCACGAATCAATTGTGTATCGCAAAAACCAATGCCAGTTTTGGGAATGCAGCAGCAGGGCGCGCCGACCTCAACCCAAGCCTCTTTCGGGGTGGAAAATCCCCCAGAAGCTCTTCTTTCGTTTCTGGACCTGCTGGTCTATTCTTTTGAACGTATGTGGAACGGCAAGTCGGAACGAATACTTGCGGGCATGCGACGGGATCGTTATCTTGCGATCGTTCTATTCGTGGTGGTATGCCTCTCAGCCACTCCCTTTGCCCTTCAACCAAAGCCAACCGATACTGGCGACGGACTCAATCCCATCCTCCATTACATTTCCACTGGATGGGACACCCTCACCCGCTCGATGAGCAATTGCGAAAGCGTCGTCGACCCCAAGCTGGCGGAGGCGTCCATCCTTTATATCCCCGCGCACTCGCCGGTGCCCGATGTTCTGCGACAACTGCAGAAGCACTGCAAGGTAGAGGTTCGCGAGTTGCCGGTTTCGATCACCGGCCCGGGCCAGGTTACCACCAACATCACCCCTCCCGGGTTGCTCTATCTCGAGAACAGCTACGTTGTCCCAGGTGGCAGGTTCAACGAGATGTACGGCTGGGATAGCTACTTCATCGTACGTGGCTTGATCGAAGACAAGAGAGTTGCGCTGGCGCGGGGCATGGTGGAGAACTTCTTCTATGAGATCGAACACTATGGGACGGTGTTGAATGCGAATCGCACATATTTCCTCACGCGCTCCCAGCCGCCGTTCTTGACCTCGATGATTATGGCGGTCTACGAAGCGGAGAAGGCGGCGGGCAAGGATGACCGCGATCTGCTGGTAAAGGGCTACCAATATGCCAGCCAGGATTATGAGATGTGGAATCGTGATCCTCACCTGGCCGGCGACACCGGCCTCTCGCGCTATTACGACTTTGGCAACGGACCGGCCCCCGAGAGCCTGAAGGACGAAACCAATTTCTACCGCAAAGTCACCGGCTACTTCCTGCTGCACGAGGCAGGGCGGAACTACGTTTCCGTGCTGGACGGAGCCAGTAGCGAGGCCGAAGTGGGCAAGGCCTATGCGGTGCAGGTGTGTGATGTTGCCCGCACGATGGCGCAACCCGACTGCGAGCCGACCCGCGAAGTCTCACTCATCGCGGACTATTACAAGGGCGACCGGGCCATGCGCGAGTCGGGATTCGACATTTCCTTCCGCTTCGGGCCATACGGCGCAGCCACCCATCACTATGCGCCCGTCTGCCTCAATAGCTTGCTCTACAAAACTGAAAAAGACCTCCAGAAGATCAGCGAGATTCTGAAGCATAAAAAAGATGCCGAACGCTGGGAACAGCGCGCGCAGCAGCGGCGGGAACGTATTCAGAAGTATCTGTGGGATGCGCATCGTGGAATGTTCTTCGATTACAACCTCGACACGTCCGCGCGTTCCACCTACGAGTACATCACTACCTTCTATCCGCTATGGGCTGGGATCGCGACCCAGGAACAAGCCGAGGCCGTGAGACACAACCTGGAGGTGTTCGAAAGACCGGGTGGTTTGGCGATGAGTAATCGCGATAACGCCGTGCAATGGGACTATCCCTACGGCTGGGCGCCCACCCAACTGCTTGCTATCGAGGGTCTGCGGCGCTATGGGTATAACAAGGACGCGGATCGCGCGTCCTACGAGTTCCTGTCCACGGTTGCGGAGAATTTCCGCCGCGACGGCACCATCCGCGAAAAATACAACGTGGCCACGCGCTCCTCCGAAGCGCACGTTGCCGCTGGCTACCAGCAGAACGTCGTAGGCTTCGGTTGGACGAACGGCGCGTTCCTGGCGTTGCTCCATGCATTGCCGCCAGAGATGGTCAGCCGCCTCGCCAAGGAACAGCACACACCTTCAGCGCCTGGTCAGTAGCGCCGGGTCGTCGGCCCTGCCCGAAGGAGAACGCAGTCGGTGTGGGCAGACGCCCCTGTCCGCTAGTCCGGCTTTGCGTTCTGCACGTCCTGAAGCTGCTGAGAGGTTCGGCGTTCGCGCTCGGCATCGGCGGTGCGTCCCATATCCTGGTAAGCCTGTCCAAGCAAGTGATGGGCAACGGAATTGTTCGGATCCACGCTGAGAGCATGCTGGAGCGCGCGCGCCGCCAACTCA
>QIAH01000029.1:1041-20743 GCA_003225465.1 Acidobacteriota bacterium | reverse complement strand
CCGCTGATGGCTGATATCTGGTAGTGCGTAGCGATGGCTAGCCGTTGTCGTGTTATTGGGAAGTCCCCACCCTAACCTCGCAAAGAACGCGAGGTGAGGGTGGGGCACCCTCAGGGCCCTTTTCAAAAGGCAGCTACCGCGAGAATTTCTCCCGCAAACTGCTAGAACTTCGCAGCGGCTTTTGCCTGGTGCTCTTTATAAGCGTAGATCACGGCCAGCAGCGGCGCGGCGATCAGAACACCCCAGAACGGAATGAGGATGCCCAGAACGATCGGGGCGAGGATGGACGCCCAGATCGGCACGCGGGCGGTGCGCTTCATGATGTAGGGTTGGAGAAGAAAGCCGTCGACGATCACGATACCCGCGTACAGCATCAGCACGTAAAGCGAATGCTGCAAGCTTCCCCAGTGGATCCAGGCGGCCAACACGGGCCCGAGCAAGCTGAGCACCGGACCGATGTGGGGCACAATCTGAAGAACCGCTCCCAAGATTGCCCACAGCGGCGCCCACGGAACCTTCAACAGGTAAAGACCAAGCAACCAGAGACAGCCGACCGCCAGAGAATCCTGCGCTTGAGCGACAGCCCAGTTTTTCAGGGCGTCGCCGGTGATACGAGCGTGCTCGCCAAGACTCATAGTGATTTGGATGCAGTCAGTAGACCAAATTTTGGAGAATTTCCCACCCGTGTCAACCTTGCAGGTCACTTCTTCGTCCATAGTGATATCGGACAAGTCGCCAGTCGCTAGTCGCCAGTCGTCAGCAAGATCCTTGGATCGAAAGCTGTTGCTGGGCTGACGGCTGGAGACCGGCGACTGACAGCTGACGACTTTCATGGAGACCGCACTGACTTCCGCGTTCGGCGCCGCGGCACAGAAGATCACGGCCGAAGAATTTGATGCGATCGTGCGTCGGCACCAGCGGCGTGTGCACCGTTTCCTGCTCATGCTGGTGCGGGATCCGGAGGAGGCTGACAATCTGACCCAGGAATGCTTTCTGCGCGCGTATCAAAACCTGTCGAGCTTTCGCGGGGAGTCGAGCCTGGAGACTTGGCTGCTTCGGATCGCGGCGAATTTGGCGCGCGATCATGCTCGCAATCGCAAGGCTAGCTTCTGGAAACGGTTGCTCGGGCTGGACGACGAGGCGGAAAATGGGGCGGCCGCGCATGTGCCGTCCGGGGACGCTTCTCCGGAGCAGGTGCTGCTGGCACGCGAGGACGTGCGCGCGGTCTGGGACGTGGCCAATCAACTTTCGCAGCAGCAGCGTGCGGTGTTCCTGCTGCGCTTCGTCGAAGAGATGGAGTTGACCGAGATCGCCGATGCGCTTGGGCTTCAGGTGGGCAGCGTGAAGACACATCTGTTTCGGGCGCTGCAGACGGTACGGGGTAAATTGAGGGACTTACGATGAATTCCAACGAAAACGCTCACGATCCGCTGGTGGAGCAAGCCCTGGTCGGATTCGACCTGGCGGCTGAGCATCATATCGCCCACTGCGAACCGTGCCAGACAGAACGGGAAAAGGTGGCAGAGGCATTGTGCCGGTTCGGCGCGGCGAATCGGGAGTATGCCAACCGGCCAAACAGCTTCTGGGAGCAACAGGCGGAAAGCATTCGGGCGGCGCAGCAGGCGTCGGTGCGGCGGTCGCGGGCGACGCTGGCGCTGGTTCCAAGCGTGGTCGTGCTGCTTTTGCTGGGGTTCGCGGTGTTGGGTCGCGCACCGGGAGTGCGCCCGGTGGCGGTCGCGCCGCCGCTAGCGCAGACCGACTCCGATCACGAGTTGCTGGTGGGGGTGGAGCGCGCAATGGGGAGGCGCACTCCGCTTGCATTGGAGCCGGCGACTCTGATGGTCGAAGAGAGCAGTGGAAACGAGCCTTTGAATTCGACAGACGAAAGCAAGGAGAGGCGTTCTCATGAAAACTAGATGGATGGTTGCGTTCAGCACACTGGCGTTGGCGGGCATGCTGCAGGCGCAGGAAACTGCGCAGGCTGGGGGTGGCGTAGCCGTGCATGCAGGAGGTATGGGACCGCACGTGATGATAAGGCATGAAATGGGCAAATGGTGGCAGAACCCGGACGTCGTCTCGAAGCTGGGTTTGAGCGATTCGCAAATCTCGCAGCTCAACCAGGTTTTCTACAATCACAAGATGAACTTGATCGACTACGGCGCCGCCATGGAGAAGCAGGATCTGAAACTGCAGAGCATGCTGGACGCGGACCAACCCGACGAGGGCCAGGTGAACGCGCAGGTCGACCAAGTGCTGGCAGCTCGCGGCAAACTGGAGCGCGAGTTTACCACCATGAGCCTGGATCTGCGGAAACAGCTATCGTTGGAGCAGTGGCGTCAGCTCAAGACAATTCGCGGAGCGGAAGGCGGGCCGGGCGATCACTTCTTCATGTACTTCAAGCAGAAAGGCATGGGGCCGGGCGGTCCCGGCATGCCGATGGGGCCGGACGGAATGCCACCGCCGCCCCCACCTCCACTTGACTAGATCCGTAACGAGTGTTGTCCCTGCCGCCTGGCCTCTCCGAAGAGCCAGGCGGTTTTGCTTTTTTGCGTGGTAGACTCGAAAATATCCCCTCCGGCGAGGCGAGTTTGCCATGAAATTTGGCGTCATTATTTTCCCCGGATCCAACTGCGATCACGACGCTTACTGGACCATCCAGCAGGTGGCCAAGCAGCCGGTGACCTTTCTCTGGCATGAATCGCATAACCTGGAAAACTGCGATGCCATCATCGTGCCGGGCGGTTTTGCGTTTGGGGACTACCTGCGCACGGGCGCGATTGCGAAGTTTTCTCCCGTGATGGAGTCGGTAAAGAAGTTCGCCGACAGCGGCGGGATCGTGCTGGGGATCTGCAACGGTTTCCAGATTCTGTGCGAGGCTGGCCTTCTGCCCGGCGCGCTCATGCGGAATGTTGGGCTCAAGTACATCTGCAAGCCGGTGCATGTGCGGGTGGAAAATGCGGACACGCTTTTCACCAGCACCTGCCGGCAGGGCGAGGTTCTGACGATTCCGATCGGGCACATGGAAGGCAATTACTTCTGTGATGATTCGACGCTGGCGGAACTGCAGCGCGATCAACGTATTGTTTTCCGCTATTCGACGGCCGCGGGCGAGATCACGCCGGAGGCGAATCCGAATGGGTCTCGCGACAACATCGCTGGGATTTGCAGTCCGGGGCGGAATGTTCTCGGCATGATGCCCCACCCTGAGCGGGCTGCCGAGCCCGAATTGGGATGCACGGACGGATGTAAAGTGTTTCAGTCTCTGGTAGGCGCGATGGCTTCGAAGTAGTCTGATGTCGGAAAGTTCCACTTCCCTGCTTCAACTTAGGCCCTGAGCTTCGACGGGCGGGGACGCCCGTCGCTCCATTTGGCGTATGGTTCGCTACGGAATTGCCGGATTCGGTTTGCACGCGGTCCGCAGGCTGATGCCGGGGTTTGCGCTGGCGCGCGGTTGCCAAGTGACGGCACTCTCGCGCCGGGACATGGCCGCGGCGCGCGAGTCTGCGGCGCAACACAAGATCCCCCTTGCATTTGATTCCGTGGCCGATCTGTGCCGATCGCCCGAAGTGGATGCAGTTTTCGTTGCGACTCCGAATGCGCTGCACCTGTCCGATGTAATGATGGCGATTGCCCACGGCAAGCCGGTGCTCTGCGAAAAACCGATGGGGATGAACGCCTGCGAGTGCAAGCAAATGGTGGAGGCGGCCCGGAGCGCGCAGGTGCTGCTGGGCGTGGCGCAAGTCTTTCGATTTGAGGACAGCACGGCGCGTCTGCGCGAGCGTGTTGCTTCCGGTCAGATCGGGCGGCCGGTCTTCGCGCGATCGGAGTTTTCCTATCCTGCCAACCATCACAACCGCATCTGGCTCACCGATCCGGCGCTGGCAGGAGGCGGACGTCGGCGTGCATTGCGTGGATGCGCTCCGCTATGTTCTCGACGACGAGGTCGTGCGGGTGATGGCGCGTGGCATGTGGGATGCGCGATCGGGCGGTGTGGAGGCAGCCGCCGCATTGAGCCTGGAGTTTGCGCGCGGAACGTTGGGCACGGTGATGGTGTCGATGCGCGCGGATTACCGGACGCCCATGGAGTTCGTCGGGGAGGAGGGCGTGCTGCGGGCCGACGATGGGCTGAACGTGGAGCGTCCGATCAACCTGCAATTGCGCCGGAACGGCGCGGTGGTCGAGAACGAAACGGTATCGAACCAGTACGCGTACGCGCGCCAGGTCGATATGTTTGCAGCGGCCGTGCAGGGGGAGGCCGCGTTCCCGGTTCCCGGAGAGGAAGGCTGGCAGAATCAGGAGATTCTGGATGCGGCGTTCCGGAGCTTGCACAGCGGGAAGGCGGAAGAAGTGCCGCGGGTCGTGGCTTCGCGGGGAATGGCGGGGTAATAATTTGTAGCGCCGCCGTCCCGGCGGCTGTCCGGCGAGCGTCTCGCTCGCCTGCGAGCGCGGGACGCGCTCGCGACTGCCGGCAAGATGCCGGCGCTACTTTCGCTCGCGCCTTTGCAATTCTTTCCACACCGCATTCTTCGCATTCGCTGGCAATCACGATGTTTCCCGGCAATCGCGATCCCTGAAGAATTTCGCGCACCTGCGCTGCCGGGAACAACCGTCTGGTGCCCCATGTTCGCGTCCGTCCTTTGGACGGTAACCCGGGGAGCGTTGCGTCCTGAGTCGATGCCGACGGGCGAGGACCCCGTCGCTCCATTCCAAGCTACGGGATGACTGCGTTGTTGGTTTGGGGCAGCGGTGTTTTTAGGGCGGAATTCTCGGGCTTGGGCGGGATGCCTCTTGCCTGGACGATGGCCCAGTGCCATTCCTGATCGGGGGCGGGAGTGGAATTCAGAGCGGCTTTAAATATCGTGGTTGCGGACGGAAGCACGTTTGCCTTCAGGTGGTAGAGCGTGGTGATGTCCGCTTGCTTTTCCGAAACCAGAGGGGTTTCCTCTGCCGCTGGCCGAAGTTTTCCCGTTCCGTAATAGCCTGCCGTAGGATTCGGGCGCCGGACGATGGTCAGACCTACCGTGATTTCCTCCACCTGCCATTGAGTCCCGTTGAAGACGGAAACTTGCAGGCCCTGGTCGCTGATGGCGGCGGGACCGTCCAGCTTCCGGAGTTCTTCTTCGGGCAAGTCCATCTGGACAAACGGCCGGGATAGTAGCGAGGCGGCTCGTGAGTTGAAGGACAGACTGCAGGTTACGTCCGGCGAGGAAACCTGAAACGTCCGGCCCGCCTGATCGAAGGTGTATAGGAAGTTCCCGTGCGTGATGTGGAGGCTCTCGGCCTGGTCGAGGACCTGAGAAAAATTGTCGTTGTCGATCACCGTGCGGCCAGGTAGAGGAGCCTCGGGCTGGGGCTGCTGCGGCTGTTCTTTCTTTTTGCGCATGGAGCGGGCGACGTCGCCGAGGGGAACGGGAGCATCGTTGGACTGGGCCCATGCGCCGGAGCAGAAAAAGACTCCGCAGACGGCGAGGATCATTCCCCGGTAAAGCTTTTGGCCCAAGGTCCCAGACTCGATCATGCGAATGAGTTTTTTCTTCGCCTTCAGCGCGAGCCGGCGGAAGACGCGTTCCGGGGGAGGCCGACTTACTCATAAATTGTAGCGGTGAAAAGGCGCGCGCAGAACGGCGCAGACACGAACGTAGGTGCTAGAACCTAAGGCCGGAGTACCTGGTACCGGGTACCGAGTTGCGAGTGTGAATGGCTGCCTAGAGCCGAGCGCAGTTTGCTGAAAATTTTCGCGAAGCTCCGCGTTTTGAGGGGCGAAGAGGAAGGATGAGGGCACGTCTTCCAGAAGTGGCGAGCAACGGGGCGCCGCACCCTCGAAAACTCAGTGGTCAGGGTTTACAGCAGGCCTGACGCGCGAAAACGCGTGACGGGATCTACCACCGGCTGACGTTTAAATATCCAGCGGGCCACCGCAAACCCCAACGCCGCGTAGCAAACATGCATCAGTCTCATACGCCCACCCTCCCCAATGTACAAAGATGCGGGTTACGTGCCGTAGGGGAGGAAGCTTTTTACCTGATAAACGTAGCAACGAGACACCAGAGGGTCAATGCACCAAAAGTGCTATGGGCTAGCACTGAAGTAATACGCAGTCACCAGAATGAAACCGTTACCCGTTCCCTAGCAGGCAGCAGAAAAAGTCTTTTTCGACAGCCGCAATTTCACCTCAGCCGCTAAAGCCGCCTCTGATTTTGCTCCACTTACGGCGCGGCTGAAGCCGCGCCCTTTCAAAACGCGGTCAGAATGCGAGTTTTTCTGCCGCCCGCTAGCGGCGGCCGTGCAACACCTGCTCGCGGGGGTTTTCGACCGAGGCTGCTCCTTCCAGTGAATGCGCTTTGTTGCCATGAAAAAACAGCAGGTGGACGAGGAACATCAGGATCAGAACCCCTCCGAAGGTGCAGACGATGGTGGCGCCGGTTGGGGTGTCGAGGCTGACCGAGAAGTAGACCCCCAAGGCGGAGACCAGGGTGCCCATGGTCCAGCCAATGGCAAGCCGGGGGCCGACGCGGTCGGCAAACAGCATGGCGCCGACGGAGGGAACGATCAGGTAGCAGAACACCAGCAGCACGCCGGCGATCGCCACGGAAGAGGTCACGACGAAACCGAAGGAAGCGTAAAAAAGGAAGTCCCAGAGCCGGACGTTGATTCCCTGCCGCTCGGCTTCGGTGGCGTTGGTCGAAATCAGGAGAAATTTGTGCCGGAAAATGTAATGGAAGAGGCCGACGGCACCGTAGAGCAGGGCAGTTTTCCCGACTTCAGCCCGGGAAACGGCCAGGATGTTGCCGACCAGCATGTCCTTGAGGTGCTCGGTCTCGCCGGTGGCCTTACTCATGGCCAGGATGGCTGCGGCGGACGCAACTGCGTAAGCGATCCCGATAAAGGCTTCCTGGGGAATGTGGCCGCGCCGGGAACGAGCCAGAGCAAAGATGGCAGCTCCCAAGAACGTGAATCCGAGGCTGAGGAAGTAGGCGCCGCGTCCGTGCGGGTCCACGCCCACCAAGATCGCGATAGTCGCGCCCAGGGCAGCGATCTGCGCCAAGGCGAGGTCCACGAAAATCACGCCGCGTTCCACCACATGCACGCCCAAATAGGCATGAATGCCGGTCAAGATCAGGCTGGCCACAAACGGCCAGATCAAAAAAGGAAGAATCTCCATCGGTCTCCTCTTGTTGCCTACTGCGTGGACTGAAAGGCTTTCGTCAGCAACCCAATATCGTAATCAAAGAGTTCAAAATAGTTTGTCACTTGTTTCTCTCCGCCTACAGAGGGCAGGTATTGGACGACCAAGCCCCCGGTGTCGCGAGCAATGGCTTGCGGAGTTTTCAGGTCAAAGTAGGGCTCGACCAGGATGACCTTACAGTTTTCGCGCTTCATCAGGCCGATCAGCTCGATGGTGTGGCTGGGCGTGGGCGGAATTCCGGGCCGGGGCTCCACGTAGCCGATCACGTTCAGGCCAAAGTGCTTGGCGAAGTTCGGGAACGAATTGTGGTAGGTGACAACCTTGCGCCCGTGGAAGGGCTTCATCTCCGCATCCCACTTCTGCTCAGCCGCGGCAAGGCGCTTGTCAAAATCCTGAAAGCGCTCCTGATAGTAGGCGGTATTCGAGGGGTCGAGATCGCCCAACTTCCCGGCGATACCTTTGGCGATGCGGCGGCCGTTTTCAGGATCGAGCCAATAGTGGGGATTGCCGAGGGGATGAACGTCGCCCATGGCGCGGGTCACGGTGCCGGTAGGGATGTCAAGGATTTCGGCAAACTGCGAAGCGTCCAGATAACCGGGCGCCCCAACCTGGATGCGGGCATTGCCGCTCTGGTTGATGAGCGGGGGGAGCCATCCGATCTCCAGTTGCAGGCCTACCACGATCAACAGATCCGCCTGGCGTAGCTTGAGCAGGAAGCTGGGCTTGGCCTCCACGAAGTGGGGATCCTGATAGCCCTTGGCGATGGACTCCACGGAAATCTTGTCGCCGCCCACTTCCTGGGCCAGGGCTGCGAGGTCGGTGGTGGCCGTGACCACGGTGAGTTTCTTGGCTTCCGCCAGACTGGGCAAGAACAGTGCGCCCAGGGATAAAAGAATCAGTAAGACTGCCAGCCGAGTACGGTTCAACATTCCTTCCTTCCCTTCTAGAACGGATGCGCGCCGTGCGCTCCGAGCGAGAAGATTAACTGCACAAATAATTCATTGGCATCGATGTTATTCGCATAGCGCGTGAAGCGGTACTGCCCGCGCAGCTGGCTGAACTCGCTGGGCCAATAGGTCAGAACAATCGAGCCGCCCTTGTCGGTCACGGCGGCATCGCGGCTGCGGTCGGAGTGGTCGTAGCGTCCGCCCAGAAACCACCGCCGCGCCAACTGATAGTCGCCTGAGGCATAGTATCCGAAAGCCTTTTGCGTAGTGGGGAACTGCTGGCGATCGCTACGGATGAATTCGGCCCGGCCCACGAACGAATGGTAGATGGAGCGGCGCAGAGGCTTCCAGCGCACAGTGGCGTCGACCCCGTAGAGATGCGTGAGGAAATTGGTGCCGAGGTCGTTGTGGCCGCGGGCATAGGAGATACCGAGGTCGACGTTGGTGGACTCCGTGATATCGCGGTAACCGCGCAGGTGGGCCACCGTGCTCACATCACTGCGCTGCGAGGAATGGAAGACATCGCCGGAGTCTCCACGAAACAGCTGGCCGGTAGCTTCCAGAAAGATCCCCTTAGGGGCGGGCAGGATGCGTTCAATGGAGAAGCCCGCGTCGTCGATACCGTCCTCGCCCGCGACCAGGTTGTTACTCACCAGCGGGCGCTCGACCCAGGGCAGAACATGGTTATGCATCGTGTTGACCTTGCCGAAGGCGGAGCGCATCTTACCCACCTTCGCCACGAAGCTGCCGGGCAGAGCCGTGAAAGTGATGTAGCCTTCCTCCAGGTTCACGCCTTCCTCGCCAAAGGAAATGAAGAAGTCGCCGCGGGCGTAGGGATCGATGATCGACTGGAATCCGACCTCGGACTCGTGCATCTGGAAGGCGGGAATCGGCTGGAGTGAGACGGCGTTCTGCTGGGAATTTCCGCCGAGAGCGCCGATAAAATCGCCAATGACGCTGATATCGGGATTGAGGGCCTTTGCGGCGGAGCCTCCCGCACCGCCTAGATTCGGTCCCTGCGCGGTTGCGGCGGCGAGGGCGGCTTCCTGGGTCTGCGCGGGCGCCGCGCCGGTGGGAGCGGTTTGATTCTGCACGGTGGCCTCGGCTGGTCCGGGCTGAGGAGGAGTGGGCTGCGCGGGAGCAGGCTGAGCGGCGGCCGCCTTTAGTATGCGGATCTGACCCTCGAGTGCTATCACACGATCTTCCAGGTCGCGCATGCGCTGCTCCATGGCGGAATCCTGCGGGCTTCCTGAGGGAGGAGCCGCGCTTTGCTGGGCGAGAACAGGGGCTGTCAACATACCGGAGACCAGAACGACAACGAACCTAAATTTCATTTCGCGACTCCTAGGACCATTGCATTGCTTGGTGATACGTAGACTTCAGGCAATCGACAGGTAGCTGCGGCGCGAGAAAAGTGCAACTGGATGACGGGCGTGCCTTTCCTAGCAAGACTTGTGGCGCCCGAATCCGGCAGACCTCCGCTGTCCGAGTTTCATGGTGGAGCGGAACTGCGCATCCAGGGTGTCTGGAGATCGACGATTTCGACCACCTGCCCGGCTCGCCCTGCAAACAGCGAGAACTGATTGGAAAACCGTATCCGGCAGATGCCATCCCACTTCTTCTTGGATGCACAATTTCAAGTTATAAATGTCTGAGTTTCAACAGGGAGTGCACTAATTTTAACATTTGGAAATGGGGAGCAGGGGTGACGAAGCAGAGACGTCGACGCCCGGAACGTACCCGAGCGGACACCGCATGCCATCCCGTTCCGACCCGCCCAAGTTCGGTGCCACCTATTCACGAACAACGGAGGGCAGAGAGCGCAATTCCCGGCAGTGGATGTTAAAGAACTGCTCGAATCCTCGTTCCCCGGCGTGAGTGAGGCGGACGGCCCGGGTGTCCCGCATGCGAGCGAGCCACTTCCAGTCCATGAAGCGGGAAAGCAGGGCGGCCCCAACAGCGCCGCCGATGTGGTGGTGGCGCTCGGTCCAATCCAGACACTTATGCGCGAAGGAACGCCTCAGCGCATGTAGCGGCTCTACCTCGATCGCGAGGCTTTTTAGAATCTGCTTTCCTGCGGGTGTGACCGTGAATTCGTCCTTGCGATGCCGGATTGCTCCCTGGCGCAGTAGTTCGTTTCGTACCGCAATGGCCAACACACCTCCGAGGTGGTCGTAGCAGGTGCGGGCAAAACGCATTTCGGGCATTGCGGAAGTCCCGGAATTCTGAGCGAGCGCTCCCAGCGCTTCGACCGCGACGGCGACGTCGGTACTCTTGAGACGGAATAGTCGCTGACGGCCATTCCGTTCCGAGACGATCAAGCCACCCGAGAGAAGCTTGGAAAGATGAGAACTTGCGGTTTGCGGAGAAACTGCGGCCGCCATGGCCAGCTCCGATGCGGAATGGCCATTGCCGTCCAGCAAAGCGGTGAGCATCTGAATTCGGCCGGCCTCGCCCACCAGGCCGGCAATCCGCGTGATCGAGGTTGCACTCATAGTTCAATGCATATTTAAACATAGATGACACTGCGTACGCTACTTTTCAGGAAGTAAGCCGGTGACAAATGACTCACTCGTCCATCGCTAGTCCTGGTCGTGGGTGAGGGCTCAGTGCGCTGAGGACGGCGGAGCTTCGCTCCGCTGGGCAGACGAGGGCGTCTGCCCCTACGCGGGCAAATGGCCGAGCAGGTTCCGATGCGATTTCGCTGGAGAAAATCGAGGAGGTAAAGGAATGAAGCGCTGCTGGGAATTCCAGCGGGAGAAAACGTTATGAGGGATCTTACGATTGCTCTTGAGAACCGTCCCGGGGCTCTGGCCGAAATGGGTGAAGCGCTGGCCCGAGCGGGAGTGAGCATCGAAGGCGGTGGCGCGTGGGTGGTGGACGGGAAAGGCGCGGCGCACTTTCTCTTCGAGGATGGAGCGACTGCCCGGCGGGCGCTGGAAGCCGCCGGCATCCTGGTTGTTGAAGAGCGAGATGTGTTGGTGCAACGGCTCAACCAGGAGGAGCCCGGACAACTGGGAAAAATCTCGCGACGCATGGCGCAAGCGGGCGTCAATATTGAAGTACTCTACAGCGATCACGACCATCGATTGATCATGGTTGTCGACGACACGGACAAGGGGCGTGCGGTTTCAGAAGCGTGGACGCGCGAGCGGGCGTCAAATCGCCAGACAAGCGGATGAAAATTCAGGAATGAGGAATAAAGGTGAAACGCCATCATTATGAGGTTCGAGTGGACTGGACGGGCAACGACGGCGACGGCACGAAGAGCTACAAAAGCTATCGGCGCGATCACAGTATCCAGTCGGCGGGCAAGCCGGAGATTTCCGGCTCAAGCGACCCAAGCTTTCGGGGCGACCCGGCACGCTACAACCCTGAGGAACTCCTGGTGGCTAGTCTTTCTGCTTGTCACATGCTTTGGTATCTGCATCTGTGCGCGGTGAATGATGTGATCGTGCGGGAGTATCGGGACGCGGCGCTCGGGGTGATGGAGGAAAACCAGAATGGTTCCGGAGAGTTCGTGCAGGTGGTTTTGAAGCCGGTCGTGAAAATTTCTGGCGACTCGGATCGAGCCAAGGCGATTGCTCTTCATCACGAGGCCCATGGTCTCTGCTTCATTGCGAGGTCCGTGAAGTTCCCCGTGGAAGTCGTCCCGGAAATCGTGCAGGTCGCGGAGGCCGGCTCGGTGTAGCTGGTGAATCACATTTTAACCGCTGCAGCGTACTGCACTGGGCCGGCGGATAGCCATCCCACGCCCGAAATCAGTGATCCAAGAACTTTCGGGGAAGTTATTCGTCGTCAGACTCGATCGGCTCGCCGACGATGTTGTAGTAAACCTCTTTTGGCTTTTTGGGCTTGGCCGGTTGGGATGGCTGCGTAGCAGGCTGGGGCGTTGGCAGAGGCGCCGCTTCCACCGGCTTTACGGGCTTGCTCGGTGGAACGGACGTCCCGGCGACCGGGGTCGGTTGCGAATCGACAGGAGCAGGAACAACTGAGGCTCGAGGCTGCTCCACTACGGTTGCTCGCTGTACGACCCTCGCTCGAATGCGTCTCGGTTCCCGCGCCCACGAATAGAGAAGGACGGCGACGATTCCGCCGAAGCAAAGCTGCAGCACCGCGGTGAACAGGGCGGCAAAGTTGAAGTCGCTCTTTCCCAGGTAGAGGGGAGACTGTGGGTCCGCTCCCATGATTCGGGTCAGGGCGGGCAGGGCAAGATTGTTCGTGATGGAGACAAGCAGTCCCCAGATCCCTTCGCCCAAAATCACGGCTACGACGACGCGGCCGACCCATTTTCCGGAATCGGCCGGCGCTTCGGAAACTTTCAGAACTTCATTCATGGCTTTCTTCCACAGGCGATTGTGACACATCCGGGGCGGGCTTGGGAGGAGTCTTGCGCTGGCGTGTGTGCCGCGATAGGCGGACACGGTGGCGGGCTCTAGCAAAACAAAATCTTAAACCGCAGAGGGCGCGGAGAATGGCCGCTGAGGACGCAGAGAAAACTGCAACATCTTTAAATCGCAAGGTGTGTTTGTCGCTTATTGCGAAAATCCCCACCCTAACCTCGCAGAGAACGCGAGGTTAGGATGGGGCACCCAGTCTTTCTTCCCCAGTCTTTCTTCCCCAGTCTTTCTTCCATCCTTCGCTGTTTGTCAGCGCCCTGGCTTAGGGTTCATCCTGACCCGCGCTGATGGCGCTGCCGGAGGCCGGAATCGCTACGGGCAGGATGCCATGATCAGCTGCCAGTTTCTGAAACGCTGCGACGTCGGTTCTCTGCAGATCGCTCCATTTGCCGACGAGGTCGTCGGCTTGCTTTTTCAGTTCGTCGAAACGTTGCAGGGGGGCGTCGGTTGGGGCGCAGTCGCATCCGGCATCGACAATCATCGCAAGAAATGCGAATTGGCCGTCGAGACCCGGACGGTAAGCGAGCGAGTCTTCGTTAGCGCTGATGCGGAGATTGGCAAGCGGCTCGCGCACCGCGACCAACTTCGCCATCAGGCCGTCGGCCGACGAGGTAATCGCGCGGGCAGCTTCATCGCCGGGGAGCCGCTTCTTCAGCGCCTCGGTCTGCGCGCGGACGTCTTCGATCTGGTTGACGGCGACGTAAACGCGATTGAGTTGCTCACGGATCTGCATCAGGAGGTTGAACTGCTTTTCGAGATCGGCAGAGCTGATGGAGACGCGGGGATCGAGCTTCACCTCGAGCGGCGCGGTCTGCGACTGGCCATCCACCGTTAGCCGGACCTGGTATTTGCCGGGCACGACGAATGGGCCGCGCGCGCCCGAGTTGTATTCCCAGAGATAGTAGCCGGGGATGCGATTCGCATTTTCGTAGCGGAGATCCCAGACGAAGCGGTTCAAGCCCGCCTCGACTTTGATCTGCTTTTCAGGCTTTTTGTCGTCGGGGTCGAGAGGCTCGTCGGGTACCTTGGCTCGCTGGCTGGAGTACTTGCGAATGGTTTGCCCCTGGCCGTCGAGGATTTCGATGGTGGTCGCGCCCTTCGGAACTTCTTTCACGAAGAAATCGATAACGGCACCTAAGGGCGGATTCTGCCCTTCCACTACTAACTGTTTGGGCGCCTCTTCGGGATTGTGGAAACGATACGCAACCGCCGGCGTGTAGAGGTGTGCGGCTTGCTTGGGCACATCGTCGGTGAACTGGCGAACGGGCGTAAGGTCATCCAGAATCCAGAACGCACGCCCGTGGGTAGCCAACACGAGATCGTCGTTTTTGACGATCAGGTCGTGGATGGGCACTCGCGGAAGATTGAGTTGCAGCGGACGCCACTCGGCGCCGTCGTTAAAAGAGACAAATACGCCGGTCTCGGTTCCGGCGTACAAGAGGCCGCGCTTTTTGGGATCTTCGCGCACGGCGCGAACGAAGGTGTTGTCCGGAATACCTTTGGCGTCCCTGGTCCAAGTCTTGCCGTAGTCGGAAGTCTTGAAGATGTAGGGGTGCATATCGTCGTTCTGGTGGCGATCGATGGCGACGTAGGCAGTTCCCGCATCGAAGGGGGAAGCGTCAATCTGGCTGACGCGACTCCATTCGGGAAGATCCTTGGGAGTGACGTTGGTCCAGGTCTTGCCGCCGTCGCGCGTGAGCTGGATGAGGCCATCATCGGTGCCTGCCCAGACCAGGCCTTTGGCCAGGGGTGACTCGGCCAGGGCAAAGATGGTGTCGTAGTACTCGGTGCCGGTGTCGTCAATGGTGATGGGGCCGCCCGATGGCTGCTGCTTGCTTTTGTCGTTGCGCGTGAGGTCGGGGCTGATCGCCTCCCAGTGCACACCGCCATCGGTGGTTTTGAACAGGCTCTCACCGGCGTGGTAGAGGGTTTCGGGATCATTGGGTGAGATCATCACCGGCGAAGTCCACTGGAAGCGGTGCTTGACCGCGGCGGCGCCGCCCGCGTCGCTCAGGTAGGTCTGGTTGGTTATATTTCTGAGCTGTCCATTTCGTTTGTCATAGCGCGTGATTAAGCCAGCGTAGTCGGCCGCGTAGACGATATTGGGTTCGGGCGGATAGGGAGCGATGTAACCCGCTTCCCCTCCCCCGACCGGATACCAGTCGGGGCGCTCAATGGCACCCTGGTCGCTGCGGGTGGCGATGGCGACGGTGCTGTTGTCTTGCTGCGCGCCGTAGATGTAGTAGGGCGTGCGGTTGTCAGCGATCACGTGATAGAACTGCGCCGTGGGCTGATTGTCCTGACGACTCCAGGTTTTGCCGCCGTCGAGGGTGACGGTCACGCCGCCATCGTTGGCGCCGATCATGCGCCGGGGATTTCTAGGATCAATCCAGAGACCGTGATTGTCGCCGTGCGGAAGCTTGAACTTGTTGAAGGTGCGGCCGCCGTCGGTCGAGCGATAGGCATCCACGTCCATCACGTAGACCGTGTCGGGATCCTGAGGGTCAGCGATGATGTGCATGTAGTACCACGGACGCTGAATGAGACTGTGGCTGCCGTTTACGAGTTGCCAGTTGTCGCCACCGTCATCGGAGCGATAGAGGCCGCCTTGCGCAGCTTCGATGAGGGCATACACTCGATCAGAGTTCGCGGCTACGGCGACGCCGATGCGGCCATACGGTCCTTTGGGCAGACCTTTCTCTTGGAGATGCTTCCAGGTGGCGCCGCCGTCGTGGGAGCGATAAAGCCCGCTCCCCGGGCCACCGCTATCTAAATACCAGGGAGCCCGGCGAACCTGCCAGAGCGAAGCAAAGAGAACGTTGGCATTGCGCGGATCGAAGGTGATGTCGATGCCGCCGGTGTTCTCGTCCTTGTAGAGGACCTTGTCCCAGGTCTTGCCGCCATCGAGGGTGCGGAAAATTCCGCGCTCGGGATTCGGGCCGTAGGGGTGGCCGAGGGCGGCGACGAACGCGATATTGGGATCGCGCGGATTGATGATGACTTTGCCGATGGCGCGCGAGTCGCGCAGGCCGACGTTCTTCCAGGTCTTGCCGCCGTCCACGGTCTTGTAGACGCCGTCGCCTTGCGAGATGTTGCCGCGCAGGCAGGCTTCTCCCGTGCCGACGTACAGAATATTTGGATCGGACACCGCCACGGCGAGGCTGCCAATGGAGGACGTGCCTTCCTTGTCGAAGACCGAGGTCCAGGTCAGAGCGCCGTCGGTCGACTTAAAGACACCGCCGCCGGTGCCTCCGAAGTAGTAGGTGGTGGGATCCCCGGGGATGCCGGATGCCGTGAGCGAACGGCCGCCGCGAAAGGGTCCGACCAGGCGATATTTCATGCCTTTAAAGGTGGGATCCTCGTTCTCGGATGGCTCGGGAGTCTGAGGCTTGGTGGTGGTTTGCGCAGTCGGCTCCGTATTCTTTTTTTCGGGGGAGTTTTTTTGCGCCGCGATGAAAGGGGAACCAAGAAGAAGGACGGTGCCAAGCAAAATGATGCGTACAGACGGAATTCGGCTGACCATGAGTTCTTGCTCTCCAAAGGAAATTGGACCGGCGATATCCTAAACCCTCGCGAAGTCAGACGGGAAGAGACGGTGGAGGTAAGCACGACGGATTGACTCGGGGATACATTTGCCGGGCTTAGCTCTCGTGCTGTTCATGATCGACCTGGTTATTTTTTCTCCAGCAGCTTTCGCGCGGCCAGGAGTTCCTTCTTCTTATCCGCATCCACCGTCGGATAAGAGAGATCCAGATCATCTAAGGTGTCGATGATGGCCTCCGCCACGGCGATGTGCGTGAACCATTTATTGTCGGCGGGGATCACGTGCCAGGGCGCACCGGGCGTCGCCGTGTGCCGAATCAAATCTTCGTACGCCTCCATGTAGTCATCCCAAAAAGCGCGCTCGTGGATGTCAGCGGCGGAGAATTTCCCCTCTTCTGCTCCTTCTTGGAGAGGTTCAGGAAAAACTTCCGGATCACTATGCCGTTGCGCCCCATATAACGCTCGAACGCACGGATGTCTTCGAACCGCTCCTTCCACAAATCTTTTGTAATCAGGCTGGGTGGAATCTTTTCGGCCTTGAGGAGTTCAGGGTGGACGCGCACGACCAGAACTTCCTCGTAGTAGGAACGGTTGAAAATCCCGATGTGTCCGCGCTCGGGCATGTGTTTCATGGCGCGCCACATGTAGTCATGATCGAGTTCTTCGGCCGAGGGCGCTTTGAAGGAAAACACCTGGCAGCCCTGCGGGTTGACTCCCGACATGACGTGCTTGATCACGCTGTCTTTTCCAGCAGCGTCCATGGCTTGAAAGATCAGCAGGAGCGCCCAGCTATCCTGCGCGTACAGTTTGTCCTGCAATTCGGCGAGCTTCTGGATGCCTTGTTCCAAAAGCTCGTTGGCTTCTTCCTTGGTCTTCACGCCGGCAGTGTGTGCCGGATCGTAATCCTTGAGGCGGAAATGCTTTCCGTGTTCTACACGAAACGGCTTTACCAGCTTGCCGGGTATCTTCATTCGGATCCTCGATGCGCGAAGCGCGCGCGTGAGGTCGCCGCTGTGCCCCGCGAGTCCAAAGAGTCTACCAGCGCCGGATGTTAGCGAGGTAGTGATGGCACCCAAGTCACTGCTTCATCGGCCGGCGGAACCGTGTACATCCTGTACCGCTAGGGGAACCGCGCCTGGCTGAACTCAGCTGGCGCGGGGCTTGAAGTGGTAGACAACATCCTGCCTGGAAGGTATGGGGACGCCGTCGCGGGTGGCGGGACGGAAACGCCAGTTTTCGAGCGCGGCCAGAACCTTCGCGTCAATCGCGGGCCCCATGCTCTGCACCACTGACTTGCGGATGATCGCTCCGCTCTCATCGATCACAATCTCGACTACGACATTTCCTTCAGCGACTCCACGGAGGTCGTCCGAGTCGACGTGCGGCTCGGAAGTGATAGCGGGTAGTGCGGGACGAATCTCCTCGCCGGCGGAGGGTCCGTCGGAGAGCGATCCGTAGGGAGATCCGGCGGAGGGCGCGGGCGCGCTGTTGTTCGCTGCGGTCGAGGGCTCGGGATTCGGAGCCCGCTGCGCGCGCTCGGATCTTTGGTAGACAAGCTTGGAGCGAGAGCGATCCTTCGCCTTGGAGGCAACAGACTGCGACTCGGGGAGTTCAGACGAGCCCGCCGCCCAATACAGATGGGTTACGGAAGTGCCGCGTGCGCCACCCAGCATGGACGAGGGTGCAACAATCACCGGCGAGCGTCCTCTAAGCAAGACCATGAAGACGATGACGTGCAGGGCGATTGACAGTGGCAGCGGACGGCGCGGGCGCCAAGCGTCGCCTACCGTGCTTTGCTCGAAGATGGCTGCCGGAAACATATTCGTATTGGACGCACCAGCTCGCAAAGGGTCGCATGGCAGCCCAGAAAAACCAAGGCATTCTTTTGGACAGCTGAGAGTTTGCTCTCAGGCATCTTTTCCAGCACGGCGCGTGTTCGGCGACTTATTCGCCTCGGGCGAGTTCACAAGATAACCTGACGAAAGGAGCCGGCGGGTGGGACGCCCGCCGCTCCATAGGTTGGTTTTCGAACTACCAGCGATTGTGCATTCTATCGGGCCACGACGTACTAACGATTTCGACTGTGTTCATCGTGCTCTGCTAGGCTTTCGTCATAAGTTCCGGTCTCGCGCCGAGGCAGAGCGCGCGATTCCGGGTGGGCCCAGGATCCAGTGGGTTAAATACGAAATCGCAAGGGAGTTTATTCATGCTTTTAGTGGGCATCATGTTTTTCGTTCTTTGGATTACGGGTATGGCTACATCTCACACGATGGGAGGGTTCATTCACGTTTTGCTGGTACTGGGCATCGTTGCGTTCATGAGCCGCATGATTCGCAGCAACAGCGCCAGCAAGCTGGCGGAATGGCGGGCGTCGGTCCCGCAACCGGATACCTCGGGCAGCGACAGGTAGAACTCGTCCGAGGTGAATAGCGCTGGCGTCGCTGGCGGCTTTTGGGATGGGCATCTGGATCGCAAGCGAAGTAGGGATCCAGATAAACTGAGGCGAGACGTCCTCGGGACAGCCGCCAGGATGCCAGCGCTCCTTGCCGAACGCCGGATCGGGGTTCCCGTGCGAAACAGTGGGGACTCACCCTTTACCCACCCTGAACAAATCTCTACCACAGGTTCTGTACAATGCCGAAAGAGCACCCGCCCGGGTGGCGAAATTGGCAGACGCACGGGACTTAAAATCCCGAGTCCTTAACGGGACGTGCGGGTTCGATTCCCGCCCCGGGCACCATGTTTACAGGGTTTGCTGCAAGTGGGTTGCCCCAAGGCCGCTGTTTACGCTGAGCTACGCGAACAATGGCCTTGGGGCATGCGTGTTTACTGGGGTTTGCCCGCTGCCGAATTTTGCTCCAACTGGCTTGTGGGGCCGCTTGTGGGTTTCTATGCCCGCACTACGCCGCAAATCGTGCCGCAACAGGCCAGGTACACCTGCCGCCCAAGGAAGGTCCAAAATTTTAGGGCCGAGAGCATCCCGCTCTCGGCCCCTTACGAACGGGCTCCAGACCTAGTTCCGGGAGCGACCCGGATCTGCCAGTCCTTCCCGACGGCGACGATTGCCAGGAGGTCTCGTGGGAACACCATTTTGTCAGTAAGGAGTTGGTCTCACTTACCGGAGACGCGCAATGAGCGCTCATCGCGAGAGATGACCCAAGCCTTAACGTCGCCAAGCCTGAACTACAAAGTCCTGCGGATCATCCGCACTCGCTAGCGACAGGACCCATCAAAAGGGCTTTCAGGAAAGCACCTCCTTGATAGGTGGTTCCTATCTGCAAAAATGGTGAACTTCTATAAAACAAAATGCAAGGAAAATGTTTAGAGCGCAGTGACAGGCGCTATCGCGGAGCTAAAGTAATCGGCACCCGATACGCAACCGCGCTGATGCGCGTCCCCACCAGCGGCTCATTTCTCAACCGTCAATCATGCACCTCCGAGTATTTCCCAACTGTTAATCATGCACCTCCGAGACCTTTCTAGCACGTCTCGTTCCATGCGACCATCAGCTACATACTGAGCAGGACCACTGAGGAGGCTTAGAGACTCCGAGTCAAAAACAGTGGCGAATGCTTAACTCATTGGAGTGCGTTGGTTCTGAGGCGGGGTTATGAGACATCTGGCCG
>QIAH01000029.1:556-978 GCA_003225465.1 Acidobacteriota bacterium | reverse complement strand
CACAGGTAAGCGCATTGTCGCCGAGTGCCTTGCGGACAGGGGATCGCTGTACCCGGTGGCGGCTCGCTTTACCTACGCAACATTAACCCCTGCCCGGCTCCAGCGCAGCCTTCCAATCGCTTTAAACTTACTCACGCCCAGCGCACCGCGCTCGTTGCGGGCCACGGAGCCCGGCGTCGCGAGCTCGCGCAGCACGTCGATACGCTCGGCTTCGTAAATTTCCACGGCATCGAAGTTCTCGTCCAGCAAAACCATCAGCAGTGCATCCCAATCTTTCTTCCTGTCGATGCGGCCTAGGCGCTGCCCCGGCTTGCAGCCGGGCAACATGCACCGGCCCTTAATCTGTAGGCGGCGCACGGTCCCATCAGGCCGGTGCTCCAAGGCGTCGTAACCGGCTTGCCGTGCGGGCGTCAGCTCTAGCC
>QIAH01000029.1:0-458 GCA_003225465.1 Acidobacteriota bacterium | reverse complement strand
TGCCTACTGCCATTACCGTCATCACGCTCACCTCTATCACGCCAAGTAGATCACCCGAGAGTGCGCTCGTCAGTGAGCTACGACACGCGACATTGGTTCCGCCATGAGGGCGAACGGACGGCCTGCTACGGGAATATATACGGGAGGAGCAGAAGTGCCTGACCACGCGCACCCGAGGCGACTTCTATGTTGTCACACAACCGGGTGATAGCGGTCATTGGCGAGCCAAAGAGCCGATCTTAATCTTACCTAGGAGGGCCCATACGAGATGAAACGAGTGCTTTTTGTGTTGGGTGCTCTGTGCGCCTCTCTGTGGGGTCAATCCTGTCCCGCTGGGAGCACACGAATAGAAACCTCCTACGGCTCCTATTGTCGGAATTTTTCTTCTTCCGATCAGGAGACGTCGAATTCGACACACGACGATGGTGTCATGTTCGACTGTTCAAAGCTCCCCGAAC
>QIAH01000028.1 GCA_003225465.1 Acidobacteriota bacterium | reverse complement strand
GTTCCGGGGAAGCCTGCACAATGCGGCGAGCCCGTGCGCGCGCGAAGCCCGGCTTCTCCTCCTCAATCGAAGCCTCGACTTTCTCTCCGGGCAGGGTAAAGGGCACAAACACCGCCTTCCCGCGTCCCTTCTCGTCCGCAGGCAAGCGGGTCAATCCATCCCCGCCATAAATCAGCTTTTCAATAATGAATTCCAAACCCCGATTCTATTCCAAGCACACGTAGGCCC
>QIAH01000027.1 GCA_003225465.1 Acidobacteriota bacterium | reverse complement strand
GCGATAATTAGACGTGATCTAGGTGGCAGGGACGGTAGCTGCCGCTTGCTCATGCGCATGATAGCTGGAGCGCACCAGCGGCCCCGACTCGACGTGTCGGAAACCGAACCGCAATGCTTCCTCTTTCATCTGGCGAAACTCGGCAGGCGTGTAGAAGCGCGCAATCGGCAAGTGATCTTTTGACGGGCGCAGATACTGACCGACCGTCAGAATGTCCACGCCTCGCCCGCCGAGATCACGGAATACTTCGACCAACTCGTCCATCGACTCGCCCAGTCCCACCATCACGCCGCTCTTCGTGACCATGCCCGGCGAGAACTTCTTTGCATTTTCGAGCAGATCGAGCGTGCGCTGATAACGCGCTCCGGAGCGGACCACACGGTAGAGGCGCGGCACCGTTTCGGTATTGTGATTCAGAACGTCGGGCCGCGCATCGAGCACGATGCGTAACGGTTCTTCCAGTCCTTGAAAATCCGGAATCAGCACTTCCACTCTGCAGTTCGGTGTGAGCGCGCGAATCTGGCGAATGGTCTCCGCGAAAATCCGTGCCCCGCCGGCATTATCGTCGTCGCGATTCACGCTGGTCACTACCGCGTGCTTCAGTCCCAGCTTGGCTACAGCTTCGGCGACGCGCTGCGGTTCGTCCCAATCGATCGCTTCCGGCTTGCCTTTGGGTACGGCGCAGAATCCGCAACGCCGCGTACAAATGTCACCCAGCAGCATGAAGGTTGCCGTCCGATGATTCCAGCACTCGCCAATGTTGGGGCATTGCGCCGACTCGCAGACCGTATGCAGGCCGAGTCCGCGAGCTAACTTCTTCAGATTGTGGAAGTTGTCACCGACCGGAGCTTTCGCGCGCAGCCACTCCGGCTTGGGTTGCCTCACCGGCGGACTCAGCTCGATCTGGATCAATTGGGACGCGCCCGCCATAACTGTTCCGATTCTACATTGGCGCAGGCGGCTTCGTCGAAATGGGTGTGCCGCAAGTCAGCGCTTGAGTGGCACACACACCGAATCGAACCAGCGGCTGATGAACACCTGGGCGTGAGCTTCGCCGCAGAAGTGCCGAGCTGCGGGGCCGCCGGCGACTTCCAGATTCCATTTGTGCACGGAGAGCTTCACGTCTCCGCACTCGATCACAAACCAGTGGATCGGATTGGCAGTCACGATCCCGCAGATTTCGCACTTGAACTCTTTCAAGGTTGACATAACAATCCGTCGATCTCCATTAGCGAAATTGCCGCGCCTACACCTTCTCAAAACTTGCATTGCAGCGCAAATCGTCCCCTCTCTAAACGGCAGGGTAAATCCTTGGTTACCTCGTCTTTTAGACACTTTCTGGTATTCTCACTCAACCCAAACTCCTGTTCGATGTTGCTCGGGGTCGAACAGCCACATGACAGCGCAAAAGAAAGATCCGGCTCACGAAGAACTTCTGTCAGCATTGCGGGCGGCGAAGAACCGTCTGGAATACGTGACGCCGAACGACTGGATTCTCATCGTCGACCGCGCCCGGCGCGTCATCTTCAAGAAGGGCGATGTTCTGATTCAGTCCGGCAAACTGCACAAAACGGTGTATCTGCTCGCAAAAGGAAAAGCCAAGGTGGAGTCCTCCACCAAATTGCTGATCGCGCAACTCGAGCCGGGTGAAGTTTGCGGCGAGATGGCATTCCTTGAAAATGGCATCGCGAGCGCCCACGTCACCGCCACCAGTGATGTGGAAGCGTGCGCGATTGAAGGCTCCGCCCTGCTCGATCTTTTCGAACTGTATCCACATCTCGGCTCGCGCTTCTATCGCTCACTCGCGGTGAACTTGTCACGCAGGATGCGGGAAGTGATTGGCACAAAGCCCACAGTCAAGGTTCCAGGCTGACTGTTCGCCAGTCGGTCCACCTGCAATTACAAAGAGTGCAATCGTGAAACCGCCCGTTGCGCCTGGGTTTGGCGGCTCCGAGTGGCCCACCACTCGAACCGGATTCTTCCGAAAATTTTCATGTTCCATTGACATCTCCTGGCCTTGATGGCTGTAACATGGTGCCTCGTTTCCCGGACCCTCAAGCGTGCACTCATGTGCACCAAGCATTTCAGCAAGGAGAAATCCCATGAAGCGTTTCCGACTTATGTTGCGTTTCGCGTTGGTTTGTTTTGAAGCTGCGCTGATTAGCGCTTGTGGCTCAGTGCTCGCGGCAGCTCAGAATCTCTGCCAATTCAACTCGGCTCAGGGCAAGATTCAGCATGTGATCTACATTCAATTCGACAACGTGCACCTGCGGCGCGACAACCCGAACGTCCCCTCCGATCTCGAGCAGATGCCGCATCTGCTGAATTTCATCCGTCACAACGGCACCATGGATGCAAACCATCACACTCCGCTGATTTCCCATACCGCTAACGATATCCTGACTTCCTTGACCGGCGTCTACAGCGATCGGCACGGAATTGCTGTCGCCAATAGTTATCCTGTCTTTCGACCCGATGGATCAACCGCGCTCCCATCGTCCTTTTTCTATTGGACCGATCTGGTGAGCGATGAAAATTCGTCGACCCAGGACAATACCTTCGGGATGCTGGCGGCAGATGGTCACAATGCTCCGGCTCCCTGGGTGCCGTTTACCCGCGCCGGCTGCGATGTGGGCGCGTACTCGACGGCAAATATCGTGATTGAGAGAACGCCGTTCGACGTCGTCAAAATCTTTGGCGCCGGGTCGACCGAAGCAAACGATGCGAACCAGTTTTCTGATTTCGCCGGCATCGCCGTGCACTGCGCACAGGGCAGTTCGGTTTGTGCCAACTCCAACACCAAGGCCGTGGCCGACTTGTTGCCGCAAGAACCCGGTGGCTACAACGGATATGAAGCGCTATTCGGGGCCTTGTACGTAAACAAGGTATTGCAGTTACGTGACATCGACGGCAATCCCATCACCGGCTTTAACGGGTTCTCCCCCACCGCAAGCGAGACTCTCGGCGCGATTGCCACCATGCAGGAGGCCGGCATCCCGGTCACAATTTCCTACATCGCCGACGCGCATGACAATCACGTGACCGACACGGCATTTGGGCCAGGGCAGGCTGGCTACGTTGCTCAGCTTCAGTCCTACGATCTGGCGTTCGCGAAATTCTTCGCCCGGCTCAAAACCGACGGTATCGACGAGCACAACACCCTGTTCATCATCACGGCCGACGAAGGAGATCATTTTGCCGGCGGACCTCCGACTCCGGCCAACTGTGACGGCGTGCACGTGCCTTGTACCTATTCCAATATCGGCGAACTCGATGTGAATCTTCCAGGCCTGCTCGCCGCCGAAACCGGTAACACGACTCCCTTCAGCATTCACTTCGACATGGCGCCGAGCGTCAACATTACCGGAAACCCTGCGCGCACCAGCTCCACAACCCGCCAACTGGAACGGGATTTCGCGACGCTCACGGAACTGAATCCGCTCACCAACCAGACTGACACCTTGACGTCGGCTTTAGCGGACCCGGTGGAGTTAGGCCTGCTCCACATGATCACGGCCGATCCAGCCCGCACACCCTCGTTCATAATGTTCGCTGACCCGGATTACTTCTTCCTGACCTTCGGGTCGGCAACCGCGGTCGAGGATCCCGGGTTTGCGTGGAATCACGGTGGGATTCAGCCCGAGATCGTCGGGACCTGGCTTGGCTTAGTGGGGCCAGGGGTGCGGCACGGAGACGATGGCGGTGGTTCGGCCGTCCAGTTCTCCGATCACACCGACATCCGCCCAACCATCCTGGCATTGGTAGGGCTGCAAGACGATTACATTCACGACGGCCGGGTGCTGTTTGAAGCTCTGAATCCGTCCGCCCTTCCTCAGTCCCTGACGGCGCACCGTGACACGCTGCTCCAGCTCGCCCGCGTCTACAAACAAATCAATGCGCCCGTTGGGCCGCTCGGTCTCGGCAGTCTTAAAGTTTCGACCGCCGCTCTGGCGAGTAACTCCGACAATGACGAGGTTTACACCCGCCTGGAAGGCACGATCGCGGCCTGGCAGCAGCAGCGCGATGCGATTGCTCATCAAATGCGGGCGCTGTTGGAAGGCGCAGCCTTCGGCGGCAACCCGATCAGCGAACAGCAAGCCAAACGCCTGATCAGCCAGGGTCAGCACCTGCTGAACCAAGTTGCATCCTGCGCGGAAGAACCATCGGCTTGTGGCGAATAGTCTGTGGAGCCCCACATTTGCGAAAGAACGCGGGTGTGGGGCCTTTTTCCGCCGCAAATTGCCGGTGCGCGTGCGGGAGTGTTTTGCTGGTCATGTCGGGCATGTGAACGAACTCGTAGGATCACGCTTGCAAAACCACACAGCACATTGTGGCCGCCGTCACAGTGGGCCTTCTCCAGTCCTGTCTTCCTGAGCAAAGCGAGGCGGCAGCCGAGCGGAGTCGAAGGACACCTCACCTGCTTGCAGTGAGACGAACTCTGGAATTTTTCCACCATGGAGCACGAGTACTGGATTTATAAGTTGAGCCGTGGCAGAAGCGCCCGAGAGGCCGGTGGTGCTGCCAGCTTACCCGGGGTCCTTCGACTTCGTTCGGCTGGCGCCTCACTGCGCTCAGGATGACACAGTTGAGGAAGACACAGCCGCGAGCTTCGAGCCGCGAGATGTTGGCACACTCTGCTTTTTGTTTGCTCGTGGCTTGTGGCTCGTGGCTCGCAGCTCGTGGCTCGCAGCTCAAAAGCCAACACTCACCCGACCTCAACCAGGCCGTAGGTGTTCTGCCAGCGTGCCCGCATCTCCCGAATCGCGCGATCGATTTCCGGCTGCGAAATCTCGGCGTTAGGGCCGGCCATGACCGCAGCTGCCTCGCGCTTGGCGGCTTCCAGAATCCGGCGATCGCGAATCAGGTTGGCAATGAGGAAGCTCGGCATTCCCGCCTGCCGTGTGCCGAAGAATTCTCCGGGCCCGCGCAGCTCCAGGTCGAGCTCGGCAATCTGGAAGCCGTCGTTGGTCCGCACCATGGCGTCGAGCCTCCGCTCCCCTTCCTCTGAGACCTTGCCACCCGTCATCAGAACACAGAATGACTTCGCGGCGCCGCGTCCGATCCGCCCGCGCAGCTGGTGCAGCTGCGACAAGCCGAAGCGCTCGGCGTGCTCAATCACCATGACGCTTGCGTTCGTAACATCCACGCCGACTTCGATCACGGTCGTGGCCACCAGAATATTCAGCTCGCCCGATTGAAAGAGCCGCATGACCTGTTCCTTCAGGTCATTGTCGAGCCGCCCATGCAGCAGCCCGACCTTCAAATCGGCGAAGACGACATTGCTGAGTTCCCGGTACATCTTGAGGGCGGCCTTGAGTTCGCGTTCTTCGTTTTCTTCGATGACCGGATAGACCACGTAGGCCTGGTGTCCCGCCGCAACTTGCTTGCGAACGAAATCCCAGACCTCGGTGGAGCGCTCATCCGAGACGCGGCGAGTTACGATGGGAGTGCGCCCCGGAGGCAGTTCATCGAGCACGCTCAATTCGAGGTCGCCATATAACGTGAGTGCCAGAGTTCTGGGAATCGGAGTCGCGGTCATCACCAGGACATCCGGTTCGGCCGCGCCCGGCGTGGATTTTGCACCCACCCCCGGCTCCTCGTTGCTCTTCCGCATCAGCTTCAGTCGCTGCATCACGCCAAAACGATGCTGCTCGTCGACAATGACCAACCCTAGTTTTGAGAATTCCACCGTCTCTTCCAGGAGGGCGTGAGTCCCGATGATCAGGTGCGCGTTTCCGTGCGCGATGTGGCGGCGGATGTCGCGCTTGCGATCCTGCTCCACCGAGCCAGTCAGCAAAACGATCCGGTATCCCGCACCCTCCAGAATGCGGCGCGCGTTGAAGTAATGCTGCTGCGCCAGGATTTCGGTCGGTGCCATCAAGGCGACCTGGCAGCCGTTCTCGATCGCGATAATCGCGGCTTCAAAGGCAACGATCGTCTTCCCGGAACCCACATCGCCTTGCAGTAGACGCCGCATGGGAAACGGCTTCTCCATATCAGAAGCAATTTCCTTCAGGACACGTTTCTGCGCTGCGGTGGGATGAAACGGCAGGATCTTCTTGATCGCTTCTCGCACTCGATCATCCAGCCGAAACGCGATGCCGGTTTGCGCCTTCATTTGCCGGCGCTTGAATTCGAGCCCCAACTCGACAAAAAAGAGTTCCTCGAAGATCAGCCGCAGATGAGCCGGCGTACGTGCGGCTTGCAGATCGGTCAGGCTCTCCCCTGGTTCGGGCCAATGCACCTTGCATAACGCCTCGGTGGGAGAAATCAGCGACATGCGCGAGCGCACCGCGGCCGGGATCGAGTCCGATTGCTCTGGTGGCATGTTCTCGAGAGCGGTGCGAATCGCGCGCCGAAACCAGCGCGCGGTGAGACGGCCCTGGCCGGCCGACTCATAAATGGGGACGATGCGTCCGACTTCAAGCGATGCAGCCAGCTTCCGGTCGGCGCCATCGCTGCTTCCATCCTCGGCCGCATCGCCTAAAATTTCAAACTGCGGCTGCATGATCTGCAGTTCGCCGCGGCGGTCTTCTTCGACCTTGCCATACAGCGCAACCATCTGTCCCGGCTTGAAGCGATCGCGTAGATATGTGCCGTTGAACCACAAACATTTTAGGCGTGCGCGACCCTGCGCCGCCGTCATCTGAAAGATAGGCATGCGTCGGGTGCGGAACAAACCCGACGTGCGGACCTCAGCGATAACGGTCGCCATTTCGCCCGGCCGGAGTTCGGCGATGCCCCGAGGGTTGAGCCGGTCTTCGTACCGAAACGGCAGATAATGAAGGAGATCCTGCAGCGTGCGAATGCCTTTGCCGGCCAGCACCTCGGCCACACGCGGACCGATTCCCTTGATGTATTGGACCGAGGTGGAGAGTTCCAACATGAGTGAGGATTCGAGCAGAATGGTAACAGGGACCCAGTCAGCGCGCTCATGCCCACAGGCGCGAATTTCGGGTGCCACACGAGGCCGCGGCGGTGTCTAAACCATCGGTGATCGCGAACTTCGTGCAGTCGCTCCTGGCGGTGCTGCTGGGCAACGCAGCCTACTACGTGCTCATGCCATCCCTGCCGCCGGCGGCTCGGCACAAGCTTTTCCAGGTCGACCTCGGCCTCGTTGTCGACTTCTGGTTCTGCGTGGTTGCCTTCGGCTTGATCCGGACGGCCCAATGGTGGCGGCACCGGAGAGAGTAGGCATGGCGCGCCCGCGCCCGCGTCCCAGAGGTTACTTTCGGAACCTCCGTCACCTGCCCGCAACCAGCTAAAATCCATCAGCCGAATGCAGAAAATCGCCATCCTCTACGATGCGAGCCAGGCGGTGCTGTCGACCTTTGACCTGGATGAGGTCCTGCGCCAGATCCTGCAGATCGCGCGCGACTATTTCCACCTGCAGAACGTCGCGATCCTCCTACTCGACAAGGAAAAACAGGAACTCTACCCCCGCAGCCAGATCGGCTGGGATGCCGGCCATGAAAGCACTCGGCTCTCTCTCGAGCAGGGCGTGACGGGGGCGGCTGCGCGGCAGAAGCGTCCCATCTACTCGCCCGACGTCTTGAACGACCCGCAGTATGTCTCTTCGGCGCGGAGTACGCGCTCGGAACTCGCCATCCCGCTGATGGTGCGCGACGAGGTGGTAGGTGTGCTGGATTGCCAGAGCGAGAATCTCCATCACTTCGACAACGACAAGATCGACTTGCTGACCCTGTTTTCGACACAGGCGTCGATGGCACTCCAGAATGCCCGGCTCTATTCGCTGGAGCGGCAGCGTGCCCGGCATCTCGAAGTCATCAACGCCATCGCTCGCGAAACCACGGCCGTCCTCGATCAGGAAGAACTTCTCATCAAAGTGTGCTCGGTCATCCAGCAGACTTTTCGGGTGGGTCACGTCTCCGTGCTGCTGCGCGATGATGACGGGCTGATGTTGCGCGCCAGTCAGGGAAAATTCACCGCTTGTGCCGCTGCCGGAGGAAGACTGCCGGCCACGAGCGGACTCTGGGGGCGAGCGTTGGCACTTGGCAAGACGCTTATCGAAGACGACGTGCGCTCATCTTCCGAGTACGTGGGCTTTTACCAGGAAACCCGCTCACGCATGTGCATCCCTCTGGTCTCGTTCGGGCAGACGCTGGGCGTTCTCATGCTCGAGAGCGAGCATAGCGGGAGCTTTCACGAAGGCGACGTCGAATCGCTCGAAGCCGTGGCCGATATCTGCGCGACCGCCATTCAAAACGCCCACTACGTGGAGCGCGTCAAGCAGTTGGCCTACCTGGATGGACTGACCGGCATCTTCAACCGACGATTTTTCGAGCTACGGGTGTTAGAAGAAATCGATCGCGCGCGCCGCTTCAATGGCGGCATGGCGGTCGTGATGGTGGATATCGATCAGTTCAAACGCCTAAATGACGAATTTGGACACCTGCTGGGCGACGAAGTGCTCCGGCAAGTTTCATCCATGTTCCATCAGCAATTGCGCAAGATTGATGTTGTGTGCCGGTATGGCGGAGAGGAATTTGCGATTCTGCTCTCGCAAACCAATCCGCAACATGCGCTCGCGGTTGCCGAAAAGCTACGCAGACTGGTCGAAACCTGGCAGTTTCCCGGCGTGCCGCAATGCGTAACCATCAGCGCTGGAGTCGCCACTTACCCCGATCACGGAACTACCCGCGACGAACTGGTGAAGTCCGCGGACGCAGGGCTCTATGCCGCCAAGCAAGGCGGGCGAAACCGGGTCTTGCTGGGACCGACCCGCTACAAAGCGGCAGCGCAGGCCGGTACGGATTAAATTGTCCTCCGTTCTCGGCTGGGCAGACGGGGCGTCTGCCCGGCGGCAGCTGGCTTCGAGACAACGGCCTGCCAAATTGGCAACTAGTTATAATTCCTGTCTGTTTTCCGTCCAAGCCAACTCGGCTGGCGGGCGATGACTCCTGAAGCTGAAGCCGAGCTTCGCTCGGCTGGGCAGACGGGGCGTCTGCCCCTACGCGATGCTCGAAGCCGACTAAATCTGCGTCCACTCGCCGCGCATCTCGTGCCGTAGCCGCTCCATCTGCTTCCGGTTCTCCTGCATTAGGCTGCGCTGCTGTTTCTGAATTTCCTTCTTGAGTTTTTCGGTCTGCCGATGCAGCTCTTTCTGCTGGCTGCAGAGCTCCTGTTGCGCGCGTTCGGTAGCGGCTTGTGCCTCCCGCAACGCCCGTTCGATCTCCGGCTTCGCCCGCTCGATTTCCTCCACTGCCTCGCGCTTCGCCTTGTCGATCTCGGGCTTGACCTGCTCCAGCGCGTGGCGGGATTCGTCCATAGCAAACTGCATCTGCGGCTGCATCTGGGCCCATTCATCGCGAAGCTCGCCCAAGTCGACGAAGCTTTCGGCATTGAAATCCGAATCGTCGAAGCTCTCTTCCCAAACGTCGCCCGACGTCTTATGCGGGGGCAGCGAAAGGGTCAAATTCAGCTCGTGTTTGTCTCGCACCACCCCGATGGTCACGCTATCGGTGGTCGTCGACCGAATCGCATGGCTGAAGTCGCTGGTGTCCTGCACCGGTTGATCATTCACGCGCACGATCACGTCGCCTGCGCGGAAGCCCGATTTCTCTGCGCGGCTGCCTTTCTCGACCGATCGGACCAGCACGCCCTTTCCGTTCTTGACACCGAAAAATTCGCCGAGCTGCGGTGTAATATTCTCGACCATCAAGCCACTGCGCAGCGAAGAATGCACTACAACCACCGACACGGGAACATCCATGTCCGGGATCGGCGGCATCGGCGGCATCTCGAACTTAAAGTCCTTGCCGCGCGACATCCACGAATTAGATTTGCGACGATCCGCAAGTTGAACTTTGATGGTGAGCGGTTGGCCATCACGGCTGATGCCAAGGCTCACCACGCGCCCCGCCGGAGTTTCTCGGATCATCCGGCGCAACTGCGCGCCACTTTCGACCGCCATGCCGTTCATGGTGAGAATCACGTCATGTTCCTTGATGCCGGCCTTGCCCGCGGGCGCGTCCTGATCCACGATCGTCACCTCAACGCCGCGCTCATCCTTGAGCTTTAGCGCACCCACTCGCTCAGGGGTGATATCGGAGATGTCGACACCCATGTAAGCTCCCGTGCCCTCCTCATCCCCGGCGAAGCCGGTGTCCGACGAAAGCACGCTGAGCGCGTAAGTGCCGCCCATGCGGTCGATCACGGGACATTCGGCGGAGTAGGCAGACAAACTCAAGGACAGCACGAGCAGTGTGGAAAACAGGATGGATCGGTACATAGCAGTCCTCCGGCAAGGGAGCGAACGGGCGTGCTCGCCCGTCGGGCGCCTGGAATTGCTGAATTGAACGCGGTGCGGAGGGGGATCTCCGCACTGCGTGAAACTGTTAACGGCTGGCGCGCAGGAACTTGATGTCACCGGTCGTGGTCCGAACCTTCAGGGTTGGACCACCACCGTTCAGCTTGCCTTCCGCCGTGAAACTCTTCGGGCCAGGCCAGTCGCCGCCTTCGCTGGTCACGCGAATGTCGCTAAAGTCGGACTGGATCTTGTGCCCATTCGCCAGATCGATGCTGGCGCGAATGGTCATGGCCACGTCGGGTGCGATGTAGACGACGATATCGCCCGCAGAAGTCTCCAGGACCGAGTCGGCACGTTCGCCGCTTGAGATGAACTTTGCCAGGATTCCGCCGGCACCGGTTTCAGCATGCGCTGAGGACACCCCGTTCAACTCGATGCGTCCCGCACCGGTCTGCGCGCGGACGACTCCTTTTGCCCAGCCCAAGCGAATGCTGCCCCCGCCAGTTTCAATCTCGACCGGGCCGGAGACATCCCCCAGTTCGATATTGCCGCCACCGGTAGAGACCTTCAACTTGCCACCGCATTTCTTGACATCAATGTTTCCCCCACCTGCTTCCAGCGTCGCCCCCTGGGCACCGAAAACGAGAACAATATATCCGCCACCCGTGGTCGCGTTCACCTTTCCTTTGGCGTTGGCAATGTTAATCCTGCCTCCGCCGGTTTCGAGACGTAGATCCCCGTTGACGGTACCGATCTCGATACTGTCTCCGCCAGTTTGAGCTGTGACGGTCCCACCGATGTCGTCAAGTTGAATTTTGCCGCCACCGCTCTCCGCTTCTACGCGGCCGGCAATTCCGTTAACGGTAACGCCCCCGCCCGATGTTTCGATCTTGGCGAGATCGAGATTCCGGGGTACGTTGATGACGAACTCACCCGAACAAAGATTATGACGATGTCCCTGCCAGTCGCCCTCGATGAGGGCGGTGTCTCCATGGGCGGAGGCATTGATTTTGTAGGCTTCGAATTCCCGCCGGGCTTGCTTCTCATCAGAACCATAAGAACGAGTGCGGATCACGTATGTAATGTCGTGCTGAGAGCTGCCCTGCACACGAACGGAGCCGAAGTCCACGCGAATGTGAAGATTCCTGGCTGCGGAAAGAGAACCGGTGACTTCCTCAGTCCAGGAGTCGCCGTCGTGGTAGACTCGCGTCTGTTGTCCCGACGCGATCGAAGCCAGCAGTGCCACCGCGACCAGCACTCCGGCAAATTGTGAATACTTCTTGACCATGGCGCGTTTAGCCGAAACTTTTGGGGTCTAGCAGGTCCCGTTGAGTATGGGGCATTTCTCCTTTTTCAAGAGCCGAAGCTCCGGGTCAGTT
>QIAH01000026.1 GCA_003225465.1 Acidobacteriota bacterium | reverse complement strand
GAATTCCCTCGAAATTTCCAATGACGACTTCCGGCGCCTGGCCGCCGAGGTCGTCGCCCTCTCGGCGGAATATCTTTCGGTGCTCGACGCGCGGTCCATTTTCCCCAACACCAGCGGCGCGGAGACGGAGCAGGTTTTTGCTCTCGACCTGCCCGAGCAAGGGCTCGGCGACCGAGCCTTGGCCGACTTGCGCCAAGTGATGGAACGGGCTCGCGCGCAGAACGGACGTTTCTTCGGATACGTGCAGGGCGCGGGCGAGCCGGTGGCCGCGCTCGGCGATTTGTTGGCGTCGGTCATCAACCAGAATATGACGGCGTGGCGCTCATCGCCGGCAGGCGTTACCGTCGAGCGCACGGTAGTGCGCTGGCTGGCCGAGGCGGTGGGCTGCCGTGGTTTCCTGGGAACGCTGACGGGCGGAGGCTCCGCCGCGAACCTCATGGGCCTCGCCATGGCGCGCGAGACGAAGACCCCGGGCAATGAGCAGGGTTTGTGGAACAAGACCGCGGGCGTGGTATACGCCTCGGAACAGATTCACATGGCTGTGCCGAAAGCGGTCGCTATGCTGGGCATCGGGCGCGAGAATCTGCGCTACATCCCGTGCGACGACTCTTACCGCATGATTCCGTCGCATTTGGAGCGCGCGATCCGCGAAGATGAAGGGCGTGGGCGACCGGCAATTTCAGTGGTGGCCTCGGCCGGCACCGTGAACACCGGGGCGGTCGATCCGCTGCGGGAGATCGCGGAAATTGCTCACGCTCGCGGCATCTGGATGCACGTTGACGGCGCCTATGGCGCGCTCGCGGCCCTGGCGGCTCCAGAGAAATTCGATGGGCTCAACCTCGTGGATTCCCTCTCTCTCGATCCGCACAAATGGCTCTACCAGCCGCTCGATTGCGGATGCCTGCTCTATCGCGACGTGGAGAAAGCGCGCAAGACGTTCCGGTACACGGGAACCTATGCCAAGCAACTCAGCAGCGATCCCATCGAAGGCTTCGCGTTTTTCGAAGAGTCGATCGAGTTGTCGCGGCGATTCCGCGCGCTGAAGCTGTGGCTTTCGCTGCGCTATCACGGGCTGGCGAGTTTTCGGGCGGCAATCCACCGTGATCTGGATCACGCGCAGAGACTGGCGCGGTCGATTGACGGATCGCCTCTACTGGAGCGCCTGGCCCCAGTGGAGCTGAGCGCGGTGTGCTTCCGGCATCTCGCGAGCCGGGAAGCGCCGGAGGAAAAGCGGAACTGGTTCAATCTGGAGTTGCTGAAGAAAATCATCGGTCGCGGGAAAATCTATCTTTCGAATGCGGAGTTGCAGGGGAAGTTTTGTTTACGCGCCTGCATCGTGAATTACCTTACGAAAGATTCGGATATTGATACGGTGGTGCCCGAGGTGCTGGCCGCGGCCCAGGAAGTGCAGGCGTGAGACGCGCATCCCCTTGAAGGCGTGCCCTGATACGTGCAAAAGCCCGTCAGAGCTTCAGCCCCTTCAGATACTCGCGGAACTTGTCGCCAAGCTCTTCGCGCTTCAGGGCGAGTTCGACGGTTGCCTTCAGGAAGCCTAGTTTATCTCCGGCATCGTAGCGTCGGCCTTCGTACACATAGGCGTAGATTCGCTGCTCCCGCAGAAGCGCCATCAGGCCATCGGTGAGTTGCAATTCTCCACCCGAGCCATGCGGGGTACTCGCGAGAATCTCAAAGACTCGCGGCGTCAGGATGTAACGTCCGATGATGGCCAGATTCGAAGGCGCGTCCTCGGGCTTGGGCTTTTCGACCATGCTGTTGATCTCAAACAGGCGGCCGTCGAAGCGCCCATCCGCCGGCTTGACGTCGAGCACGCCGTAGGCGGAAATCGCCGGACCTTCTACGACCTGGGTGGCGATTACGGAACACTGGGTCTCCTCAAAAACGCGCATCATCTGCTTCAGACAAGGCTCCTGCGCGTCAATGATGTCGTCGGCGAGCAACACCGCAAAAGCTTCCTGTCCAACTAGTTCGCGCGCCATCAGCACCGCGTGTCCGAGCCCGAGCGCCTCTTTCTGGCGGACATAGGCCATGTGAATCATGTCAGAGATGGAATGCACGATCTTCAGCAGATCGGTCTTCTTGCGCTCCTCGAGCATCTTTTCGAGTTCATAGCTGACGTCGAAGTGATCCTCAATGGACTGCTTTCCGCGGCCAGTAACGATGATGATCTGGTCGCAACCCGCGGCCAGCGCCTCCTCCACGCCGTACTGAATGATCGGCTTGTCGACGATGGGCAGCATCTCTTTCGGCTGCGCTTTGGTGGCGGGCAGGAAGCGTGTGCCCAGACCGGCTGCAGGGAAGACCGCCTTACAAACTTTCATCGGCATAGGAGTTCGCTCAAAAATAATGACTTCAGGTTGAACCTAAGATGCGCCAGGAAACAATTTCAGCGGAAAAGTAACTGACTACAATAGCAGGAGTCGCGCTCTGCGGCGAAGCGCCTATCTTCCTGAGGAACGCTGGGAGAATCCCGTACCGTTCCAAAACGAACCAACCGCCCAACGGGCTGGTTTCCAATCGATTTTTATTGCGCAGGGAAAAAACGCCGCAATCCAGAGCAACCGCCAGGCATTTCTGGGAGATTTCATTTGGCGGAGCTTCGCTCGGCTGAGCAGACGGGGCGTCTGCCCCTACGTGGTTCGTGGCGTCCCCGCCCGTCGTTTTTGGGTGAGCGCGCTTAACGCTGCTTCAGCGACGCCATATCGATCACAAACCGATACCGTACGTCGCTCTTCAGTACGCGTTCGTACGCTTCATTCACTTTCTGGATCGGAATGACTTCGATATCGCTCACGATGTTATGCTGGCCGCAGAAATCGAGCATCTCCTGCGTTTCCTCAATGCCGCCGATCGCCGAGCCCGCCAATGTGCGCCGGCCCATCACGATGGAGGCTGCGGCAACGGCATTTTCCTTCTCCGGGATACCCACCACAATCATCGCCCCGTCGACCTTCAACAGCTTCAGATAATCATTCCAGTTGATGTCAGCGGATACCGTGTTGACGATGAGATCGAAATGCCGCTCCAGTTTCGCGAAGGTCTCGGGATCCGATGTCGCGTAGAAATGATCCGCTCCCAGGCGCTTCGCATCCTGTGCTTTGCGGTTGGATTGGCTGAGTACTGTGACCTCTGCGCCAAGCGCATGCGCCAGTTTCACGCCCATGTGTCCCAGCCCGCCCAGGCCGACGATGGCCACTTTCTTGCCTGGTCCCGCACCCCAATGTTTGAGCGGCGAGTAAAGCGTGATACCCGCACAGAGCAGAGGCGCGCTGCCATCGGCGGGAAGGTTTTCCGGCATGCGCAGAACGTAATTCTCGTCGACTACGATCCGCTCGGAATAGCCGCCATAGGTGGGAGTGAGCTGATCCTGTTCGCGCCCGTTGTACGTCCACGACGTCAGTACAGAACAGTATTGCTCCTGTCCACGTTGGCACTCGGGACAGGCTCGGCAGGAATCCACAAAGCAACCGACTCCCGCGCGATCCCCGACTTTGAACCGCTTTACCTTGCTGCCTACAGCTTTCACCGTGCCCACGATCTCGTGCCCAGGCACCATCGGGAAAGTAGCCTCACCCCACTCCTCGCGCGCCTGGTGAATATCGGAGTGGCAAATGCCGCAGTACTGGATATCAATCACTACATCGTGTTCCCGCGGCTCGCGGCGCTCGAACGAAAAAGTAACAAGCGGAGCCTTGGGTCTCATGGCGGTGTAGCCACTGGTGGTTGTCCTTGCGCTCTTGGAACGTACGGATTCTGCCGTACTCACAGCAGCCTGATTCACACTCATGAATGCCTCCAACAAAACGATTATGGAGTTTAGATGACCGCGGCCCCCCGGAAGCTTCAGGCAGCGGCGCTGGGTGTGCCCGCGAGCTCTTCCAGCAGTTGCTTCAGGTGACTGAGGACTTCTTCCGCTGCGATTGCTTTTTGTACGAATTTCAAAGTCCCATCGGGGCTGAACTGTGTGCCGCGCTGCGAAGCCACGAATCGCGCCAGGCGTTCGGGATCGACCGTGGCGGTCTGCCGAAATTTTATGCTCACTTGCTCGCGTTTACGTTCGATGGCGTTTACTCCCACGCGCACGGCCAAAAGCTTCAGCTCGGCATAGTCCAGGAGATTCCGCACTGCCAACGGGGGCTCGCCATAGCGATCAATAAGTTCGGCGCGAACATCATGCAGTTGCGCTTCGCGCTCCACGCCAGCCACGCGCTTGTACATCCGCAGACGCTGATTTTCCTCAGGAATGTAATCGGCCGGAATGCGAATGTTGAGGCCGAGATTGAGCTGGGTCGCGACCTCCTCCTCCGGCATTTCACCCTTCATCTCACGCACGGCGCGGTCGAGCATCTGGGTGTAGAGTTCGAATCCCACTGCTTCGATGTGCCCGCTCTGTTCGCCACCCAGCAGGTTACCCGCACCACGCAACTCCAGGTCGAGTGCGGCGATCTTGAAGCCTGCACCCAAGTCAGAGAACTCCTTCAGCGCGGCCAGGCGCCTGCGAGCGATGGGTGTGAGATCGATTTCCGAAGGCAGCAACAGATAGGCATACGCCCGCCGATCCGACCGTCCCACGCGGCCGCGCAACTGATAAAGCTCGGAAAGCCCCAGCCGCTCCGCGCGATTAATGAGAATGGTGTTGCAAAGGGGGATATCAAGGCCGTTTTCGATGATCGTGGTCGCGACCAGGACGTCGGCTTCGTGATGCATGAACTTCAGCATCACTTTCTCCAGTTCGCCTTCCGACATCTGTCCGTGCCCTACGACAATGCGGGCTTTCGGGGCCAGTGTTTGCAGTTTCGCCGCAATCTCCCAAATACTGTCCACGCGGTTATGCACGAAGTACACTTGCCCACCGCGCTCCAGTTCCTGCTCGAGCGCCGACTGAATCAGTTTCTCATCCCAGTTCGCGACCACGGTCTGAATCGCCATGCGATCTTTCGGCGGCGTCTCAATCACGCTCATATCGCGCAGCCCGGCCAGCGACATGTGCAGCGTGCGCGGAATCGGCGTGGCGGACATGGTCAGCACGTCCACCTGCTTGCGCATCTGTTTCAGCCGCTCTTTGTGCCGAACGCCAAAGCGCTGTTCCTCGTCCACAACCAGCAATCCCAGATCGGAGAACTTGATGTCCTTCGAAAGAATGCGATGGGTGCCGATCAGAATGTCGATCTTCCCGGTTTCCGCCTTCTGCAGAATTTCCTTCTGCTGTTTCGCGCTGCGGAAGCGGCTGATCATCTCGACCGTGACCGGGAACGCCGCAAAGCGCTGCCGGAAAGTTTCATAGTGCTGGAAGGCGAGTACTGTGGTGGGCGCAAGCACCGCGACCTGCTTGTTGTCGCCGATGGCCTTGAAGGCCGCGCGCATGGCGACCTCCGTCTTGCCATAACCCACGTCGCCGCACAGCAAACGATCCATGGGACGCCCGGACTCCATGTCGGCTTTCACGTCCACGATAGCCTGCGCCTGGTCTTCCGTTTCGGTGAATTCGAAAGCGTCTTCGAATTCTTTCATCCACTCTGTATCGGCGGGAAATGCGTGGCCTTGCGCCATCTGGCGCTGCGCATACAGCCTCAGCAGTTCGTCGGCCATGTCTTTCATGGCCTTGCGGACGCGCGCTTTCGTCTTGGCCCAGGTCGCGGTGCCGAGATGGCTGAGTACCGGCTTCGCGCCTTCGGCCGAGCGATATTTCTGGATCAGGTCGAGCCGCGTAAGAGGAACATACAGGCGCGCCGCTTCCGCAAATTCCAGAAGCATGAATTCCGCCGGTCCATCACCCTGGTTGATTTCTTTGAGACCCTGGTACTGCGCGATGCCGTGCTCCACGTGCACCACGTAGTCGCCGACCTGCAAATCACGAAAATCCGAGAGGAAGGCCGAGACCTTCGACTTCTGCCGCTGCGGCCGTGAGGCCACCAGTTCCGATTCGTCGAACAGATCGCGCGCGCCGAATATAGCGAGATTCGCGTCCGGAAAAATCACACCGTTGGGCAAGTACGCTTTCACCAGCGTCGTGGTGAGGACATCCGCTGCAAAGTAGGCCGTCTCGTCGGCGTAGCTCTCACCGCCGCGGGTCCGGCTGCCCAGGCGGAAGGAAAGGTTGTACTCGGTAAAGATGTCGGCGAGCCGCTCAATCTCGCCTGTGTTGGGTGCGGCAAACACGACATTCTTTCCGCTCGCGGTCAGCTTTTGCACTTCCTCCAGCATGGCTGGAATCGATCCGTGGAAGCGAGGCGCGGGCTGCGACGGAAATTGAACGGAAGTTTCGATCTGGTCGGCACGGGTTGCGCCCAGGTGTCCAAGATCTGCGCCTGGCAGCTTCGCCAAATTCTCCCACCATTGCTCGGGCGGGTAATAGAGGTCCTCGGGTCGCACGAGATTTCCGATCAGACTGCGCTCGTGGATCTCGACAACGCGCGCCCAGGTGCGATCGAGTTCCTGTTTCAGAGTCTCCGGCTCGTCGGCGAATACCGCAGCCTGGGGCAGCAATTCAAACAGAGTCCGGCTCTCGCGGGCCACGGGTGCATAAAACTCCCATCCAGGAAATACTGTGACGCCGCCCGAGCGCACCGCCTGCTCGATGACCTCTTCATTTCCGGCAAGGCGCTTGCCCGAGAGCCGCACGTGAATGGCGCCCAGCAGATCTTCACGCACCGGAGTTTCCGTGAGTGGCAGCAGCAGGGCCTCGTCCACCGGACTCGACGATCGCTGGGACGCCGGATCAAACTTGCGAATCGACTCCACCTCGTCGCCGAAAAACTCGATGCGCACCGGCCGGTCCGCTTCCGGCGAATAGACATCCAGAATTCCACCACGAAGCGCATACTGGCCGGGCATTTCGACTACATCGGTCGCGTCGTAGCCGACGGTGTTCAGATGCTGAAGCAGCGGCTCGGTGTCGATCGTCTCGCCGCGACGAACGGTGCGCGCCAAATCGGTGTAGTACTCGGTCGAGGCCAGCCTGATGGTCGTGGCTGCCACCGGTGCCACGACGATCGACACCGCCCCGGTCGCGATCTTCCACAAAGCGGTGGCGCGCTCTTCCTGGATTTCAGGATGGGGCGAGAGGTTCTGAAACGGCAACACATCGCGTGTAGGTAGCGCGGCGATCGAGTCTGCTTCCGCCGATCCGGTAAGCTCAGCAAACCCCTGCAACACTGGAACGAGGTCTTCGGCGGCCCGATTGTCGGAGACGACCGCGATCAGGGGCCGCCCGGTCGCTTTTTGAAGCAAAACCAGCAGCAGAGCTTTGGCGGTGGGAGTGAGCCCAGATACACTGATCCGCCCCGTACCCTCTTTGATATGGGAGGCTACGCGTGAGAAAGCGGACAGTTTTTCCACGTCCGCAAAGAGTTCGCGGACGAACGGTAGGGCCATTGCTCTTCTATTTTAACAGCGGGACATCTTTAACAGCGGGACATCGGCGCGACCCAGATGGTGACGCAGCGACAAGGATCAGACGTGTGAAAGTGCTGCCTCGCTGAGTGTCGCCCCTACGGGACTTGGGATAATTTTCTCGGGTACCCAGCGCTTACGCGCTGGGCTAATGAATTTCGCCGCTCCGCGGCTGGATCGGGCGTCGGCAATGGCTGTGCGTTCTGCTATCTGTTGCCGCGTAATCATAGGACGTGCCACGAAATCCCAGGACGACTCGTGACATTTCGCATAAGCGGGGTGTTTCGCATCTGGGAGCTGGACGTCCCCAGCGCAGCGGACCGTATTCCTCGCCGCTGTGGCTGAGACGGTCGCGAATCGTTCTGCGAGGCGACTCAGGTCGATTGCCCCTCGGGAGGAGCATTCGCCTTGCCGTGCCTTTGTTTTTGTCGCGCATCGAGAGACTCGATCAGCCGGGCGATCAGGCGGCGGAGTTCGGCGGAGTCCGTTTCTTTGGCTACCAGCTCGCAGAGTTCCTCGACCAATTGTTCGGGATCGATGTCCATATCCTCCTGCACCTCACGTTTCTCGATTTGCGAGCAGACTAAGATGCGGCGAGTTCGCCAGCGCACGTAGGGTCTCCGCTGTAATGAGAGCAGCGAGGATTCCTCAGGCTGGAAACGGAGGAGAATGGAGTGAGAGGAAATTTTTGCCGGGAAGACCCGATTGTTCACACGAGTGTCCGATGGGACGATGAATTCGTGGCTGACATGAACGGGGCAGACCATGATCGACGCCGAACTTCTGCGGGCCATCTGTAAAGAACTTATCGCCGAAAAAGACCGCGAGAAACTGCAAGAATTGCTGTCGCTGCTCTGCGCCCTGGTGGATAACGATCAGGAAGAGGTTGACGTCAAGCTGCGAGAGCTGTCGAAGCGATATCCGTCTTTGAAGAGGACGCAAACACCGGACGAGAAACAGAGAGGGAGAAAGAAGAAAGCAACCTCAGCTCGAGAGGGAATTTGAGGTACCTGGCCGCGATCAGATTTGAGTGGGTTCGTCAGGATCGGGTTCGCGCACCGGGATGTCCGGATTTTCCGGTGCATCGGGTGGCGGCTCTTTCACCGGCGGTGGCAGAGGTTCCGAGGGGATGCGCAATAGGAAGTCGGTTTTCATAACAGGCCTCGATATGAGGATGGCTCAGAAGTCTTCTCTGAGCCATCCACGAACTTAGCTTGTGTTCACTCGGGCGGACATCGGTCGGAATCCGGAGAACATTCGGAGCGCGAACTGTAGAGCGGAGAGTCTACATCCGAGTCATCGTAAATGTGCCGTTCCCGGTGCAACTCGGACTCCCCGTCAGGGACCACATGCCGGCGATGGTATTCCCATTGACTGTTCCGGTCAGCGTGAGATTGTTCCCGCCGGGAGATCCCGAGACCACGTTCATGCCGAACTTGCCGGCCACGTTGCCATTGAAGTTCCCGCCGAGCGCGAACGTGCCGCTTTCTGTCTCACCACTCACGAAACATGCGGAGTTGGTAGAGAAACTAAAGTTGCTGACGCTAAGCGAGCTGTTCGAGCTTTCCGTAATCGTGGTGTTGAAAGCGAGCACTTGAGCGCCGTGGGTGTCGGTCAATGATGCGGTCCAGTTGCCATTGACGTTGCTCGTCTTGGTGCCGCTCGTACTGCAGCCGAACAGAGTCAAACCGAGCGCAAGCATGGCGATCACCGCAAGGTTCATCTTCATCAACGGGGAACTCCTTGAAAATAATGTGGGCAGGATTTGCGTCATGGAAGAAGCGGCATTCTGTACGATGCTGGGTTTGAATGTCGGGCCGTACAGGAAACAGCTTAGATTCCGGGAAGTGCCACTCGGGCAAGGCGCTACATTACCTATGTGCCTCGCAACCATGATATTTGTGCTCAATACGGTTCCCCGTCGGATGCACCTCCGAAGTGGAAGGTTTCGGACAAAGTGATTTCGTCCACCGCCTGGCTGTTCCCAACGGGGATGGGGATGCGTGCATCTAACGGGTAGCGAGGAGGCGTCATGACAATGTTCGACGAAACCTATCGAGTGATCGCGGTGGAGGAGCAAAGCTTGACCATTCGAGGCAATATCAGCGGTGAGGTATTGACGATCATGACGGCGGACCCTGAAGTTTCTCTGACCCAGGAAGATTATCGCGTCGGCCAGCTCATTGCCTTGAGCGATCCGAATGCCTCGGGGGTGAATTAAAGACGGCAGGCGCCAAGGGACTGGGTGAACTCTGCATCATTTTGAAAAGCGGCTAGGACCGCCAAGAGAGTCATGCGCCGTTTGCGCCATTGGTCGTATTCGCTATTGTCCAGAAAACAAAGGTACTCGCAAGGGCCTGTCGACTCCGGTATCTCCCGGATTGTGTCTTTATCTCGGTCCACGATATGTTAGGTTCACGAACGGAACAAGAGTTCCCGCGCCGGCGTAAACGCCCAACCCGCGTCGGCGCGGGGTTTTTTGTTTGCGTCTCTTCCTAAGCCAACCTGCTCACAATCCACGAAGAACAACCTCAACATCCTTACTGGAGCCGTAGAGGCTTGTGCCTGGCACAACGTCTGGGCTCAGGCGCGCGTGTGCTATGTTCCGTGGAGACGGAACCTGGAGGTGAGATGCCGGTTCAGGATAAGCCTGAAGGAACTGGGTCGCGAGCGAAGGCGGGCTGGGCCGCCGGGGTTGTGTTGGGGGTTGCCGTGGGTGCGTTGGGTGTCCTCGTCATCGCGCGTCAAGTTGCGTTCAACTGGCCGGGGCACTGGCTGGCACGCAGCACGCAGATCGATGTGAGCCAGCCAACCGTGGTGAATAAGATCCAGCAGTTGCAGAGACTGGAGACGGTTGTCTACACGATGGACAAGATCGTGAGCGGTGAAAAAGAAAACGCGATCTTACCCAATTTTCTCGCCGGGGACCGCCTTCTGATGATCGTGCACGGCGAGGTGATTGCCGGCGTGGATTTCAGTGCGTTGAAAAGCGGGGATGTGATGGTCGATGGGAAGAGAGTGCGCTTGCGCTTACCGGCCGGACAGTTGTTCTCGACGCGCCTCGACAATGCGCGGACGCGGGTGTACTCACGGCAGACAGGAGTGCTGGTGCCGGTGGATCCGAATCTCGAGAGCGAGGTGCGGGAGGAAGCAGAGCGGCAGTTACAGCAGGCGGCACTGTTAGATGGGATTCTGAAAACCGCGAAGGCGAATGCGCGGGCGACATTGACAAGCCTGCTGCAGGGGTTGGGATTTGAGAAAGTGGAGTTCCAAGAAAATTGAAATATTGGGAAATTTTGTAATTTGGTCGTTGAGAGGCTCGGCTTCACCGGCGGTGGGTCCTTCCATACAAAAATTGGGCAAGCTTCGCCGGGGGGCGGACGAGGCGTCTGCCCCTACGTGAGCGTTTTCTACTTCCATTGGATCAGGTCCCAAAGGTTTCCGTACAAATCCTTGAAAACGGCGACTGTGCCGTAGGGCTCTTCCTTGGGTTCGCGGACGAATTCAACCTTTCGCGAGACGAGGGCGTGGTAGTCGCGCCAGAAGTCGTCAGTGTGCAGGAAGAGAAATACGCGGCCGCCGGTCTGGTTTCCGATGCGTGTGATTTGTTCAGGAGTGGCGGCCTGCGCGAGGAGGATGCTCGTCGCCTTGGAACCGGGGGGCGCTACCAGAACCCAGCGCTTACCTGCACCCAGATTCGTGTCTTCGAGGAGATGGAATCCGAGGACATTGGTGTAGAAGGCGAGAGCCTCGTCGTAGTTGCGAACCACGACCGCGACGTGTGCGAGGTTTTGAGGCATGGGTTGTCATTCTACGGTAGCCGCGGCTGGTGCGCCCGTCGGGAGTTTGTGGAACCCGGTTGTGAGGCATGCGACTCTACGCCTCAGTCGACTCTTGACCATCGCGACGTAGGAGGGTAGCCTCGCGGGGAAATTTCTGGCTCGTATTTTGAGGGAGGTTTTGCATGGTTCCACTCTCTGCGCTGTGGCTTCCGATCGTGTTGTCGGCGGTCATCGTCTTCGTCGCCAGTTCCATCATGCATATGGTGTTGACTTATCACCGCAGCAATTACGGGAGGCTTCCAGATGAGGACAAAGTTCTCGATACCTTGCGTGCGGCAGGGTTGCAGCGAGGGCTTTATATGTTTCCGTTTTGCACGATGAAGGAGATGAAGTCGCCTGCTGCGATGGAGAAATACAAGCGCGGACCGGTGGGCTCGCTCACGGTGCTACCGCTGGGACCGCCAGCCATGCCGAAATTTCTGGGATTGTGGTTCGTGTACTGCCTGCTGGTAGGGTTTTTCGTGGCCTATCTGACCGGACACACCGTGCCCGTCGGCGCGCATTATCCCGCGGTGTTTCGGGTGGCGGGCACGGCGGCGTTCCTGGCGTATGGACTTGGAGTTCTGCCGAATGCGGTGTGGAAGGGACAGACGTGGAGCATGACGATCAAGGAAGTGATTGACGGTCTAGTGTACGCCTTGTTGACGGCGGGAACGTTTGGATGGCTTTGGCCGAGGTAGCGGCGGGCATGAAGGGATCAGCGCTCGGGATCAGATCTCCGAGCACAGTCGCTTTGCACTCCACCGGTCAGTCGGGATGGAAGTTGAAAATGATGATTTCTTTGGTCTCATGTGGAGCGGGTTCCCACTTGCAAGTTCGGACCGCTTCGACGGCAGCTTGAGCCAGAAGGGGATGACCGCCAAGGGTCTCGGTCGATTTCACGGAACCGTTGGGAAGGACCAGGGCTTCGATTTTGACAGATCCGGTGATGCCCATTCTCCGGGCGAGGCTGGGATAGGACGGTACGATCTTTGTCATTATTCTGCGCTTGGTCTCGGGCTGATCCTGCTGGGCGCGAGACAAGGGACTGAAGACCAGCAGAACCGAGGTACACACAGTCAAGGCCAGCCTGATCCACGGACGCATATACTTCCCTCTGTGTCCATGATTAGGCACCCCATGGTTTACGTAAAGGTAACGGCGGTAATCAGGTGAAAACTCCGTGCCCGAAGAACCCTTAAACTACAGAGGGCGCACGGGAAACGGCCATTGGAACCCGCGGATGCGGCGGGCATCGATACAATCGGATGGGTACTGTTGACTGGTGATTCCAAGAAATACGTTCACAGCGATGTACGGACATGTCCTGATCTTTA
>QIAH01000515.1 GCA_003225465.1 Acidobacteriota bacterium | reverse complement strand
CCGCCATTACAAGAGCGTCGGCGTCTGGATTGCATCTTTTCGGAGCTCAATACCCACCCCACCTATTCCCCTGTTTACGCTTCGTCGTGCACCTCGCGATACCCAACGCAAAACTCGGGGCCGAGTGGATCGCTAATCCTTTCTCGTGAGGCTTCTTCCTCCTCTGCTTCAAGCCGGTTTAGCCCGGCGCATGAAATGGGGATTTTACGACAGTCATGCGAACAGTCCCCTCGGATCAGGCCATCCCGCGCTAGTATTGGGAAGGGGAAACGATTTTCGATGCAGGTCATCTACGCCTTGCCGTTCGCAATGTTCTCTGCCCTTGCATTCTTCGCGTGCGTCGTAGTTCCGCGATGGCGACGCTACAAGTTTCACGCTTTGGTTGCCCCAATTGCATTTGGGTTCTGCTCGATTGCTGCTGCAGGAGCAATCATTCTCACATCCGACCACTTCGACTTGGGCCTATTCACGAGGCCATTCTCAGGGCCACGAGATGCGGTGGCGTTGATCTTGATTTACTTCATCCCCGGTTTAATTGGCAGTTGGGTTGCTGTTCTCACCGTCACGAAAATCGTGAATCGCCGTCACAGTTGACGCTATCAGGGCATTACACTCAAATTGCCCTGTACCAGCCGAGAACGTCACTCTCTCGGGAGTCCATCTTTTCTGCAAATAAAGCTGGAAGCTAGCGGATGCATCGCTCGCCAGAAGTGACCGTCATCTACAGCAACAGCCACATGGATGTAGGCATCGGTATTTTCGAGAATTTTCACTTCAACTTGATATTTCTTCGATTGGAACTCGACTTCGTAGGTCTGTTCTTCGGCGGATAATTGGGACAGGAGTTGCGAACAGGACATCGCCGACCAGCGTTTCATCTGTGCGTCGAGCACGGGTTGCCATTGTTGCCGGTGTTTCACTGCTCAATGCTAACGCGACTTCCCGTCGTTTTGGTCAACTGTCGTAATCACCATGTCACAAGCTTGCGCCGTTTGTTCGCCAAAAACGGAGGTCGATGAGTGAGATGGGGATGTTACGCCAGTTGACGAAAGGACCGCTCCCCTCAAGAACGCCTGCGCCAAGCATCGAACGAAAGCGTGTTCAGTGGACCCCGATGCATCAATAGGTAACAAAAAATAAAGCAGTAGATCAACTGAAGCCCCGCGTTGTTCCAGTCCTGCGCGAGGTTCGTTCCGAACACTAAGACGGTCATGGTTAGACCGCCGGCGATCAATGAAAATCGCGTTGCTAAGCCGACCACGAGCAAAAGCCCTAGCGTTGCTTCAACTGGAGGCAGGGCAGCCGCGAATGCTACAAGAGCAGCCCTAGGCATCAGAGGCGTGTGCTCGAAATAGTGATTTACATACGCCTCAAAGTTTGCGTGGTCTGCCAAGAGACGGCTGCAGCCGTGCAGCATGAAATTGATGCCGAAGGAAATTCGCAGAATGGTGTATGCGATCACAGCGTCGGCGGGCCCGCCTGCAGGCCATTCGAATCTCGGCTTTTCCGTACTAGCAGGCGCATTGAAATCATCGCTCATGGCGAGCCCCTTTCACCAGGGGTCATTGTCAGCTAGACCCGTGACCAACCACGCTGCAAGCGGCGCCAGCCGCAGGCCCTGTTGTTAGCGATTACTGCCTTGAAGAGTTTCAGCAGCGCACGCTTGTTGATCGGTTCGCTTTCGTGCACCTGAATCGCTCGTGCCGTCGAATTGCCCCGCCCCTGGTTGATGATGCCCTCGGGGTCAGGCGCGATCGGATCATAGATGAAGATGTTGACATGGTCTTTGGCTCCCAAGAGAGCGCAAATGTTACCGTCCAGCGTGAAGTACGGCAGTTTGGTCCGCTTGATGGTCTCGGTAACGTCTGCGTCAGCGGCGTGCACTAGATCTCGCACCTGCCAGCACAACTTTTGCTGCCAACTCAGCCACGTGCGGATGGAGGCGAAGCGAACCGCAATGGAGGTGCTCGCCGTGAGCACCAAAACGGCGGGTTATGACACAAACCATGACACAAATCCGGTTCCTGTGACTCCTCGGCCCGTTTAAATTGTTGAGGGATTTGGTGGACCTGGTCGGGATCGAACCGACGACCTCTTCCATGCCATGGAAGCGCGCTCCCAGCTGCGCCACAGGCCCACACCACGCGGCGAAGCCGCGTAAAAGAAAATACCAACCTTTTCATTGTCCCGCAGCTCTTAGAGATAGTCAAACCTAAGGTTGCGAACGAATTGCGAGAATGTGTGAAAACTTAGTATGCTGAATGCGAGCGTCCACTTCACACAATGAACCTGAAACTCATCCGTCCACCAATTCTCGTTGCCCTGCTCTGTTGCGGGCTTTCTCTCATCGCGCAGAGTGCGCCCGCGGGTCCGCCGGTGCCCTATGCTTCCGTGAGCCAGCTGAATGCGATCATCGAACCTCTGCAGCAGGCTTCCGAGTCGGCCCAGGCCGATCTCGGCAAGCTGCGAATTGAGAAGTGGAAGGTGGATTCGGGTTCGAAGAAACAAACCTTGACGAATGTCGAGTCGATCAAGAGAAATCTTCAATCCGCTTTGCCGGAGATTATCGGCCAGTTGCAGAGTTCGCCCGAGGACCTGAGCGCAACTTTCAAGCTTTATCGCAACCTCGATGCGCTTTATGACGTGTTCGGCAGCGTAGCTGAGTTAGCGGGGGCGTTTGGGTCGAAGGACGAGTTTCAGGCTCTCTCGAATGACCTGAATGCCATTGAACGAAGTCGCCGCTCTTTGGGAGAACGCCTGGAAAATCTCACCGCCTCGAAGGAAGCGGAACTGGCGCAGCTCCGAACTCAAGTCAAGACCCTGCAAGCGGCGCCGCCTCAGCCTCCCAAGAAGATCGTGGTGGATGATAACGAGCCCCCTAAAAAACCTGCGGCCAGGAAGAAGCCGGTCCCCAAACCACCCAAGCCAACGCCCCCGGCGCAACAGGCTCCGGCCCAGCCCACCTCACCCCAGCAGTAATCAGGCACGCCCCGGCGAACCAGCCCAATCCGCAGGTTTTGACGTAGTGACATCTGTAAGCCTTTTAAAACAAATAAATTATGGGCGGGAACTCTGGATGACTGTGCGGGGTCTATGGAGGTAGGTGTTGATTCGTTTTTCGGACTCGGGACTGCTGGACGCGTGGCGAATGAGTTTTACGTCAGTTTGCAGCGCGAAAATCCTATAATGCGGGGTGCGCCGTAAAAGTTATGGCGGGAGCAGCCACCGTGGGTGATGTAGCGAGTGTAATTGGGGCAAGGGACCTTGAATCAGCGATTGTTGCCGAACTGAAGGCAGGGTCCGAAGAGGCGTATGCCTGGTTGATCGGGGAATTCCACCAGCCGATCTACTCGCTGGTGTACCGCATCCTGACCGATCCCGCGGATGCGGCGGACACGACCCAGGAGGTCTTCCTGAAGGTCTTTCGCGGGATGAAACATTTCCACGGCCAGTCCAGCTTAAAGACCTGGATCTACCGGATCGCGGTGCACGAGGCATCCAACCGCCGTCGCTGGTGGTTTCGGCACAAAGCGCGTGAGACCTCGATGGAGCCTTTAGAAAATACCGGCGCGCAAGGCAGTGGTTTGACAATGCAGGAAGCGCTGGTGGATGAGGCAGAGTCTCCCTTCGAGTGTGCGGCTCATGAAGAGGTGCGAGCGCGGGTCGAAGAGGAATTGCGAAAGATTCCGGAGCCTTATCGCAGCACAGTGATCCTGCGCGACCTGGAAGAAATGTCGTATGAGGAAATCGCCGAAGTGCTGGACGTTTCTCTCGGGACCGTGAAGTCGCGTTTGACCCGAGGGCGCGAGGCGCTTCGGAAGCGGTTGACCGAATACATTCGGGAAGTCGGTCCGGAACTGGGCTTGCTCAGTCCCGAGGAAGAACAGAGTTCAGGCTGTCAGATTGCAAGTTCGGAAGGTGGACTTGAGGTGGCGTCATGAAGTGCGCCGAGGCAAAATCGCTGTTCTCGCCGTACCTTGACGGAGCTGTTTCGGGAACGGAGATGCGCGCCCTGGGAACGCATCTCAATCAGTGTTCTCATTGTAATCGGGAGTATGCGCTGCTCCGTCAAACCCAGGAATTACTGGCCAAAGCGGGGCGTCCCAAGGCGCCTGCTGATTTGGCATTGAAACTTCGCCTGGCCATTTCTCGTGAGGCGGCGGCCGCCAAACGTGCGCCTCTCGCGGGATTGCTGGTCCGTCTGGAAAACGCGTTACATGCGTTCATGGTTCCCGCAACCGCGGGTACGATTGCCGCGATTGCGATCTTTGGTTTTGTGATGGGATTGACGCTGCCGGAACTGCAGGCGCGGAATAAGAATGATGTGCCCTTGATGCTCTACACGGGACCCGAGCTCCAGCAGACCTCTTTTGTCACGGCCCTAAGCTCGGTGAGCGAAGATTCCCTGGTCATCGAAGCCTACGTGGACGCTAACGGGCGGGTGGAGGACTATCGCATCATTTCCGATCCGGACGGTTCGCAGAAACTGCTGCCCGAAGTGAAAAGGATGCTTATCTTCACCACCTTCCGCCCGGCGATGTCGATGGGACGGCCAACACCAGGACACGCGGTGCTGTCGTTCTCCAAGATCAGCGTACGGGGATAGTCGAAGCAATAGGACCGTTCGGAGCCCGCTCGAACACAGCGAAATTTGTGTCGCCCGCTAAAGCGGACTCGGTTTCTTCCATCGTGCTTACCCACCCCTTACGGGGTGGGCTAATGGATGCCGCCGCTTCGCGGCTGGTGTTTCGTGTCGTCCAACATTAAAGGTCGTCCAACATTAAGAATGGACATTGCGTTTCGTAACAGTCTTTTGTACGGCGGTGATGTCTGCCTCTGCTGCGCGGGTTCAGCTACTGTCTAGTCCACCCGCAGAAATTGAAGATTGGAGTTTCGTAACAGATTCTCAACCGCTGGGGACTCCTCGCAGCCGCGAGGCCTCTGTTTTGCTTAGGTTTGACCCTCCGACCGGAACCTCTTAAACTATGTCGTTGTCTCTCCCACAACTTACCGCCCGGTTGGAGGTTTGCCTGGGTATCGGGTTGCGACATTCGATCATTGCGCTGATGCTCGCGCTGCTGCCATCCGTGTGTCTGGCGCAGAATAGCCCCAAGGTAACGCTCGATACCAGCGAGACGCTTTTCACGATATTGGCGTCGATGAACGCCTGCGGATATGACCAGGAACTGAACGTTTCCGACCCGGTTCGGAAACAAATTCGGGGCGAGGTCAACCGGGCGGCGCACGATTCTGACGATGCTCTCGAAGCCAGCAACGTGATGTGTCAGTACTATCACGAGCTTATCCGTCCCGATCCCGCTCGGGATCTGGCGCAGTACATCTCGCTCGCCCTGTATTTGGGAGATCCTCCGAATTTTCTTCCCAAGGTGAAGGAAGGGGAGTTGCCACCGGATGCTGCGAACGTGGTAGCGTTCGCAAGACTGGCATCCACATTTTATGAACGAACGGGCTTGCACTCGATCTGGCAAAAGCATCGCGAGGCATATGCGCGCCTGAATGAACCACTCTCGAAGACCCTGTTTGACACGGAAATTTACCTGAAGCTGCCCTCGGCGGGTTACCTGGGGCGCAGTTTCACCGTCTATCTGGAGCCTATGGGCGCGCCTGGGCAGGTCAATGCCCGGAATTACGGAAATGATTATTACGTGGTGATCTCGCCCGCGGGGTCGGAATTGAAGATGGATCAGATCCGGCATACCTACCTGCATTACTTGCTTGACCCCCTGTCGTTAAAGTATCCGGCCTCGGTGAAGCGGCTCGAGCCGCTTCTTGATACCGTGAAGCCAGCTCCGATGGAAGAGGCTTTCAAGATCGATATGTCGCTGCTGGTAACCGAGTGCCTGGTGCGGGCGGTCGAGATTCGTACGCAGGGGAACAGCAAAACTCCCGAAGCGGTGCGGGCCGACGCGGTAGAAAAATCGATGGAGCAGGGGTTTATTCTGACGCGGTATTTCTATGATTCCCTTGCGCAATTTGAAAAGGACCCGGCGGGCATTCGCAACTCGTACATCGACCTGCTGAACAATGTCGATCTGAAAAAGGAAGAAAAGCGCGCTGCCGAAACGCACTTTGCCGCCGATGCTTCTCCGGAGGTTCTGCGATTTTCGCGGCCAAAGGATCAGCATCTTCTCGCGATCGCGGAAAAACGGCTTGCCGCCGGCGATATGAAGACGGCACAGGAGCTGGCCGACCAGGCTTTGCGCGACGGGCATGAAGATCCCGGGCGGGCCTTGTTCATCCTCGCGCAGATCGCCACGGCGAACAAAGACATCGCGGGGGCCACCGGGTATTTTCAACGCGCGCTCCAGGTGGCGCATGAACCCAAGGTAATTGCGTGGTCGCACATCTATCTGGGCAGGATTTTTGATTTGCAGGAGCAGCGCGAAAATGCGCTGGATCAGTATCACGCGGCACTAAACGCCGGAGGGGCTCTGCCCGAAGTAAAAGCGGCGGCCGAGCGTGGTCTACAAAAGCCGTACGAGCCGGCGGCTCGGCAGTAGCGTTATTCGGAAAGTACTTCGGCTCTCCACGCGAGAGTCGCAACTCTAAGGAGAGAGCATGAAGCAAGCAGCGATGATCGGTGCTGTGCTGGTAATTGCGACTTGGAGCTTTGCGCAGTCCAACAGCAAGCCGACCACCCAAAGTCAGCCACCCGCGCAAAGCACGGCGCCGGCCACCACCACGTCTCCCAAGCGTCCCCCGCAAGCGAAGACGCAGCCGGAATACGAGGCGTACAAGACGGCTGTCGCCCTGACGGACGCCGCCGCCGCGGAAAAAGCAGCGGATGACTTCGCGGCGAAGTTTCCGGATAGCGAACTGCGTGTCATGCTCTACAAATCGACAATGCGCCTCTACCAGCGTGCCGGCAACTCCGACAAGATCATTGAAATGGGACGCAAAGGACTGGCGCTCGATGGCGACGACCCGGAATTGCTCGTGACGGTCGCGAGCGAACTCGCGGAGAAGACACATGATACGGATCTGGACAAGGACCAGCGTCTGGACGAAGCGATGAAGATGGCGCAGAAGGCGCTGCAAACGGTCGATACCGATATCTCGATCCCGCCCAACACGCCGCAGGAACAAGTCGATGCCTACAAGGGGCAACTGCGGTCGTTCGCTTACTCCATTATCGGAACGCTGGAATTCAAAAAAGACAACTTCACGGGCGCCGAGACGGACCTGCGAAAGTCGGTGGACGCATATCCTTCGCAGCCCGATCCGGTAGTGGTGCTCAGGCTGGCAATCTCGCTCGATCGTCAGGGCAAATATCCGGAAGCGCTCAAAGAAGCGAATCACGCGGTGGAACTGACACAGGACAGCACCAGCGCGGGTAAGCTCGCTCGACAGGAGCGAGACCGTCTCAATCAACTGGTGGGCGGCAACACCGCAGCTCCCAAATAGACCCTGATCTGCCGAAGAGCGGACAGGACAACTCACGAATACCAACTGGCGGGGCTGGGATTTTTGCAGTGCCCGAGCCCTGAATCCGCATGAAAGCGAAAGAAATCGCCGCGTTGGAAGGACTGTTGGGACATCACTTCCACCAATCTGAACTCCTTGATCAGGCTCTAACGCACAGCTCTCAAGCGCGGGAACTCGAAGCCCAGCAACCCGCCAAGGATGGGCAGCGGCCGGGGGACAATGAGCAACTTGAGTTCCTGGGAGACGCTGTCCTGGCGCTGGTAACGGGTGAGGAACTGTTCCGTCGCTTCCCAACTTTTCGCGAGGGTGAGCTTTCGAAGTTGCGCGCTCACCTGGTGAGCGAAAGGCACCTGATACAGGTGGCGCAAACGTTGGGGCTGGGGACCTATTTGCGGTTGGGGCGAGGCGAAGAAAAGAGTGGCGGACGTCTGAAAACCGCTCTGCTGGTGGATGCGGGTTCTGGCGGCTCTCTACCTGGACGGCGGCCTCGAAATCGCCCGCAGGTTCATTCTGCAAGCCGTCATTTCTCCTGAATTGGCCCGGATGAACCCGGAAAGTGGCGGCGTGCCGGTCATGGATTTCAAGTCGGCGCTGCAGGAAACTTTGCAAGCCACCGGGCGCCCGCAAGCATCCTATGTATTAGTGAAGGAAGCCGGCCCGGAGCACAGCAAGACGTTCACCGTAGAGGTCAGGCTGTCATCCGCCGGACAAACGAAAGTCGAGTTCATCGGACGAGCCGAGGGCTCCACGAAAAAGAGAGCAGAGCAGGACGCGGCCCGCCAGGTGCTTCAATATCTGGGCTCGCTGCCACCGCGCGCTGAAGAGAAAGTTCCGACCAAGCCGCCCACACGCCAGCCTTAAATGACGACCCCATCGAATCCGGCCAAAGAGTTGAGCCCCGACTGGTTGACTTCACTGCAGTCACTGCTGGCGACGATCGTGATCGCGGTTTTTGTGATTACCTACGTCGTGCAGGCATTTCAGATTCCCTCGCCCTCAATGGAGAACACGCTGCTCACTGGAGATTATCTGCTGGTGGATAAGCTGTGTTACGGCGGGGGCGGGTTTATCAACCACATCATTCCTTATCGGCCGATCCGGCGTGGCGACATCATCGTTTTCCACTATCCCGTAAATCCCGCGCAGCATTTCGTCAAACGAGTTGTGGGCGTTCCAGGGGATCGGATTCACCTGGTCAACAAGCGCGTTTTTGTGAATGGGGTTCCTTTGGCTGAACCATACGTCCGCTACCTCAAGCCGGAGCATAATCCCTTTCGGGATGATTTTCCTCGCCTCGATGTTCTCGATCCGGGCATTAACGCGGACTGGTGGATCCAGATGCCCAAGCTGGTCGAAGGGGGGCAATTGATTGTTCCGGAAGGCCATTACTTCGCGATGGGAGACAACCGCGACGACAGTTCCGATAGCCGCTATTGGGGCTTCGTTCCGCGGGAAAACATCATCGGACGGCCGTTGCTGATCTATTGGTCGATACGCAACACCGACAATGATCTGCCGATCCCGGCTTCCGTGGGTGATAAACTTTATCACCTCGCGTATGCGGTGACACATTTCTTCCAGATCACTCGCTGGGATCGCACGTTTCGCGTGGTCAGCTGAAGCAGGTAATCTCGCCCGTCACAGGGAACCAACATAGATGGCTAAGAAAGAAAATCCTCCCGTAGAGAAACAAAGCGAAACTACCGTGGAGTTTCTCGCGTCGCTGGCAGCAGTCTTGGTCACCGGACTTTTTATCATCACGTTCATCCTGCAAGCCTTTGAGATTCCCTCCAGTTCGATGGAGGACACGCTGCTGATTGGCGATCACGTTTTCGTGAATCGCGAACAATTTGCGCCGCGCACAAGGTGGATGGGACCGCTGCTTCCCTACCGGGACATCAAGCGCGGGGACATCGTCGTATTCCTTTCTCCGGCAGAGCCTGGCTTGTACGTGGTCAAGAGGATTATGGGGATTCCGGGGGATCGGATCCATCTCCGAGATGGGGCTGTCTACCGGAATGGAGAAAAGCTCAACGAGCCTTACGTGATGCATAAAGGGCCGTTGTTCTATGATCCGTATCGCGACAATTTTCCGGCGGTTCCGGCATCGGATGCTTATAACGTGTCCCCGGCATGGCAACTTCAAATGCGAACTTTCATCCAGGGCGACGACATCGTAGTTCCGAAAGACAGCTATTTCGGAATGGGAGATAACCGAGACGTGAGCCTGGACAGCCGTTATTGGGGCTTCATTCCCAAAGAAAATGTTATCGGCCGGCCAATGTTCGTGTACTGGTCGTTCAACACCCCGCCCGATCAATACCGGCACACAGACTTCAGTGAGCGCATTGGCTTTCTGGTGCACGTGATCGTGCACTTCTTTGATGAGACGCGTTGGCGTCGGACGTTCCGGATCGTCCAGTGAACCTGCGCTCCAAACGCGGCGTGGTGCTTGCGTGTACCGCTATCGCCCTCATTCTTTTTCTTGTCAGGCCCGGGGCAGGGCGCCTGAAGAATCGAATCGCAGGCTCAATCGGCACAGCTCTGCAACGGCAAGTCGACATCAGCAAAGTACATGTACGCCTGCTTCCTCAGCCAGGTTTTGATCTCGAAGGCTTCGTCGTTCGCGACGATCCCAGCTTCGGAGCGGAGCCGGTCTTGCGATGTCAGGACGTGACGGCCACCCTGCGCCTCAGTTCGCTGATTCGCGGACGTCTCGAGATTTCACGGCTAAGCCTCAGCGAACCGAGTCTGAATCTCGTTCGCCGGCAGGACGGGCGCTGGAACATTGCGACTTTCCTGGAGCGCACTGCCGGCATTCCGATCGCGCCCACCAGCAAGCCGCGATACGAGTCGCGCCCGGGGTTCCCCTATATTGAGGCGGATCGCGGCCGGATCAACTTCAAATTTGGTCCAGAGAAAAAACCCTTTGCATTGACCGATGCCAAATACGCGCTTTGGCAGGACTCCGAGAACAGCTGGGGATTGCGCCTCCGAGGTCAGCCCGTGCGCACCGATTTCAACCTGAGTGACACGGGGCAACTCAACGTCGAGGGTACTTGGCAGCGCGCGGCCACTCTCTTGGAGACACCGCTTGAATTTAACCTCAGGTGGGATGGAGGCCAGCTAGGTCAATTGAGCAAACTCGTCTCGGGTGAGGACAGGGGTTGGCGCGGCACGGTTCGTACTTCTGTGAACTTGAGGGGAGTTCCGTCGGACCTTGCCGTTCGTGCAGATGCTTCTCTCGAGGATTTTCATCGGTACGACATCACCGAAAGCAATGCTCTGGAGCTCAAGAGCCAGTGCACCGCGCAGTACCATGCGCCGGAGCACGGTCTTCAGCAGATTGCCTGTCAGACACCGGTGGGGGATGGCCTGATTGCGGTAATTGGCGACGCAGCCAGTGTAACCAGTCCGGCGCGCTTCGATATGCGGGTCGTAGCCGACAAGATTCCCATGAATGCCGTGCTGGCCGTAGTCCGGCGAGCGAAGAAAAATCTGCCAGATGATCTGCTGGCCACCGGAACGATGGATGCGAAGGTCAGCCTGCGCATGCGTGGCACAACATCCAACTCGATAGAGGTGGATGGCGGCGGTGAAACCAGCGATTTTCGTGTGCAATCGGAGGGGGGCAAGACCGACCTCACGGTGGGCGTGGTTCCCTTCTCTCTCGGGTCTTCGGGTAAGCAAAGCAAAACTGGTCGCGGTCACATAGACCCGGCTTCGGCTCACGATCCACAGGAAGCGTACTTGAACTTTGGCCCTGTCTCTCTCAGGCTAGGCCGTCCAGTCCCGGCCTCGGTGCAGGGTCGGATCACCCGCTCGGGATATAGCATCTCGGTTAAAGGCGAGTCGGAGATTCAGCGCTTGCTGGATCTCGCCCGGGTCTCGGGCATTCCCGCAACGCATGTGGGCGCCGCTGGGTCTGCAAAGCTCGACTTGCTCATTGCGGGTCAGTGGACGGGCTTTGCTTCGCCAATAGTCATGGGAAATGCAGAACTCCACGGGGTGCGAGCGCAGATCCGTGGATTGAACGGACCTTTAGA
>QIAH01000514.1 GCA_003225465.1 Acidobacteriota bacterium | reverse complement strand
GGAAAGATCGTCCAGTTGGTGCAAGGGGAGAAGAAGGCACTCGAATTCGACGACTTCGAGGAGTGGATCGGTCGTTTTGCGAATTACCCTCTGGTGCAGCTGATCGACCTCGATGCTGCCATCGGTACCGGGAACAATCGCGCGCTGCTGGAGCGCTTCACGGCGCGACTTCCCTGCCAGGTGGGTGGTGGAATCCGCTCGCTGGACGATGCGACGGAAATTCTGTCGCGAGGAGCCAGGCGGATCATCCTCGGCTCAGTTCTTGTTTACAAGAACAAG
>QIAH01000513.1 GCA_003225465.1 Acidobacteriota bacterium | reverse complement strand
CGTTCGCAGTCGATTCGAAAAGCGGCAAGGTTGCCATCAAAGGCTGGCGCGAGGTCACCCGCATCTCTCCCGCGGGAATGATGCAGACACTGGAGAGCTACTGCGGCGCGTTTCTCTACACCCACGTGGATACGGAAGGCCTGATGAAAGGGATTCCCCTGGAAGTAGTTCGCGCCCTGCGTGCGGTTACGTCCCGACAGCTGATTGTTGCCGGTGGCATCACCAGTCAAGAAGAAGTGAATCAATTGGACGAACTGGGGATCGATGCGGTGGTGGGAATGGCCATCTATTCGGGGCGGATGAACCTGGAATCGTCGCGAGCCTGATTAGCGTGTCAGCCACGCGGACGATAGCGCGCCATCGCCAGTTCCACAATCTCGCCAATCAACTGAGTGTAAGATCGGCCGGACGCTTTGGCGGCCATGGCGAACTCCTGCTTGCTGGAGAGCCAGGGATTCGGATTGGCTTCGAGCACGTACACTTCGCCCTTGCTCGAAAGCCGCATATCGATGCGTCCATAATCGCGCAACTTCACGGCCCGGTGAGCGGCCAGGGCAGTCTGCGTGAGGCGCTCTCTCGTTTCCTCGTCAAGATCTTCGGCAACGTTTGATTTCGTGAGCTTGTAGGACTCGGCGTCTTTCTCAAACTTCACATCGTAGCTGGCAATCTTCGGTGTGCCCTTCGGCAGCTTGGAGAAATCGAGTTCCACCAAGGGGAGAGCCTGCGCATACTCGTAGCTGCCCAGAATCGCCGCATAGATTTCGCGGCCTTCAATGTACTCCTCGATCATCGCGGGCGAATCGAACTCGTCCTGAATGTACTGCACGCGTTCCATCAATTCCTTCACGCTGTCTACTACAGCATTGGGATTAATTCCAATCGACCCGTCCTCGGAAAGAGGCTTTACGATCAACGGGAACGAGATATCGTGCGCGTGTTCGATGCTTCCGCGATAGGCAGTCGCGAAAAACGGAGTGCGAATCCCATGAAACCCAAACATCTTCTTGGCAATCGCCTTGTCCTGCGCCAGGAACGTGGCGTGCGGGCCTGCGCCTGTGTAGCGCATGCCGAGCAGATCGAGATACGCGGCAACGTGCATTTCCTTGGTGTCGTCGCCGGCAAACGATTCGGTGAGATTAAAAATGAGGTCGGCTTCGCACTTGGCAAGCGCGTTCAAGCACTGCGGCGTCCCATCGAGCACCTGATAGAAAGGCTCGTGGCCAAGCTTTTCGAGGGCCTCGAAAATTTCTTCCCGGTCCTCTTTCTCTCTTTTCTTTTTCGCTCGCACTTTCTTTTTACGCGCGGGCGGCTTGGGTTCGGGCGGCGACTCCGGCGATGTTCCCTCTTCCTCCCAAACGTCGTAGAGGATGGCGATCTTCATGGCCGAATGCACCCTGGGGTAATCTGCATCATCTCTATCATAGTCATCTGGGGCGAAGAAATCACGGCTGCACGAATTTTCCGCGCATCATGTAGTTCGTGGCGAGCGTCGTGGCATAGACCGTCAACTCGGCGAGATGCTCGGCTTCCCTGCGAGTATCCGTGCGCAAGCCGAGTTCCCCGACGCGCTTGCCGATCGCGTCGATCAATTGTTTGATCAGCGGACGCTGCACTCCGGTCCAGTACGCAACCTTGTCGACGACCGCCTTGCGATGCTGGTGCAAAAACTCCTGCGCCGGACGGACCGCCTTCTTCTGCCGCTTCGATACATTGAAAATATCCACCAAGTCGGCATCCAGCGCCAAGTCCCCAATGGGGATCGCCTCCGGAATCGATTGATGATAGAACTCGGCCACCGTGGATTCCATTTCATCGACAGTAACATCCGGATAACCGCGGCGGCGCACTGGATCGACGTTGCCGAGTTCGCGCGCGATGCGGTCCATATACAGCAGCTTGGCCATCGCTCCCCAGCCACGATAGCGTTTGCGCCATCCGCTGCGCGGAGTAAGCCAGACTGCGAAAGTTTCCGCAAAATCTTCGTCGGGATGTTTCTGCGCATACCATCCGGCGAGATGACGAACGTGGTTTCGCGAGAACGGCACCGGCCGATAGTTGTCGAGATAGCGCCGGCGGAATGGACCAAACAGCGTCTTCCATTCTGGCGTTCGATGAAGTTTGTAGGCGTAGTTGAACGCGTGCCCCGCTTCGTGGCGCAGGTACATCATGATCTCGCGTGTGTCCTCGAGATCGTTAAACTCTTTTTCCAGTGAGGCCAGATCGGGATTGGCAAGATAGAAAGGAATCCCGATGACCGGCTCTCCCGATGGGCAGCCCCACTCGTCGGTGAGATAACACGCAGGACGAAATTTCGCGAGCCCTTTGCGCCGCAATTCTTCATACAACTGGTGAACGAATCGCTCGATCGGCGAGCCCTCCAATTTCAAGCCGAGTTCGCGGATCGGCTTCCCCAGAACTTCCTGCAAATTGGTTCGCGGATTTTCGGCGGGCTGCATGGAGAGAGTTTGGAGGTCGTGTTTGTGTCAGTCGTTGAGGGTTGAATGTCACCAGCCCAGACAGAACAACTAGTATAAGAGGAGCGGAGGAAAGGAATGGGAGCACGATCGATCAGGTCCTAACGGAGACAGGGACCACTTGCAAAGGCGCCCGCTATTATGTCGCAACCGGCAATATACTCAACAGTTTACGCTTTTATTTCTGCAGATCTACTGGAAGGTATTGCAGCTCTCAATCGTTCCCCCGCTCATGCCTCTCTGAAACCACTCCATGCGCTGAGCGGAAGATCCGTGGGTGAAAGAATCAGGGCTGACCTGCCCCCTGGACATGCGCTGGAGCCGGTCGTCTCCGACTGCGGCTGCTGCACCCAAGGCGCTTTCGACATCCCCAGCCTCGAGGAGGTTGCGCTGCTGCGTCGATTTCGCCCAGATACCTGCGAAGCAATCAGCTTGCAGTTCCATGCGTACCGACAATGCGTTCCCGGCGCCGGGATTCTGACCTTGCAGGCTACGCACTTTGCGTTCGATGCCGAGGAGGTTCTGCACATGATGTCCAAGTTCGTGGGCGAGAACGTACGCTTGCGCGAATTGGCCCGGGGCTCCGAATCTGCGCTGCAACTCGTCGTAGAAGCCGAGATCGATGTAAACCTTCTCATCGGAGGGACAATAGAACGGCCCAGTGGCCGACTGCGCCGTGCCGCATCCGGACGAAGTCGCGTCGCGAAAGAGCACCAATCTGGCATGCCGGTACGGAATCCCGCGGGCTTGCAGAATCCCTGCCCAGGTCTTCTGGGTGTCGTCGAGCACAAAAGAGATGAATTGGACCAGCGGCTCTTCTCGAGCATCGCGTTGCGTGTCGGGCTGACTGACTGTCTGCCCGGGCGAAACACCGGTGTTGCTTAGCAGGGAGAAGAAATCTCGCTTGAAGACCACGCTAAGAATCAGCAGGACGACGAAGCCACCAATCCCGATATGCACACCGCCGATTCCGCCACCACCTTCATCGCGACGGTCTTCGATGTCATCGCTTCTTCCACCTGGTGTCCAACGCATAGCGATCTCCTCTGCGACGATGGCTTACAGATTATAGTCGCCTTACTTCGGCACGGGAGAAGACTCGAAAGGCACCGCTAATCTGCAATCGGATCTTCTACTTCGTTTGTGTTTCGGCGTCTCTGAGAAGCTGCGAAGGAGTCAGTCCTTGCTCCCGGAGACGTCGGATGCTGGCGGCATCGTGGCGCTTGGCCATGCGCAGCCCAGTCGCGTCGCGGACGAGTTCGCAATGATAGTAGTTGGGCACTGAATAGCCGAGCGCTCGGAACAACAAAATCTGACGAGCCGTAGATTTCAGCAAGTCGGCGCCACGAACAACCTCGGTGATCTGCATGCGCGCATCGTCCGTCGCGACCGCAAGTTGGTAGGCGGGCACGTCGTCCCTGCGCCACACCACAAAATCGCCAAAATCTTTTCCCGCAACGAAGGCCTGTCTGCCGAGGTGCTGGTCAGCGAACTCGATAGTCTCACCGTCAGGCACGCGGAACCGCCAGTTCACGCCTTGCGGCGCTCGAAACTGCACCGCATCAGTCCGCGAGCGACAATGGCCGGGATAGAGAGGTTCATCGTCGGTATCATTGGGCGCTGTTGCAGCCGCGTGCAGTTCTTTGCGGGAACAGCTGCAGGGATAGATGGCACCGCTATCCCGCAGTCGCTGCCAGGCTTCGAGGTAGAAGGACCGCCGCTCGCTCTGGGAGTATGGCGCGTACGGACCACCGCAATCGGGGCCTTCACTCCAGCGGATACTAAGCCAGCGTAGGTCCTCATACATAGCGGCCACGAACTCGGGCTGGCAGCGCTGCGGGTCAAGATCTTCGTTGCGAAGGACCAGTACTCCGCCACGCTCCTGAGCCCGTTTCGCGGCAATCCAGAACGTGCGGGCGTGCCCCAGGTGCAGCAGTCCTGTAGGGGAAGGTGCCAGGCGACCGCGGTATCCCGTTGCCATGTTCACGGTCGCATTCTAACTAGAGAGGGCGTACGGGCACCTGTTCGTTCGACGGAGCAAGCGATGTGACCGCCGCCGACTT
>QIAH01000025.1 GCA_003225465.1 Acidobacteriota bacterium | reverse complement strand
ATTCCATGCCCGTCCGTGAGAGTCTGTACCATTTCGAGTTGCTTAAAAGCTTCACTACCGCAGAGCTTGGGCCAATCCAGAACCTCCGCGCACCAGATGTCCGCCGCGTTTAGAATCTCGAGCCAATGCTCGGTCGTGTGCTCTTTGAGGCGCTGAGCAATGATTTGTTTGATCTCGTCGCGACGGCGAAAGCCATCGGCAGAGTTTGAGATTTCCTGAAGCAGCGGCAAGTCAAGTAGCTTGCCAAGCGTCGGCAGATGGGTCATAGCCAGAGCCAGGTACCCATTGGCCGTGTCGTAGACTCCGTAGGGCGCGGCCAGGTAAGCGTGCGCGTTTCGAAATGCACAGCGTCGTGGCGGCCGCCGCCCGTCATTCAGGTGCGTCGTCAGCACCTCGAATTGGAAATCCAGCAAAGCCTCTATCAGGCTGGTTTCGACCAGTCCGCCCAGGCCCGTCGTGCCACGTCGGACCAGACAGGCGAGAATCCCCTCACACAGATTGTGTCCGGCGAGCATGTCGGCGATTGCCAAGGCCATCGGCGTGGGAGGATCGCCCTCGTTTCCACTCAACCACATAATGCCCGACCGCGCCTGCGCCAGAAGATCCTGTCCCGGCCGGTCACGCCACGCTTTAGCATTGCCGTACCCCGATACGATTCCGTATACCAAGCGGCTATTGATCCGCGACACGCTCTCATACCCAAATCCCAGACGCTCCATGACGCCCGGACGGAAGTTCTGCACCATCACGTCAGCCCGCTTAATTAACTGCCGTAATTTTTCCAGGTCAGCGGCATTCTTGAGATCTGCGGCGTAGCTTTCCTTGTTGCGATTGATGGCGTGAAAGAGCGTGTTTTCGCCGTGTACATCGATATCGCTCAGGTAGAGAGTGCGGCCCAGGTCTCCGGTACCGGGTCGCTCGATCTTAATCACACGGGCACCCATGTCGGCCAGTCGCAGGGTGGCCAGTGAGCCCGATAGGAACTGGCTGAAATCCAGGACCACAAGGCCCTGGAGAGGGCGCTCTAAATTCTGATTTTTGCCGACGTTCACGCAAGAGCTCCTGGCTGCGGCGATTACCGAACTCTCTTGCCCCAGTACGATTGAATCCTGATTCTACATATAAAATAATAGTTTCATTAGAAAAATAACGTAGTAGGCTAGGGACGGTTTACCCATGGCTTTCCGGCGTACGCTCCCAATCCGGCGACCGGTGACGGCGCGACGAATCCGCTATGCAGCGCCTGCCCTTGAAAAAGGGTTGGACATCCTGGAACTACTTGCCTCGGTCTCGGAGGCGCTGACCCATAGCGAGATTGCCAGCCGCCTTGGCCGCACCATCACCGAGGTCTTCCGGATGTTGGTTTGTCTGGAGGAGCGGGGCTACATATCCAGAACGACTCCCGAAGAACGCTATCAACTTACGTTGAAGCTCTTTGAGCTGGTGCACCACCATCACCCGCTGCAGCGACTGGTGACCCAGGCGCGCCCGCTGGTGCAACGGGTGGCTGGCGAAACCGGCCAGTCCTGTCATCTCGCGATGCTTAACAATGCGGAAGTGGTACTGGTGGCGCAGGCAGACGCGCCCGGCAATATGGGCTTTTCAGTTCGCCTGGGAGCGAATATTGACCTGCTCAACACAGCTTCGGGACATGTGATCTTGGCTTTTCAAAGCGACGAGGTTCGCAAGCGGGCACTGGCAGCGTGGCGCCTGCGTTCGAGAAAGCCGATTCCGATAGGGCTTTCTCGGCACTTGAACCAGATTCGCCGGCGCGGCTTCGAAGAACTTGCCAGCTATCAGGTTCACGGCGTGGTGAACATCAGTTATCCGGTACTGAATCAGCATGGAGAAGCGATCGCCGCGATGACTGTTCCCTTTCTGGCGCGCATCGGAGACAGCCTGGGACCGCCGCAGGTTAAGGAAGCGTTGAGCCAGGCTTCTCGCGCACTCTCATTGACCATTGGGGGCAGGAGGCCGGAACTCACGTCCGGTGCGGGGCTTCCATGACGCGCGCGGAATATTTCGAAGACTATGAAATCGGCGCCCAACGAGTTACTTCGGGACGCACGATTACGGAAACTGATGTTGTCATCCACGCGGGGCACACGGGAGACTATTTCCCGCATCACGTCGATGCGGAATTTGCGCGAGCCACACCCTTTGGCCAGCGCATCGCGCACGGCACCATGACGTTCGCCATTGGCATTGGCCTTACAGCGAGTCAGATCAATCCAGTAGCTTTCACTTACGGCTACGACAAATTGCGTTTCCCCAAGCCGGTCTTCATCGGAGACACGCTGCGAACTCGCGTCACGATCAAGGAAAAGCAGGAAGACCCAAAGCGGCAGAGATTGGGTCGCGTTGTGGAAGCTTGCGAGGTACTGAACCAGCGCGATGAAGTGGTTCTCTATTGCGAGCACATTTTGCTCGCCGAGAAGCGGTCAGCTGCGGTAACGAAAGACTGAGCTCTTTTCTGAAGCTGGGAGGTTTGCGTGGTAATTACTCTCAAAGGGCTGACTTGGGATCATCCCCGGGGCTACTCCCCGCTTGCAGGAGGAATTCCTGAATACGAGAAACAAAACCCCGGTGTCAACATCCATTGGGACCGGCGAACACTGCGGGAGTTCGGCGAAGCTCCTCTCGAACAATATCTAAATCGATACGACCTGCTGGTGGTTGATCATCCATTCGTGGGCTTTGCAGCGGCTCATGGAACACTCGTTGACCTCGCGCCCACGATCAGTGAAGCCGAAAAATATCGTTTTGCGTCAGACTCCGTCGGTCCGTCCTGGAAGTCGTATTGGTATGGCGGCGGTCTGTGGGCATTTCCCATCGACGCGGCGACGCAAGTCGCATCCTACCGGCCAGATCTCATGAGAGAGGGGCTTCCGACGGCTCCCGACACGTTTGATGGCGTTCTGGAACTCGCGACAAGGGCCCGTAAGGCAGGGAAATCCATCGTCCTGCCCGCGTGTCCGACGGATGCGATAAGTCTCTTCTTCACATTCAGCGCAAATCTCGGGCACCCCATTCCGGAGGAGCGGGAGCTTTTTGTCGACGACTTCGTTGCGGCAGAGGTGCTGGATCGGCTACACGCGCTGATTGCGGTTTCTCATCCCCAGTCGCTCGTATGGAATCCCATCCAGGTTTACGATTTCATGATCGGCGGCTCCGACGCAGTTTACTGTCCGTACGGTTTTGGCTATTCCAACTACTCGCGAGTCGGGCCCCCCGTACGCTTGAAGTTCACCAATGCTCCAGGAGCCGGGCAACAAGGATGTGCCGGGACCATGCTCGGCGGAACCGGAATCGCCGTAAGTGCGCTCAGCGCGCATCAGGTGGAAGCAGTCAACTACGCCAAGTGGCTGACCAGCCCTGAACACCAACGAGGGACCTATTTCCGCGAAGGAGGCCAACCCGCCAGCCTGGCCGCATGGACGGACGCGTCGGTGAACACGGCAGCCGAACACTTCTTTTCTGATACTCTCCAAACCTTGCAGACCGCCTACGTGCGGCCGCGCTTCGATGGCTTCGTTCGCTTCTTCGAAGCTGCGGGGATCGAGATTAATCGCTGCCTGCGCGGAGAAGTCAAAGATCCAGATCTGGTGCGGTGGCTAAACGACCGCTATGCCGTCCAGCGCGTGGCGACACGTCGAATCGCGTAAGAGACTAAGGAACCCGGTGAAGAATCCAAATCCCGATCCCGCCAAGCACAAAGAAATCGCTATCTGGAATGCGGAGAACTGGTTGTATGAGGACTTCGAGGTCGGCAAGCGTGCGCGTTCCATCCGGCGCACAATTTCCGAAGGCGAGAGCATGTTGTTCAATGCGATCGTGCTTGATATGCATCCCTATGTTGCCGATGATGTCTTCGCAAAAGAAGAGGGCATCTTCGGCAAGCGTCTTGTGGCAGGCGCAATGGTGTTTAGTCTGGGACTGGGCCTGATGGCACACAATAACATTCACACCTTCAGCTACGGATACGACAAGTTGCGCTTCATCAAACCGGTCTTCGTGGGCGACACGATTTACACCATCCGCACGCAGCTGGAAAAGTGGCCCCGATATGCAGAAATGGGCATGGTGAAAGTTTCCTACGAGATTTTCAAAATGCCAGGGGAGCTGGCTCTCTACTGTGAACATTTGCAGACGGTGAAGTATCGTGACCCCGCCCGGTTCAAGGACCATTTGCAACAGAAATAACATGACGCAACTTGAAACGCTCACGGAAAGGCTACAAGGCTGCTACAGTGGCGCCGTGTACGACGTGCTCAGGGGGAGAGATCTTCCGTCGCAAACGCTTCCTGAATACATTCGCCCGCTTGATCCGAAGCTGAAGCTTGCCGGACCTGTGTTTACGATCGATGGCAAGCGCGATGACTCTTTAAGTGCCCATGAAAGTCTGCTGCGCTGGTGCGAGCTTTTGTCCAAGGCGCCAGGCAACAGCGTCCTGGTCTGTCAGCCCAACGACCATACTCTGGCCTACATGGGGGAATTGTCTGCTGAAACGCTCGCCTACAAGAAAGTGCTAGGCTATGTGGTAGATGGCGGATGCCGCGATTCGGCGTTCATTGAGAGTTTGGGGTTTCCCGTGTTCTGCAAGTATTTCACTCCGGTAGATGTAGTTGGCAAGTGGGCGCCCACTGCATTGGGCGCACCGATTCAAGTTGGGCATGTCACAGTGCACACCGGCGACTACGTTCTTGCGGACCGCGATGGAATTGTGGTCATTCCCGGGGCCATTGCTTCGGAAGTCGTGCAAGAGACCGAAGAGGTCCTGCGTAAAGAGAATCTGGTACGCAAGGCGATTCTGCAGGGTACCGACCCAGTTCAAGCTTACTTGCGGTACGGGAAATTCTGATGCAAGTCGAAGGAAAGTCGCAGAAACTCTTGCGAATTCATCGCGCTGATAACGTGCTCATCGTTGTGAGGTCAGTAAAACCTGGCGACCGCGAAGTGATTGACGGACACGACGTCGTGTTTACGCAAGAGATTGCCATTGGCCATAAAGTGGCGGCTCGCGACATTCACGCCCGGGAAAAGGTTTACAAGTGTGGTGTCCCGATTGGTTCGGCAAAGGAGAAGGTTCCTGCGGGCGGTCATATCCATCTGCACAACCTGAAGAGCGATTACATCGCAACTTACACCCTGGATAAAGATCATGTCTTCGTCAAGTGAAGCTCCCGCACTGCAAGGTTTTCTTCGCGCGGACGGAAGAAAAGGAATCCGAAACTGTATTGTTGTCGCCTACCTGGTGGAATGCGCTCACCATGTGGCCCGCGAGATCGCCGGGTCTTTTCGAGGACAACCGGTTCATCTGATCGGATTCGGAGGATGCTACCCCAATGCCTACGCTGACCGGATGATGAACAAGTTGTGTACTCATCCCAATGTCGGAGGGGCTCTTTTGCTGTCGCTGGGGTGCGAGAGCTTCAATCGTCACCGGCTTGCTGAAAATATTGCGAAGACCGGTCGTCCTGTGGCGACCGTAGTGATCCAACAGACTGGGGGTACGAAAAAATCCATCAGTGCCGGCAAGACCTGGATTGAGCAGGCACTACAAGAGATTGCGGAAGTGCCACGAGCTCCCCTGCGCGTGAATGAACTGGTGGTGGGAACGGTGTGTGGCGGCTCCGACGCGACCAGCGGAGTTTCTGCAAATCCAGCGGTGGGACGCGCCTTCGACATGCTGGTGAAACAAGGCGCGACCGCGATCTTTGAAGAAACCGGCGAGATGATTGGCTTGGAAGATGTGATGTCGGCCCGGGCGGTTACGCCCGAACTGGGGCAGCAATTGAAGTCGTCGGTCGAGAAGGCGGCCTACTACTACAAGGAGATGGGACACGCCAGTTTTGCGCCAGGGAATGCCGAGGGCGGTCTCACCACCATCGAAGAAAAATCCATCGGAGCGTACTGCAAGAGTGGGGATTCACCAATCTCGGGCCTCATCAAGCCGGGTGATGTTCCGCACAAAGGCGGACTATATCTGTTGGACGTGGTGCCGGATGGAGAGCCACGTTTCGGATTCCCCAATATCAATGACAATGCGGAAATCGCTGAACTGATTGCCTGTGGGTCGCATGTGATTTTGTTCACGACAGGGCGCGGCTCTGTCGTGGGCTCTGCGATTTCACCTGTCATCAAGATCTGCGCTAATCCAGAAACCTACGAGCGCATGAGCGATGACATGGACATCAACGCGGGGAAAATCCTTCAGTTGGAAGCTAGCGTGGACGAAGTTGGCGAGGAGATTTACGACAAAGTTCTAGACGTGGCCTCCGGAATGCAGAGTTGCTCGGAGAGCCTCGGACACCAAGAGTTCGTCCTCACCTACAAGGCCTTCGAACCTATCGGTCCGGCTTGTTTGCCAGTTTAAGATTAGGCTCGAGCGGGACGCGCCCTGGTAATTCAAGTTGCGAGAGAGCTCACATCCTGGATGCCGTCACAGCCCTTGGTGCGAATCTGGAAGGGGCAGCTCCGAACTCGCCAATTTTTTCCCTCCGTTTTCAACATTAATTGTGGATAAGTTTGTTCACGATGCAGGCATCGGTACGTCCTGCTTGCATTTCACCGCTTTGCACCGCAGATGGGCAGTTCGACTCCGATAGAATTGCGAAGTTATGGGAGTCAGCATTGAGCTGCAGAACCTCGGAGATGCTCAGCTGTGCCGGGAGATTACTGCGCAGGTCGAGCACGCACTCAGCGATAGACGGGGTGCATGGCGCGTTTCGATCGCTGCATCACGGGCGAGTGAGAACTGGGAGATGCGCATTGAGGGACCCCATGGATTCGAACGCTCGTACAGTCTGGCGGGTTCGGCCGGTGAGCATCAGCCAGAAGCGATCCGCAGATTGATTGCGCAGTTAGTGCCGCCAAACCGTCTGCCGTGATTACCCCTCTCTCAGCGAGATGCACCGTTCCTTTCCTTTCGTTAAAATGTCCTGCGTATGAAAGGAGTGCTATGGCAAAGAAAAAGATCGATCCGTTGAACAAGAAGGCCTATGGCGCGGTTTCCGCCGCGCTCACAGTTTCCGATATTCCCGCCGCGGTCAGCTTTTACCAGAAAGCGTTTGGCTTCACCAAGCGCGGTATCATGAACGGCCCGGATGGCAAGCCGATTCATGCCGAACTGACCTTGCGCGGCACGACGCTCATGCTCGGCCCCGAAAGCCCCGCGATGGGAAGGCGCACCGCCAAGAGCGTCGGCGCCTCGCCAGCCAGTCTCTACATCTATGTCGAAAACGTGGACAAGGTAGTCGATAAGGCGACCAAGCTCGGCGCGAGCAGCCAGGGCCCCGTGATGGACATGTTTTGGGGCGACCGTTGCGGCACCATCGCCGACCCGGACGGTTACACGTGGATGGTGGGTACGCACAAGGCTGAGCCGACAGCTAAAGAGATGAAGAAGGGAATGCTGGAGATGATGAAGACGATGAAGCAGCAACCGGAGAGCACAGCCGCGGCGGACTGATGCGTCTTCATTCGAAGAGCGCAGGCTGTGCCACGGCCTCTTCCTCATTTTGAAAGTTGCTCAGGCCGATACCTACAAGGCGGTAGCGCTGTTGTGGACCAAGATCCACTCGTGCCCGGAGCTTCACGGCGATCTCTGTCAGTTCTTCGCAGGATGATGGAGGAGCGCTTGGCGTGTGGCTGCGAGTCAGGATCCTGAACTCGCTGGTCTTCAGCTTAAGAACTACCGTCCGCGCGGTTCGTGAGTCCTTGCGCGAAGCAGACCACAGCTTTTCTGCCAAGCGCCTGATCATGGGCTCCGTTTCTGAAAGTGGCACGTCATGCTCGAACGTGTCCTCGACGGAGATCGATCGCGTGGGCCGGTCTGGCACCACAGGATTTTCGTCAATTCCGCGGGTGAGTTCGTACAAGCGCACACCGTAGCGGCCAAATTGCTGTTGAAGGGCTGACAAGTCCCAGTGTCGCAGTTCGCTCACAGTCTTTACTCCAAATTTCGCCAGCTTCTCTTCGGTGACTTTTCCGACTCCGGGCAGACGCCCAACCGGCAAGGGCTGTAGAAATGCATCGACTTCTTCTGGCTGGATCACGAAGAGTCCATTCGGCTTCCGCCAGTCAGACGCGAGCTTCGCCAGAAACTTGTTGGGCGCGACGCCGGCGGATGCGGTCAGGCTTAACTCCTGTCGGATCTGATCGCGGATCGTACGCGCCACGAGCGTCGCGGTCGGCAAGCCCGTCTTGTTCGTCGTCACATCCAGGTATGCTTCGTCGAGCGAGAGTGGCTCGATCAAGTCCGTATGGCGCTCAAAGATCTCTCGCACGCTCTTCGATACCGCACGATAGCGCGTGAAGTCTGGAGCAATGAAGACCGCCGCAGGACACAGCCGTTCCGCTCGCAGGGCGGACATGGCCGAGCGGACACCGAAACTCCTGGCTTCATATGAAGCCGCGCAAACAACAGAGCGGTTGCCCCTCCACGCGACGATAACCGGCTTACCCTTCAGTTGCGGATCATCGCGCTGTTCGACCGAAGCATAGAAAGCATCCATGTCCACGTGGATGATTTTGCGGATGCCCATTGCCAACCATATTATGCCGGGTGCGTAAAGGGTATGAACCTCCCGCTCGCACCAAACTCACCCACGCCACGCATTCGGGGAGCGCAACATGTCAGACTTGGCCTATCGCGCATCATGTTTTTCGCACCAGCTTGTAGTGTCCAGCACAATAGGAGCATGAAAACGATGGATGCAGTCACAATTCGCCAAGCTACGCTGGCAGACTTGCCCGTGCTTTTGAGCTATCGCCGAGCCATGGCGGAAGAGATGAATACCCCTGATCCGGTGGCCGTGAATCGGATGATTACAGCCTTAGAACCTTACCTTCGCTCCGCCATTCCGGAGGGCCGATGGCATGCCTGGATTGCCGAGCCGGGCGGCTGCGGTGCGGTTGAGGTTGTCCAATGGGTTCCGGGAAGGCTGGACCCAACGCCACGACGTGCATGGATTCACAGCCTCTATATCGAACCCTCGTTTCGCCGGCGAGGCATCGGACGGCGGCTTACCGAGACCATGGTCGCATGGTGTCGCGAACAGGGGTTCCGATGGATCTATTTGCACGCCAGCGAACAAGGTCGACCGTTGTACGAATCAATTGGTTTCGAGCCGTCCAGCGAAATGAGACTGAAACTGTAATGAGGAAAAAGCATAAGGAACAGATCACGCGCTCACTCCCTATGCCTCCGGTGCGCGCACGCTCTTAATCTGTCGCTTGCAGTAGATTTTAGGAATGTTTACGGCCGCTATCGCTCCAAATGTCTACTCAGGATTAGCAGCGTGTGTCCTTTTCCTCCACATGTTGTTCATTTTGTGGGTCGTGTTTGGGGCCTTGCTCACACTTTCTCGCCCGGTTCTTCGCAGGCTGCACATCATTTCGCTTGTCTGGGGAATCCTTACAGAACTCCTTCCTTGGCCGTGTCCTTTAACTTTGCTTGAGAACTGGCTCGAAGCCAAGGCTGGCGTGCAGCCGTACCAGGGCGGATTCTTGCTCCATTACCTGGACAGGATGGTCTATCCCACTATCTCCGCGAGCGCTCTGACGGTTGCAGGCGTGCTCGTCTGCGTTCTGAACCTTGCGGTGTATGGACGTCGGATGTGGATCGGCCGGCGCCGCTAGTTTCGCCAGGCTCGCTATCCTGCCTGGCGAAAGGAGACCAACTCCCACTCTCCCTCGGGTGTCGATGACCATTGTCGAAGGATGTAGAGATTTCCGTCGTCGGCTCGAACCTTATAGAAGAGGCTTTCTGGGTCGTACCACTGATCGAGCACCGCCTCGACCCGATAATGCCTTCCGTCAATCCAGAATTGAATAGGCCGTTCATCGGCCTTTCCGCCCGAGTAACACTCCACCCTCAACCTCATCCTTATTCACTGTCCTCGGCGCGGCATGCCGCACCGACCACGAATGCGGGCCTTTTCCCCGAACGCTCGAAGCGAGTAAACGTACCATCCGCCCGCACGGGGAAGCATGCTCCAGCAGCCACGAAGCGATCACGCTTCCCCGACGCCAAACTTCCGCGATGTCTCGCAAATTCATGTCGTATCTATAGTGCTCAGGGTCGCGCAATGGCGTAGTTTCCGCGTCGGCCGCGACGTTTGTCCGTTTGCCGATGTCAGCGTTGCGCAGAACAGAGAGACCCTCCGCGTATGCCGCCATAATTCAGTATTCGATTCCGTTGTGGACCATCTTGACGAAATGACCAGCGCCATTTGGGCCGCAGTGCAGGTACCCTTGTTCGGCCGTACCGTTGATCCTGTCCCGGCCGGCGGTGCGCGAAGCTGCACCTATCCCCGGGGCGAGGGCAGAGAAAATCGGATCGAGCCGCTGGACGACGTCGGTCTCGCCCCCAATCATCATGCAGTAACCTCGCTCCAGACCCCACACTCCTCTGCTGGTTCCCACATCGACGCGTAGTGGATCCTTTGGGTAGCGAGTTGCTTTGCTCGCCGGAGATCATCGACGTAATAAGAGTTGCCTCCGTCAATAAGAATATCTCCCGCCTCGAGATGCGGTAAAAGATCGGCGATAGTGTCATCGACAACTCCCGCCGGCACCATCAACCAGATCGCGCGTCGTTTCTCAAGTTTCTTCACAACATCTGCCAGCGATGTGGCGCCGATCGCTTTCTCCTTGACGAGTTCGTTCACCGCTTTCGGCGACCTGTTGAACACCACACAGCTGTGACCCTTGCGAATGAGCCGCCGCACCATATTGGCTCCCATCCTTCCAAGACCGATCATGCCTACTTGCATAACTGCCTCCTTATCTGAATCTGACTCGTGGCCGGTGATTCACACTTTGGTGTTGCGGAATCAGTAAATGCGGTTGCTCCCAATCGTCAATGAACTCAGAAAGCGACCGTGGCCCGCGGATTTACGGGATGGACTAGGGTCCACGGTCGCTGTGTAAGGAAGTATTTTGGAGTGACAGGCGAAACTGCGACCCTGCTTTCTCCGCCAAAACAATTGCGTCTGCAGCCCCGCCGGACTCCCGCATCTTATCGCGATGCGACCAACTCTGGAACCTCGGCTAGTCTTTCGTACTCTTCATCCGTCAGCTGTACGGAAGCCCCCGCGACGTTCTCTTCGAGATGTTCGACGGAACTGGTTCCCGGAATCGGTAGCATGATGGGAGACCGCCGCAGGAGCCACGCTAACGCCACCTGCTTCGGACTTGCTTGATGCGCCTTTGCGATCTCGTTGAGCACCTCGCCGGCGACCTTGCCCGCTCCCAGAGGAAACCAGGGTATGAAGGCAATTCCGTGGCTATCACAGTAGTTCACCACGTAGTCCCATTCACGATCCGCAAAACTGTAGCGGTTCTGGACCGAGACGATGGGAACAATCTTGCGCGCACGCTCGATGTGCTCCTGGGTAACGTTCGATAATCCGATCAGTCGAATCTTCCCTTCTTTGCGCAGCTCAGCCAGTGTTTCCACTGAGGCCTCAAAGGGCACGACCGGATCCGGAGCGTGCAGTTGATAAACGTCGATGCGATCCAGTTTCAGTCGCTTGAGGCTCCCTTCCACCGCTTCACGCAAGTGGGCAGGAGTTGCGTCGTGGGTCCATTGATTTGGGCCTGGACGATTCCAGCCACCCTTGGTCGCAATAACGAGTCCCCGTGGGTATGGATATAGGGCTTCGGCAATCAACTCCTCACTCACGTAAGGACCGTAGGAATCGGCGGTGTCAATGAAGTTGACCTCCAGCTCAGCTGCTCGGCGTAAGACCGCCAGCGCAGCTTTCCGATCCCTCGGAGGACCCCAAATGCCTTCGCCGGTGAGCCGCATCGCCCCGAAACCAAGGCGATGAACAGAAAGCTCCTTGCCCAAGGAAACGTCGCCGGCCAATCTTGCAGTAACCTCTTTTTTATTCATGATAACCTCCATTCATTATTGATAGTCTCCGGAATTTATTCGTTTCACATTTTTCGCGTATGCTTGCTCTCCGGTGACTCTTGTACGGAAGCACACACAGTTCTGCACGAAGTATCACTTGAACAGAATCTTGGCCATCATTCCCTTATCTTCGTGGTTCAACAAATGGCAATGGAACACCGACATGCCCTTAATAGCGGGGTCGGTGAAGTCCAGAATCACATCTACGGAGCCGGCGTACGGAACATTCACAGTATCCAGCCACGCAGGCTGTGCGAGAGGAACTCCGTTTCCCGCATATGCCAGGAAGTGAACCTGGTGTATATGGAAAGGATGTAGTTCCGCAGTCTGGTTGACAATACGCCAGTGCTGATATGTACCAATGCGAGCGCTCGTCATCGGACGTGCATCTGCCGCAAACTTCTGTCCGTTGATGTAGAACCCGTTTTTGTCTTCGGTGAACGTAACGGTGAAGTCCGGTGCAGTCTTCTTGAAAGGATCAACGTCAATCGGCTTGTAAACTGGTGGACGGTCGTCAGGAGTGTACGCCTGGTGCCGCATTCCATCTGAACGTGGCGGACCTAACCCAGGTGACACGAGATCCGCCAGCACCATCTCGGGATTAGGATCTCCAACGGGACCGGTGTCCACACAACGCGTTCGCAAAGCAGCATGCGCGCCTGCCAGGGGACCGGTAACGATGGCTTCGAGACGTCCTGCCGGCGCGACGAGCAGGTGATTCGTAGTGCGTTTCGGGTTCTGGGGTTCATGGTATGCGAGCGGCATTCCATCGAGCGCAACGATCTCGAATGTCTGTCCATCGATCTGCAGATCCAGATAACGATCCGCCGAGGCGTTTACAATGCGCCAGAACTGTCGCTCGTTTGGG
>QIAH01000512.1 GCA_003225465.1 Acidobacteriota bacterium | reverse complement strand
TAACCTTGGCGAAAGCTCCACGGACGTGTACATCAACATGCGTTGGCGCGACTACGAATTCTACTTCGGCGATTCGTGGAAGGTGAACCGCAGGCTGACGTTTGATTACGGGTTCCGCTACTCGCTGCTGTTCACACCTTACGTGCCGACCGGCAACTCCACGAACTTTCAGCCTCGCCTCTACGACCCGACCAAGCCGGCGACCGATGCCTGCAACGGGTTGTGGGTAGTGCCTGGAAAAAATCCGTGCGGCAAAGCCAACGCGCTGTACGGGCTAAATCCACCTTTGAGTGCCGGCGTCCCCGGGCCAAACAAATACCTCGCAAACCAGAACTATCACCTGATTGCGCCTCGCCTCGGAATCGCTTATGACCTGTTTGGAAATGGAAAAACCGCGATTCGAGCTGGCCTTGGCCAATTCTTCCAGCGCGACAAGGTCGGCGGAACTTCTTACATTCTCGCCGCCAATGCCCCATTTTCGTTCAACGCAAGCAACGTTCCCCGTACCTTGGACGGCGCGTCGTTGAGCTCGATTGGTGGTCTGGCGGGTTCCCCCACGGGTGGCAAGGACCCGTCAACCGCCACGCCTAATTCATGGCAATGGAATGTGGCGGTGGAGCATAGCCTGTTCAAGGAAACGAGCCTGGAGGTCGCTTACGTCGGCAACCGGGCAGTTCATCAAGTCACCACCTCTGACATAAACGAAATACCTCAGAGCCTCTGGGGCACAGCCGCTTTTTCAAAGCCCGGCCCGAACTTGGGAGACACAGCAGCTACTGTGCAACTGAACACTTATCGACCTTATAGCAACTATGACTTTCTCACTTGGTGGGCCCATCTTGGCGATGCGCACTACCATGCTCTGCAGACCGTATTCAAGAGCCGGTTCAGTCGCATACTAGTAAACCTGTCCTATACCTGGTCGCACTCCATCGGCAACGTGCCGCTCGATGAAGCGAATGGCTCGGTCAACTACCAGACTCTGACCAGCGGCTTCAATCCGAGCCTGGACAGGGGCAATACGCAGATCAATCGTCCCCAGATTTTCGTAGGCAACATCATCGTGCCTTTGCCGGAACTGCGAGGAAGCAATGCTCTGGTCAGAGGAGCAGCAGGAGGCTGGCAGCTCAGCAGCATTTTCACGGCTGAGTCTGGACCGTCTACGACTATCTTCCAGGGCGGGATATCGGAGAACCTTTCGAATGTTGTGGGGTGCACAAGCGGAAAACCAGGGGACGCCACATGTGACCAGCATGGCTTGAATTCAGCATACGGCACGGGAGCGGATAGCCCTGGATGGAATCCTGGGGCCAACCACCGCCCGGACGTCACCGGTACGAACTGCAACGCGGGGCAGAAAGGTCCAAGTGTCTTTAACCCAGCAGCCTTCACCCTGGTTGGACATCACATAGGCGAAGTCGGCACCGAACCGAGTGGTTACTGTCACGGTCCGAAATACACCGACATCGACATGACAATTCAGAAGACCTGGAAAGTAGGAGAACGCGTAAATTTGCAATTCGCCTTGAGTGCGTTCAACCTGTTGAACCACCCCAACTTCGGATACCCCGGCGGGGCACCAGGCAGTCCGATCGGAAAGGTGAATTGTGGAGCGGCGGTCGGCGGCTTGTATAACGCTTGCAGCCCGACAAATAACGTCATTACGGCTCAGAGTGCGGGCTCCAACCTCAAGCTCTCGTCAATCATTCCCAACAATGACCGCGAACTTCAGTACGGCCTGAAGATCACTTTCTAGCCGCGCTGATCGCGCAAACTTGCAACCAACCGGCAGGGCTTGACAATGTCAAGTCCTGCCGCTTACGTTGTCCTTGGAATCCACCGGATCTTGTTGTGCCCCTTTCTTCTTCTCGGTTGCGGCGACTTCAAGCCGTATCCTGGCCGCGCCGCTTGCTTACGGGTCAATTCTCTGTGGCGTGCACGCTGGTCGCGCTGATGTTGTTTGTGCCTCGCTCACCATTTGTTGAGATAGGGCGCACTGCCCCGGCAGAGATCAATGCGGCCCCTCTGGAGCTAAAGCACAGGCTTGAGGCGCAGCGCGCGGCGGTGCAGTCGGCCAACCCTCAAACGATCATTGAGGCCAGCGGGAAGCTGGTTGCCTTGGCGCTGCGTCAAATGGGCGACTGGAGAATGCAGCAGAAAGCCTATGCGCAGGCAATCGAACTCTATCGGAATTCCCTCTTGTTAGAAGACAGTCCGGAAACTCGTGCCGCTCTAGCGGCTGGAGAGGAGCGTGCAAAGCAGGGCCGCGAGGCGCAGCCAACGAATTTGGACAGTGTAGACCCTGCCGCCGCTCCCTCGACGTCCGTCCTCAAGTCTGCGAGACTCACTGCCGCCCAACTGCAGCGCGGCAAATTGCAAGAGAAACGTCTGCGCCAGATTCTGAGCACAAGCTACAACGACTGGGGAGCGGCCGAGGCGCGGCAGCAGAAGTATCTGCAGGCTTTGATCCATTTCCACGAGGCGGAGCGCTGGAGCGCCTCCACGCCCGGCCTGATGCGAAATATAGGACTGGCGGCCGCCAAAGTTGGAGATAACGTGGAAGCGGCGCGTGCTCTCAAGATTGTGGTGAAACATGATCCCAAGGACAAAGTCTCAGCTGCCATTCTGGCGATTTCGTTGTTTGCTACGGAGCGCTATGCGAATGCCGCCCAGGTTTTCGGCACGCTGGGCGACGCGGCCATGACTGATCCAGACATGGCTTACGCCTGGGCGTTTTCGCTGGCCCACACCAACCAACCAAAGCAAGCCCGCGCGATCCTGGAAAAGCTAACGTCGCGCCAGTTGCCGCCTGAAATGCTGGTCTCAATCGGGGAAGTCTACAATAATCTCGGTGAGTACGAGCAGGCATTGGCGTGCTTTAGAAAAGCCGTCCAGCAGGACCCGTCCATCAAGAAAGCTCATGACGATGCGGGGAGCGCGCTCATTCGCCTGGACCGTCCAGCGGAGGCAATCCCGGAGTTGCAAGCTGAACTCAAACTGAATCCAGACGAGCCCGACACCCAGTACCGGCTGGCCTACGCGCTGCTGCAGACTTCGCAGGAGGACCAGGCGATCATAGTATTGCGTACGCTGGTTGCGGCTCACCCGAATCACGCGCGGGCGCGCTACGATCTGGGAAAAGAGCTGCTCGAGACTGGAAAAACGGAGGAGGCCATTCAGAACCTCGAGGTCGCGGCGAAGCTCGCTCCGGAGCGCGCGTACGTCCATTATCAACTCCAGTCCGCATATCGAAAGGCTGAACGCACCGGTGACGCCGATCGCGAGCTCCAGCTTTACCGGCAGATCAAGGAGCGCGATCGTGGCCGG
>QIAH01000511.1:2911-11938 GCA_003225465.1 Acidobacteriota bacterium | reverse complement strand
GGTGCAACTTCCCGAAGGCTACCACCTCGATTGGACGGGCGAGTACGAGAGCCAGCAGCGCGCCAACCGGCGGCTGGCGGTGATTGTGCCCGTCACCATCCTGCTGATGGCCTTCATCCTTTACTCGGCATTCAATTCCTGGAAGTGGGTGAGCCTGATTCTCGCCGTGGTTGGCTTGTCCCCTCTTGGTGGATTATTCAGCCTGCTGCTCACCGGCACTCACTTCAGCGTGTCCTCCGGCCTGGGATTCCTCGCCCTGATCGGCGTTTCGGTGGAAATTGGCGTCATCATGGTCGAGTACATCAACCAGCTGCGCGTGCGGGGACGTTCCGTCCTTGCTGCGGCCAAGGAAGGCGCTTCCCTGCGTCTGCGCCCCATCATGATGACCATGCTGGTCGCGACCCTGGGATTGCTCCCCGCCGCCATGTCGCACGACATCGGCTCCGATTCGCAGCGTCCTTTCGCCATCGTGATTGTGGGCGGCTTGATCGTCGAGCTTTTTATCAGCATCATCCTGCTGCCCGCGTTGTACGTGTTCTGGGCGCGTCCCGACGATATCCTGCCCGAACTCGAATCGACATTCGTGGAAGAGTAATCGGAAGATTAGCGTAGGGGCAGACACCCCGTCTACCCAGCCGAGCGAAGCTCGACTCAAGCCGGAAATAAAAACGAGACGCGGAGGCGAGCCGCGTCTCTAACCAGGAGGGCCCGATTGTCACTTGCTCACTTGGGGGAGAGCCCGGTCCGCGGAGAGTTGTGCACACCCGCAGCCTGCCGAACATAATAAGAGTCCCGAGGTGATGTTGATCTCGTTCGTCTCGGCCAGTAGCTCGCGTTTAGACCCTCACCGACCTGCATTCGTTGCTTCCTTGCGGGTTGCAACGCGCGATCTGGCTTGGGCTCCGGGCTCACCGCCAACCGGATAAACCAGTCCAACGCCTCGGGACTCTATCTTGCCTTTGACAGGTCGCTCCTGTTCTCCTCAGCCAGCGCTTTGCTATAGACCCTTGCGCGCCCTCCTTCGGATTTTGCAATCTGAAGGTGACTTTGCTTGAGCCCCGGACGCCGCACCAACCGGCAAAACTCGGAACGTTGTCAAAGAACGAGTGCCTTTGTACTCCTTCTAATTTTAGAGTCAATCAAAACTTTACAGTTTTATCCTGTTTAGAATCAGCGCAGTGCAGCCTGTCCACAGGGTTATGACCAATATTTGTGCACCTCGCAAGGCCAAGTGGCGTGCCTTCGCCGCACTTTTGGCGTATTTCCACGTATTCCACATGACAGTCCCCAGAATTCACGTTCGCCGTCCGAGGAGCTCTGCGTGTGGAAATCTCGTCACAATCCAGTAGCGGTGCGCCATTCAAGAATCTCCAGCAGCGTTTGATGCGTAGCGATTTTTTACAGGCAAGTCTCGTTTGCCGAGACTTCAAGGGCCGCCGCGTCGCTGGAGCCCAGAGCCTAGAGCCCAGAGCCTGTTTCTGCCCAACTGCCCGAACCTGTACAATTCGCATTTTCCCGAACCCAGGAGGAATGGTCTGTGAGCCGGATGGCTCCTTTCGCAGTGTTGCTGGTGGTCGTGTCATGTACCACGGCCGTCATGGCGGAAACGTCCGAGGAACGCACAGCTCGCTACCTCGATTCGGTCCGCAAGAATCCTTCCCTGCTGCTTGCCTTTCTCGAGCAGATGCCCAAGGGCGGCGACTTGCACAATCACATGGGTGGCGCCATCTACGCAGAGAGCTGGATCGACTATGCGGCACGCGACAACCTTTGCGTAGATCGCAGCACCTCGAATCTTTTGGCTCCGCCCTGCGATCCCGCGTGCACGAAGTACTCCAATAAACCGGCAGTTCAGTGCGCCTATGGCGATCATGTTCTCTATAACCAGTTGGTGGATGCATGGTCGATGCGGAACTGGACTCCCGTCGAAGGATCGGGGCAGAAGGATCGGGGCACGACCATTTCTTCGCAACTTTCGACAAGTTCCACCTCGCCGCACTGAACAGCGTGGGCGATCAGCTGGCCGAGATTGCCGCCCGCGCTGCCGACGATCACCTGCAATATGTCGAACTCATGATGACGGCCGACGGAAACGGAGCCGCGGAGTTGGGGTCCAAGCTGGGCTGGGAGGACGATTTCGCCAAGATGCGCGAGAAGTTGCTGGCCGGCGGACTCCAAGACGTGGTCGCGGCTACACGGGCGCATGTTGATCGGGAAGAAGCCAGGAAACGTCAGCTCCTGCATTGCGAAACTCCGCAAGCTGAGCCGGGCTGCCAGGTCACCGTGCACTATCTCTACCAGGTTCTGCGCGGTCTTCCGCGGGAGAAGGTCTTCGCCCAAATCGTGCTTGGGTTCGAACTGGTGCAGGCCGATCCGCGCTTCGTCGGGCTGAACCTTGTGATGCCGGAAGACTGGTACGTGCCCATGCATGACTTCCACCTCCATATGCAGATGCTCGACATGCTGCACGGACGTTATCCCAAGGTACACATCAGCCTCCACGCCGGGGAACTGGCGATGGGGCTTGTGCCGCCGGAGGGGCTGCGCTTCCACATTCGCGAGTCGATCGAGCACGGCCACGCCGAGCGCATTGGTCACGGGGTTTCAGTGATGGAGGAGCACGATGCCCCGGGTTTGCTGAAGCAGATGGCGCAGCGAAAGGTTCTCGTGGAAATCTGCTTGACCAGCAATGCGGGCATTCTCGGGGTCGAGGGCGCTGGCCATCCTTTGCCGACCTACGTGAAATATGGCGTGCCGGTGGCTCTTGCAACGGATGACGAAGGAGTGTCCCGCTCCGACATGACGCACGAATATCTACGAGCGGTCGAGAGCTATGGCCTTTCCTATGCCGAGCTCAAGCGCATGGCCCGACAAAGTCTGGAGCACAGCTTTGTACCGGGTGAGAGCCTCTGGGAGAGAGATCTCCATATGGTTTCGGCGTGCTCCACCGATCGGCCCCAGACGGGAAAGATTTCCTCGAGCTGCCGCATGTTCCTGGATGCCAGCGAAAAAGCCCGTGTCCAGTGGCAATTGGAAAAAGAGTTCGAAAATTTCGAACTGCAGTATTGATTGGCTGAGAGCTGAAGGCTGATAGCTGATGGCCGTTTTCGCAGCTCGAAGCTCGTAGCTCGAAGCTCTAAAGGATTTTCGATGTCCACCAACGACCTCTTTACCCGCGCCGAATCTGCCGCCCAGTTCCTGCTCTCGCAAACCGCGTTGCGTCCGACGATCGGCCTGATCCTCGGTTCAGGTCTGGGCGCGTTTGCGGATTCGCTCACCGATGCCTCGCGCGTCCCCTACGCACAGATCCCGGCCTTCCCGCGCTCAACGGCGATCGGCCACGCTGGGCAGATGGTCATCGGAAAAGCGGGCGCGATTGCCGTGGCGGCCATGCAGGGACGCGCACATCTGTATGAAGGCTACTCCGCGCAGGAAGTCGCATTTCCTATCCGCGTCTTCGGACGCATGGGGGTGCGCTCGGTCATCCTCACCAACGCTGCCGGCGGGATCAATCTGAAGTATCAGCAGGGCGCATTGGTTCTCATCAAAGATCACATCAACCTGCAGGGACATAACCCGCTGGTCGGACCGAACGACGATCGCCTCGGCCTTCGTTTTCCCGACATGACCCAGGCGTACTCCCGCGCCTACGGCAAAGTCGCGCAGGAGGAGGCCTCCAAGCTGGCCCTCCCCTTGGAAGACGGCGTGTACGCAGCATTGCTGGGCCCAAGTTACGAAACGCCCGCCGAGATCCGATATCTTCGGACCATCGGCGCCGACCTGGTGGGCATGTCGACCGTAGCGGAGGTAATTGCCGCGCGTCACATGGGAATCAAGGTGCTGGCAATTTCCTGTGTGACGAACATGGCCGCGGGAATTCTGGACCAGCCGCTGTCCCACCAGGAAGTGCTCGAAACCGGAGAGAAAGTGCGCGGCCAGTTCGAAGCATTATTGCGCGCCGTGCTCCCAAGAATTGCCGCCGATCTTTCTTAAAACACCGGGAGCTACCTTATCGAATCGGATTTGAAAGGGCGCGGCTTCAGCCGCGCCGTCCGAGACCGCATAAAATTTGGGGCTTTAGCCCCGGAGCAGACCGAAGCTTATACGGTTTGGTCCATTATGAAATACCTTCTAGGCGATAGCTTCTCTCAACAGCTCGGGTGGGTTCTAGTCTGTCTCCGTCATTTCCGTGCCATCGTGAACTTCACGGGTGGCTTGATCGCATAAATCGCCGCGAAGCTTCCCTGGTTCACAGCCAGCCCAAACCGGCCACGCGAATCGATGTAAATGAGCGGCTTGCCTAAGGCGACATCGCTGAACGTCTTCACGAAAGGCAATTCCATCTTCTTGTCGCCGATCGTGATGGGCACCGTGTCTCCTCGCTGGTACCCGAGTTTCAGGAAATCTTCGGCGTCCAAATTCGTCACCAGGTTCCCGAACGGGCCATCGGTGGCAATGATCTCGCCGTGCAATCCTTGCGCGTCGAGCCTGGGCACTTGAAGGTCGAGCCGAACCAGCGATTTGAGGTCCATGGCCGGGCCGACCTGCGTCCAGTCATCACCGCGTGCAACGTGGGCCCCGGCGGGAGAAAAAATATCGCGTCCGTGAAACGTCGACGAAAGAGCCTTGCCGATCATCCAGTCCGGATTCGTAATTTCGCGTGCCGCCTCGAGCCCGTCGCGGTCCGCCACCAGCGTGATCAGGCCATTATCCGGAAGAACAAAGAATTGCCCACGTTTTGACTGGATCACCACGGCCTTGCGCGTACTGCCCACGCCCGGGTCGATCACCACCGTAAATATCGTGCCCGCCGGATAGTAGGGCGTGGCGCCAAACAGGAAACGCGCCCCATCGAGAATCGAAAAAGGCGTGACCTGGTGCGAGAGATCCACGATGCGCACGCTCGGCATGACCGAATACATCACGCCCTTGCAGATGGGCACAGAATCATCCACCGTCCCAAAGTCTGTCATAAAAACGATAGTCGGAGGATATTTCTGGTCCTGGGCCCGGGAAGATGCCAGTGGGACCAATCCCAGGATCAGCAAGATGGCCACGTGTCTCGCGAAACTTCGTCTGCACTGCAACGTGCTGTTCATAGGACCTCGATCGTCTCCTGACAATTTGTGATTTGGCCGCATGGAAACCGCACGTGTTGCCCGCAATACATCAAACGCACCCGTGCGTGTGTTCAGCAAAATTCCGTATTGTATCGCGCCTGTTTTGCTCGTATCAGGACACCTTCAAGTGCGCCGTAGGGCAACTTTATGAAGAAACCGCCTTAGGGGCGGTCTTTGCGATTAGACGAGCCACGCACCGCGCCTGAAGGCGCACCAAATAAGACAAACGAACGGCATGCCTGTGAAAACATGCCCTGACACGGGCAAAGGTTTTGGCCGTGCATGCAAAGTCCGTCTCCGGACTGCGCTCCATGCTTCCCTCCAGCTATAATGCCCGGCAACGCTGTCATATAAAGTCTGCTGTTCCGAGAATGAGGAGGCCTTGCATGGCCGGTGCCATCCCCGACAAATACGCCGATCTGTTTCAGAAGCGCGCGTTCGCAAATCTGGCAACGTTGATGCCCGATGGTCGCCCGCAGGTAACGCCGGTATGGGTCGACTACGACGGCGAGCATGTCATTTTTAATTCTGCCAAGGGCCGGCAGAAGGACCGCAACGTGCGCCGCGATCCGCGCGTCTCACTCGCCGTCAGCGATCCCGAGAATCCGTATCGTTATCTCGAGATCCGCGGCCGGGTCGCCGAGATCACGGAGCAAGGCGCTGCCGACCACATCGACAAAATGGCCAAGAAATACCTGGGCGTCGATAAATATCCGTACGGTCAGCCGGGCGAAGTGCGCGTAATGTACAAGGTCAAGCCCGAGCACACCACCACGATGGGATAGGCGCTCTGCAGACTGCCAGTCATACCTACAACCTGTGCTTGCTCGGCTTCGGCAACGTGAACCGGACGCTGGTGCGTTTGCTCATGGACCGCGACCCGGAGTTGCGTGCACGCGGCATCGCATGGCGCATTACCGGCATAGCTTCGCGGCGGCTAGGCTGGATTGCCGACGCCAGCGGTCTCGATCCTGCATTGTTGAGTGGGCAACGCACAGTCACAACCGCCGATTTTCCCGCGCCCTCAAGCCGCAGCGCCGATGTTCGCGAATGGCTGCAGGCAGCGCGTGCCGACGTGTTGTTGGAAGCGACCTCCTTGAATGTTGTCGATGGACAGCCCGCGGTTGAACACCTGCGCGCCGCACTCGAGCACGGAGCTCACGCGATTACAGCGAACAAGGGGCCGATTGTTCACGCCTATGGAGAGCTGAAACAGCTGGCTGCGGCGCACGGCAAGCGGCTCTTATTCGAATCCACCGTCATGGATGGGATTCCGATCTTCTCCCTGTTCCAGGAGAATCTGCCCGTGATTCACATCCAGGGATTCCGCGGCATTCTCAATTCCACCACCAATGTGATTCTGAGCGGCATGGAAGAAGGTCTCAGCTTTGAGGCCTCGCTCCGGAAAGCGCAGGAGATCGGGGTTGCTGAGACGGACGCCCGCCACGATATTGAGGGATGGGACGCAGCCGTAAAGGTGGCAGCCCTGGTCATCGTACTCATGGGAGAAAAAATTCAGCTGGCCAACGTAGAGCGCGAGGGCATTGCCAAACTTACGGGCGAACAGGTTCGGGCAGCTCGTGCGGAAGGTACTCCTTATAAACTGGTATGCAGCGCGCGCCGGACCTCCTCGGGCGTGACAGCGCGAGTCGCGCCGGAACGCGTGCCCCAGAACGATCCATTGGCCTGGGTCGCCGGAACTTCTTCCATAGTGTATTTTGAAACCGACATCTTTCCGGGACTCTGCATCACCGAGGACAATCCCGGCTTGTACGCAACCGCATACGGAATGCTGGCCGACTTCATTCGTGCGGTCGGAACCTGAGAATGGAGCGACGGGCGTCCTCGCCCGTCCACCACGAACGTTTACCTTATAGAGAAACCATGCCCACGACCCAAGACGACCTGATCACTGCTCTCGATCTGCCCTCCATCCGTTCCCAGTTTCCGTCCTTTGCCGAAACCGTGAACGGCCACCCAGCTGCATATCTCGACGGCCCGGGAGGAACGCAAGTACCGCAGCGCGTAATCGACGCGATCACCGATTACCTGAAGCACGCGAATGCGAACACCTGCGGCGCGTACCTCACCAGCCGCCGCACCAACGAAGTCATTGCCAGCGGCCGCGCCGCCATGGCTGACTTCTTTGGATGTGATAGCGATGAGATCGTCTTCGGCTTCAACATGACGTCGCTTACGTATGCGATGAGCCGCGCGATCGGGCGCGAACTGGGGCCGGGCGACGAAATCGTCGTCACCCTCCTCGATCACGACGCCAACTTTTCCCCTTGGCAGGCGCTCGAAGAAAAAGGTGTGACCATCCAGCGGGTCGCGTTCCGCGCAGCGGACTGCACGCTCGATATGGACGACCTGGCTCGCAAAATCAATCCACGCACAAAAGTAATCGCGGTCGGCTACGCCTCGAATGCTGTCGGTACCATCAATCCGGTGAATGAAGTGGTTCGCAGGGCGCACGAAGTGGGCGCACTCGCCTACATCGATGCGGTGCATTACGCGCCCCATGGCCCCATCGACGTGCGCGCTCTTGATTGCGATTTCCTGGTCTGCTCCAGTTACAAATTCTTCGGACCGCACATGGGCGTACTCTACGGAAAACGCGAGCACTTAAAGCGCCTCCATCCGTACAAGGTGCGCGCCAACACCAACGAAAGCCCGAATCGCTGGGAGTGGGGCACGCTCAATCACGAAGGCATCGCCGGCATCACGGCCTGCGTGGATTACATCGCTGACCTCGGCCGTCACGTGAATCCGTCGGTGTCCTCGCGCCGAGCCGCGATTCTGGCCGCTTACGAAGAGATCGTGCGCTACGAGCGCGGATTATGCGAGCGGCTGTTGCAAGGCCTGCGCACCATGCCGGGCGTGAAGGTATACGGCATCACCGACCCGATGCGGTTCAGCGAACGCTGTCCGACCATCGCTCTACGCGCATCCGGACACACACCGCTTGAGCTTGCCACCAAGCTCGGTGATCGAGGCTTCTTCACCTGGGACGGGAACTACTACGCGCTGAATGTCACCGAGCAGCTCGACGTCGAAAAAGATGGAGGGTTCCTGCGCATTGGATTGTTCCACTACAACACAGTGGAAGAAGTGGACCGCCTGCTGGCCGCCTTGCGCGAAATCCTCGCCGCGTAAACAGAATCGCGTAGGGACAGGCGCCCTCGCCTGTCCGGCCCGGCGCAACCCGACTGCTCCAGCTATCCCCCTCGCCGGAACTCCTCTACATCGCCAGCCTTCGCCATCAAAACCACGCTCGTCATCCCCACGAAAAGCCCGTGCTCGACCACTCCCGGCATCTCGCTCAGGGTTCGACCCAGCGCCGCCGGGTCTGGAATCTGCCCAAAGTGGCAATCGAGAATGTGATGCTTCTCGTCGGTGAGATACGGTCGACCCGAGCCGTCCTGCCGTTGGACAACTTTCGCGCCGAGATCGGAAATCTTTTTCGCGATCAGCCGCTCGGCGAAGCCGATCACTTCTACCGGAACCGGAAATTTGCCAAGCATCCGCACCTGCTTCGACGAATCGGTAACGATGACCAGTTGCCTGCTGGCAGAGGCCACGATTTTTTCGCGCAGCATCGCACCGCCGCCGCCCTTGATGAGGTTCAGTGCCGGGTCAAATTCGTCTGCGCCATCGATGGTCACATCGATTTCCTGGACCTCTTCAAAGTTCGTGAGCGGAATGCCGAGTTGTGAAGCAAGGTCGCGAGAGGCAATCGAGGTAGGAATCCCGCGAATCTTCAGGCCCGCGCGCACGCGCTCCCCGATCAAACGGATCGCAACCGTCGCCGTCGAGCCGGTTCCGAGGCCAACAATCTGGCCGTCCTTAACATATTTCACACTCGCCTGCGCTGCTACTTCCTTTTCCGCATCATTGGCCATGGTTC
>QIAH01000511.1:0-2778 GCA_003225465.1 Acidobacteriota bacterium | reverse complement strand
AAGGATACCCGCCGCCCAAAATCTAGCCCGGAAAGGCCGGATGATTATTCCACAGCTTTCTGAATCAGGGTTGCCGCTCCTGCAAGATTCTTGACCAGGTCCTCGGGAATGCCGTGCCGTCGCTGCAGGTATTCGGCGCTGTTGTAGGTAATCCAGACTTTGCCCTGCGCGTCCTCCCATACCAGCGCCTTGAGAGGCAGATCGATCGCGACTGTGGGCGCAGCCAGCATCACCGGCGTCCCTGCCTTCGGACTGCCGAAGATCAATAGCTGCGTTGGATGCATCTCCATGCCGACCTTGGCCGCTTCGCCGCTATGATCGACGTGGGCGAAGATGGCGAGGCCTTTGGATTCGAGAATGCTTTGCAGGCGCTGCAACGTCTCTGCGACAGAACGCGGACTGGAAATATGGACCAAGCCGCTATCCTTCGATTCGGCCATAACTGCCTCCTCCCTTTCTCGTTGGAGAGTCGGGCGTGCCCGCCCGACGGGACAGGCGGACACGCTCACTTCACGCGAGATTTAGATTGAGATCGACACGTTGGGACGCAGATTATATGCGGAAGTGGTCGCCACTCCCAGGCGATTTCGTAATCCTACGGACAGTTGCAAGCCATCAGCATCTTGCCAAGCAGTTCCTTCAGAATCTTCCCAGCGACAGTGCCCGTCAGCTCGGAAACATCGCGGCTGGGATTGTATTCAACGATGTCAGCGCCGACGATCGTCGCGGTAATCGAGTGCAGATGCTCCAACACTTCGCGCACCGACATGCCACCCGGCTCACGATGCGAGACGCCCGGCGCGAAGGCCGGATCCAGCACATCCATGTCGAAGGAAACGTACACCGGGCACCAGGTCTTCACCTCTTCGAGCGCACGCTTGCGCCCGATCTCGAAGATTTCCACCTTGAAGCGCTCCGCCTGCTTTTTCTGCTGCGGGTTCATGGTGCGAATCCCCACCTGGATCAGGCGCTTGGCCAGCTTCTCTTCCATGATGCGCGCGAACGGCGAAGCGTGCGAATGGCGATTCCCCTGAAAATGGTCGTACAGATCGGGATGCGCGTCGAAATGGATGAGGGTGAGGTCTTTAAAGCGGCGGCCAAACGCGCGCACGATTGGATACGTGATCGAGTGGTCGCCGCCGAGGCATACGGGCCGCTGCCGTTTTTCGAGCAGGCCTTCAACCGCCTGCTCAATCGCGGAGAACGCATCTCCGTTCCACTGGACGTCGCCGGCGTCCTCGTAAGCGCCCTCAGCCCCGACGTCAACGCCGAGTTCCGTCCACATGTTGGTCGATTCGCAGCAAAGCGCGTCGCGGATCAGTTGTGGAGCCGCCGCTGCTCCCCGCTTGTAAGAGGAGTTTTCGTCGAGAGGAACGCCCAGCAAAGTGGGTGCTCCCCAAGGTCCTTTTGCACTTCCAGAGCTGGCCATGGGCACGCCTTTGCACCTAACTTACACCTTTCGCTTCCAGGTGTGCTCTCGGATAAGGCCTCTACTCCAGGGCTGTCGCACGTAAGAGCGAACGAACTGGAAATGCCCCGTCCAGACCTGAATGGCGGGCCCTTCCGGGTGGAGCGTCGGGCGTCGCCGCCGATGGCCGGGCGAGACGCCCTTCGCTCCACCGTTCGCCATCATCAGTTTCAACAAGAACTGCTGTTATTTCCCCGGCAGGTAACTCAACTCAGGATGGAATTGGACGATCGCGCTGGTTTCCTCCTTCACCGACGCATCAATGCGGTCCACGATCGAATCCGCTTCCGCCTGTCCGAAAGCTTCCTTGAGCATATCCCGGAAAGGCTTCACCTCCGGCTTGTCTTCAAAGTCGGCCCAGTTGGCATGTGGCAGGACCAGCACAAATACTCCTGTGGGGCCGCCGCTCGCCAGCTCGTACCACAGGTAATTGACGGGCCACTTGGTCTTCACCGTACCGTCATAAACCCGCGAGATCGCGGAGCGAAAATCCGATGACTTCCCATAGCGAACGTGAAAAGTAAGGATTTCCGAATACTTCGAAGGCGTTTTGTCCGCGGTGGGATTGCTCACCTTCGGCATGAACTCATAGTAGCGGGTCGTGATCGAGTCCACGTAGTTCCCGACCACCTTCTGAAATTCCGCCAGATCGGCCTCGTCTGGAATGGCCGGCTTGTCGAGATCCGCCCAGTGCTGCCCTAACCGGCCCACAATGTAGGTACCCGTATCCTCACCGCTAAGCGTTTCCCAGACGAAGAGCGGGAGAGGGTCGTTCTGCTGTTTGTGCCATGCCGCTTTCTGCTTTCGTCCCGCCTCGTATTGGGGCAGCATGCTGTTCTTCGGTTTCTGAAACTCCAATGCTGCAATGGTCCCCGGTTTTTCCTGAGCCGCCAACGAACATGCCACGCACAACACGATCCCCAAAGCTGACCACCTGTGCTTGCGCTTCATCATGTAGCTCCTTTTTATTTTTAATTTGCGAGCTCGCAGCTCCTCTGCGAATCGAAATCTTTCATGTCCAAAACGGCTGAAACTCTACACGAAACACCAGCCGTACGTATAGTAGGGAGCTGTCCAGGCGAGGCAGACCTCTCCGATCAGAAGAATCCGATTGATTCGCGCCCGACAAAATCCAGGAGATTTTCAAGCACAGTACTCGATAACAACACGAAAGATCTCAGGCTTTGAAAGGGCTTGGCTTCAGGGTTTGCTGAAAAACTCTCGGGCTCGCCCTGCTCTATCGTTCTTGTCATTCCGACGCCGAACGCGGCGGAGGAATTTGCGATACCGAAGAGCTCTGTGTACACAAC
>QIAH01000024.1 GCA_003225465.1 Acidobacteriota bacterium | reverse complement strand
AAGGCGATTTAGCAGTAAACCTGAGCGTGCTTATCTCGTCGAGAGTTGTGCAATTGCCATTCTCTCCCGATCGCCCTAGACCGGTGAAAGCAGGAGCAAAACTAGGGGCTTACCTGTACCTCGGGGACCTTGTCTAGTAGAAAACAATTAGATTTTTCTTGACAAGTCAATTGGATCGGGCGTAGCGTGGGCGGCCATACAGCAAGCGTTTACTCGTTTTGTCGGGAAACGCACATCGGGGGCATCGCGATGAGATCCTACCTTGTTGTGGGGCTGTCGGCTGTACTCGTTACCTTCTGCCTGAGTTGTCCCCTTCTCGCCCAGCGAGCCGATCGCGGCATCATTACTGGCATCGTCACCGAAGCGACCGGTTCCGCAATTGCGGGCGCCGAAGTCAAAGTGCGCAATGAAGGTACAGCCGTCGAGACTACCCTGACCACCAACGGCGCCGGTGCCTACACCACACCACCTCTCGTGCTGGGCATGTACACCGTCACGGTCAATCATCCCGGCTTCAAGACGTCCGTGAATTCGGGCATCCCGTTGCAAGGAGCGGAGACAATTCGCAAGGACGTCGCGCTTGCGGTGGGCGCCGTTACGGAGTCCGTGGAGGTCAAGGCGGAAGCGGAGCTGAACGTCACCACCCCCGATGTCAGCCACGTGGTGGACGAAAAGTACTATCAGGACCTCCCCATCATCACAGCAGCTGACGTCCGCCTGGCGGAATCTGTGCTGCAGATCCAACCCGGCTTCTTGCCCATGAAGCCGAATGGCGACCCGATGTTCCGTGGAAGCCAGTTCAACTCACGTATTAACGGTGGGCAAACCATGGCAACCGAGAACTTCTTCGATGGTGCGGCCTTCGGGTATGCCGTTGGCCACCAGCAAAGCCATGAAAGCTCGCCCCCTACGGAAAGCATCCAGGAAGTTAAGGTCATCACGACCACCTATTCGGCGCAGTATGGACACACCAGCGGAGGGTTCATCGAGTACACCTCCAAGTCAGGCACCAACAGCGTGCACGGCAGCGCTTATGAATTTTTCGCCAACGATGCTTTGAATGCGCGCGGCTTCTTCGACGCCGACTGCAGCGCCTCGGGCTGCACTCCGCGAAATAAGACCCCGGTCCGAAACAACAGTTTTGGCTTCACCCTGGGTGGGCCGGTAGTGATTCCGAAGGTGTATAACGGGCACAACAAGACTTTCTTCTTTACCAACTTCGACTGGACGCGTTTCCGCTCCGGCGTTCTGCCGGGCTTCGGAAACACAACTCCGATAGACGCGTTTAAGGCCGGCGACTTTAGCTCTTTGCCTGGCCAACTTTACAATCCCTACAGCACCACGGTTACCGGGGGGATTCCGAGTCGCGATCCATTCATGTGCGACAGCACAGGAAATCCCCTTGCGCCAAACCTGACGCCCGGACCTGGATTTGGCACGCAGAGTGGTGGCACCCCCTGCAATAAGCTTCCATCAGCGCTGATCAGCACCGTGGCATCTAGGGTTGCTGGTCTCATGGTCCACCCGGATCGTCCCGGGAATGCCTTCAACGTTGCCGGCAACCCTGCCGGCGATCAGACCTGGCTCTTAAATGCTCGCACCATTGAGTTCCGCGTAGACCACAGCTTCACACCGAGTTTCCGGATGAGCGAAAGTTTCTACTGGGGGCATCGCCCTTCGATTCGCAACTGCGGTGAAGTGGCCGGTTGCGTCACCCAGTTCGACGGTGAAACCTCGCCTCAGAAAAACACCAACTACTACGGCAACGGCTTTTACCAGCGCATCGCCACCCATCACGCTCACACGCAATTTGATTGGATCATCCGGCCAAACCTGCTCAACCACACCACCATCGCATGGGATCGCTGGTTTATGGGAGGAAATCCGCTTTCTGCCGGCGCCGGCTGGCCGCAAATACTTTGGTCGGGTACACCAGGTGCGACAAACGCGCAGGGCGGCGGACTTCTGGATGGCACCGCAGGGCCGCCCAACCTCGACTTTTGTTGTGGAAATAATGGGGCCAGCAACAACATTCCATATAACTCCATCGGTGACTATGGCTGGGGTAAATTTGGCTTCCTCACCAACAATCGCTGGCAGTTCTCCGACGATCTGTCTTGGGTGAAGGGCAAACATACCCTCAAAGTGGGTTTCGAGTATCGTTGGCATCAATTCCCGTTCGCGGGTTGGGCCACGGGCAACCAAGGAGGCGAATTCGCTTTCAGCAGCCTCGAGACTGCCGGATATGACGCCAGCGGGAACAATCTCAACGCCACGACGGGCGATTCCTTTGCGTCTTTCCTGCTTGGGCAAGTCCACTCCTCGACGCAAACCATCCCGTTCCACCCCACCTTCCACGAAGCCTACATGGCGCCTTGGGTGAACGATGAATTCAAGGCCACGAACCGCTTAACACTCACCTTGGGACTTCGGTTCGATTATCAGTTTGCCCGAACCGAGATGCACGATCAGTACTCGACTTTCGATCCCAACACTCCCAATCCCGGAGCCAACAATATCCCGGGTGCGATGATCTTCGCAGGATCTGGAACCGGCCGGGCGGGCACTCGGACGTTTGAACATCCTAATCATGACGCTTGGGGACCGCGACTAGGGTTCGCCTATCGCTTAGGAGATAAAACCGCGATTCGTGGCGGCTACGGAATTTACTATTCCGGAATCTCGTTCGATCAGTTCATCGGCCAGCCGACAATTGGCTTCCAATCCAATCCGACAGCTCCGAACCCGGACAATGGCGTTCATGCAGCGTTTTCCTTGGACAGCGGCTTTCCGCAAAGCGTAGTTAAGATTCCCCCGTTCATCGATCCCACCATCGCGAATGGAACTTCTCCCATTGCGGTAGCGAAAAACGGCCTTACGTTGCCGCGCTACCAGAACTGGTCGCTCACAATTGAGCGTCAACTGACCAACGACATGAGGCTTGACGTTTCCTACATCGCCGATCGTGGAACCCGGCTGACCAACAACTGGCAATCCCTGGGATTGGCCGCCAACATGAACGATCCTGCAATCCTGGGGTTGGGGGCGTCCACCTTGAGTTCAACGTGCAACATCACGCTCTTTCCTTCTGGTATTTGTCAGGGAGGCGTGGCTTTGCCTTATCCAACCTTTAATGGCGACGTCGCGCAAGCATTACGCAAATACCCGCAGTATCAGAACGTCCTTTGGCGCGATGTTCCCACCGGCAGCAGCCTTTACAACGCGCTGGAAGTGGTCCTCGAGGAGCGCTACTCGCACGGTCTTGGCTTCCGTGTGGGCTATACCTACTCCAGACTCAACAACGATGGCGCAGAGAGCGCGCAGGGCGGCAATGGTGTGAACGCCACTATCCAGAACCCAGCTTGCCCACACAGGTGTGAATGGGGTCTCAGTCAAGATGACACCCCCAATGTTTTTCTAGTGGGATTCACCTGGGAAATGCCTTTCGCCAAGAGTATGTCATCGAGACCCGGTCGAGCTCTGTTGGGCGGCTGGAATCTCGCTGGGGCCTTGCGCTATGAAAGTGGCCGTCCCCTGAACATCTTCATGAACAACGACCTCGGCGGCCTTCTCTTTAACGGACAGAAGCGACCCAATCGTGTGAGCGGCGCCAGTCCTGTAAAGCGGGGTAGCAATTTCAATCCTCTGACCACCAACTACTTTAATGCTGGGGCCTGGGTCGATCCCGGAGCTCTGCAATTCGGCAATGCACCCCGAGCGGATGGAGCGGTGCGTGGCTTCCCCAACTACAACGAGGATTTGAATCTATTCAAGGTCTTTCCGTTGAGGGAGCAACTGGTCTTGCGCTTCGAAGGTCAGTTCGGCAATATCTTTAATCGTACGGTCTTTTGTGACCCCGACCGGAATTTCAGTGCTCCAACTTTTGGCACGGTTAACACACAATGTAACCAGCCGCGTTCGATTCAGTTTGGCTTGAAGTTGACGTACTAGTAGAAACGGGACCCGGCCTCGACTTCATAGGAAGTCGGAGCCATGGCGGCCATTGGTGATCGCGAGTAGTGACCGGAACTGCATGATCAGGCAGCGGGAGTGGTGTGCTCGAGCGCCACTTCTCTGCCTGCTGCTGGTTCTGGGCGCGAGCGCCGCTTTGGCGGGCGATTCGCGTCTGGCTCTGCAGAAAGCAGTGAGCCTCTTCGAACAAGGCCGGATCGAGGCAGCCGACCAGCAAGCCCAGTTAGCTTTGACCGATCCCCAAACCCGTGCGGCCGCGTGTTCTGTTCTCGGTTCCATTCGGTTGCAGCAGAAACGATTTCCAGAAAGCGCCACCCTGCTCAAAGAAGCCATTCGGCTGGAGCCGCATTTAGTTGGTGCCCACCTGAGTCTGGCGGAGGTCTACACCGTTCAGGGAAAACCAGAACTGGCTCTTCCACTCTACCGCCGGGTATTGACGCTGGATCCTTCGAACAGCACAGCCAGGCTGGAACTGGCGCGTTCAGAGACCGCGAACGGCAACTACAAACAATCCCTGGAATTAGCCCGGCCCGCTCTCTCCGCACTGAAACAGTCTCCAGACGGCCTGTTGATGCTTGCGACGGATTACCTGAAAACCGGTGACCGCGATGCCGCCGCAGGTCTCGCAACCGAATGGATGCGGCTGCCGGATCCATCCTCGGATTGGTCGATGAAATTTGCGCTGCTCCTCGCGCAGGAGGGAGTTGTTTCGGAAGCCATCGACATCCTCGAGGGTCTTAAACGGAAAGGTCCGCCTACGTACGAACTGGCGTTCAACCTGGCGGGTGCTTATCAGCTTGAGAAGCATTGGGCCTTGGCACTCGACTCCTACGACCAGGCTCTGCGCCTGAAGCCGGAGGCGACTCCGGCCCTGCAGCAAGCTGCTGTAATCGCGGAAGGGCAGGGTGAGCTCGAGCGGTCTCTCTCCTACTGGATGCGTGCCAGGAAGATTGAGCCGGAGGATCCCGAGATTCTACTGGGCTTTGGCCGAGTCTGCTTGAAGATGGACCTCCTTGACGACGCGGAACCCGCGCTGACTAAGGCTGCCGGCCTTCGCCCGAATGAGGCCCGATACCAGTACACACTGGCCTCCGCGAAAGTCGGCAAGAAACAGTTTGAAGATGCACAGACGATCCTGGAAAAGTTGACCGGGAAAAACCCCCAGGAGTCTCAACTGCAGTATGCACTCGGCTCAGTCCTATACCTGGAAGGACACCTCGCAGAAGCAGCAACGCGCTTGACCGAGAGTGCCCGTTTGCAGCCCAACCAGTTGGCCTCCTACTATTATCTTGCTCTGATCGCCAGAGACCAGGGCAATGAAACCGAGGCCATCCAGAAATTGGAGAAATTACTCCAGCGATATCCCGATCACGCCCCATCCTGCGAGGCTTTGGGCGAATTGCTGATGAATGCCCGCAGGTATCCCGAAGCGGAAGAGAATCTGGAAAAGGCTGTCCACTTGAATCCAAAATCCGTGAAAGCCAATTATCAGCTCGGATTATTGCTTGCGCGCATGGGAAACAAGCAGGAAGCCGACAGACAGCTGGAATTCGCAAAGTCGCTTCGGGTGGAAGATGAAAAAACGTCGCGCCTGCAACTCCGACTCTTGGATCCCGATCAATGAGCCGCCGCCTGCAGTTTCGAATCTGGCTCAGTGCCATCCTTCTCGTCGTCCTGACCCTGCCCGCCGTCGCTCAAGACAACAGAAGAACTGCTGCTTCGGTCGACCAGATTAAAGCCGCGATCCAACGCGATCCTGACAATCCTAAACTTTATGTTGAGCTGGGCCTGGCCTACTGGGACAAAAATGATTCTACGCGCGCTTTCGAGGCCTTTCAGCAGGCAGTAAAAATGGGACCGACCTCTGCAGAGGCCCACAACTGGCTGGGCGTTGCTTTGATGGAAAGATCAGATTTGCCGGCAGCCATCACCGAGTTGCGGAAAGCAGTCTCGCTTAATCCAAAGTACGCGCGGGCATACGCGAATCTAGGCTCCTCGCTTTCCACTAGCGGCGACCTCACGGGAGCGATTGAAGTATTCAAGAAGGCGCTGACGCTCGAGCCCAATAGCGCGACCGCCCATCTGAACCTGGGTATCGCTCTGCGTCAGAAGGGAGATGCAGAAGGGGCTCTGCTACATCTGAGACGGGTTGCCAAAGCCGAACCAAACAACTCGCGCGTCCAGTACGAGCTCGGCCAGACCTTGCGACAGAGTGGCAATCTCCCCGGGGCAATCGCTGCCTTCGAGGACGCTCTCAAGATCGATCCGGAGTTGCGTGAAGGCTATTACGGCCTCGGCCTGGCTCTGAAACAGCAGGGCGCTGCTGTGCGCAAGATTCTTGTAAGCGCGCCCAGCCCAGCCGATGAGCCTTATAAGCGCGCCCACGAAGCCGCCGAGAAAGGCGACTTAAAGGCCGCTCAAGAGCAGCTCACCGAGGCCCTTCGCTTGGACGAGAGTCACGCCGAGTCCCACAATCTGCTGGGTTTTATCCTGGGCCAGCAAGGAGACCTTGCCTCCTCGCTCGTCCATTTACGGCGTGCCGTCGCCCTCCAGTCGGATTCTGCAGATGCGCACTACAACCTGGGTGTCGCCCTCTGGTACAGCGGCTCTCACCAGGATGCGATCCCTGAGTTGCGGGAAGCTGTTCGGCTCGACCCCGCAGCTGGCGGCAGCCATGAATTTCTAGGAACTGCTTTGCGCGAAACCGGCGATCTGGCCGGCGCCAGACAAAGTCTGCAGTGCGCCATCGCTCTCCTGCCGCCGATGCCTGCCACCTACGTCGATCTCGCAATCGTCTATCTTCGCTTAGGGGACATTGATAAAGCCCTCGGACAACTAGAGGCAGGGCTGAACGTTCCGTCCCCGTCGCCTCCAGTACCGGACTGGGATGCTGCGATTGCCGGCCTCCGCGAGGCGCTGGCGAAAACTCCGGAGCGGGCGGACGCACACGTTATGTTGGGCCTTGTGCTTGGGCGCAAGGGTGCCGACAGCAACTCGGTCGCGGCCGAATTTCGTGAAGCAATTCGCCTGCGTCCCGACTATGCCCAGGCCTACAACAGCCTTGGCCTCGTATTGATACAGGCTGGGGACGACGAACCTGCCATCGCCGCATTCCGCAACGCCATCCGCATTAAGCCCGACTACGCAGACGCCCACGCCAATCTGGGCGCAGCCCTCACATCTACGGACGTTGAACAGGCCATCAGCGAACTCGAAGAGGCCGTCGCCCTGTCGCCAGAATCGGTGAAAGCTCAATTCAACTTGGCGGTAGCCTACGGTGCCAGCCCAAGTCACGACGGAAAAGAGATCGAACAATTGCGCAAGGTAATTGCGATCGCTCCAACCTTCGCGCGGGCCCATTTCGCTCTGGGAAAAGCTCTCATACGCGACGGCAAAATCCCGGAAGCCGTCCAGGAACTCCAGGAAGCCACCCGTCTGGATCCGCAGAGTGGCGAATCCCACTATCAATTGGGCCTGGCCCTCGCTCGGGCTGGACGTAAAGACGAGGCCGCCGCCGAAGTGCAAAAAGGCCGGGAACTCTCCTCCGCCGATGATCGGAATCAGAATGCCAATCTCGACCTCGCCGAAGGCCAGACTGCTCTCGATAAAGGTGAGTTGGAGCAGGCCGTCACCAAGTTCCGCCAAGCTATCAACCTGCAGCCTGAGTCTTCCGAAGCGCAACACGATCTTGGGCTCGCCTTGGCAAAGCAGGGGGACGTCAAGGGTGCGTCTGGTGCGTTTCGCAAGGCCCTGGAGCTGAACCCTGGCGACGTCTTTGCCCGTCAGGGACTGGAAAAGCTGAATGCAACGGTCGAAGGGGACGACGCCACAAAGGTTGCTGAGTTCGAAGACTACATCCGGCGAAATCAATTTAAGGAAGTCGAGCCGCTTCTCACCGATTACGTCACAGGGCGTCCGAAATCCTCCTGGGGTTGGTACGCCCTGGGCTACTGCCAGTTCGCGCAACAGAAAATTGGCCAGTCGATTCAGAGCTTGGCGAAATCGCTGCAGATCGACGTCCGAAACGCAGAGGCGCACAAGATTCTTGGTCGCGACCTTATGATCGTCGGAAGATTCGACGCGGCCCAGGTTGAATTCGAGCAGGGGATTCGCTACAGTCCTCAGTCCGCCGAGATCCACTACGATTTGGGGAAACTATTCTCTATCCAGGACAACTGGGAAAGTGCCCGAAAGCAATTCGAAGAGGCGCTGCGGATCGATCCGTCCTACGTGGAGGGCCTGGACGCGTTGGGTCTGGCGCTCGAGGCCTTGGGCGACGATGCCAGTGCCGTCGCCAATTACCAGAAGGCTATCGCATTGAACGAGGCTCGAAAGGGAACATTTTCATCCGCGCACGTGAATCTGAGTGCTTACTACAACCGCACCAGTGAGCCCGAAAAAGCTCTCGAATACGCCAACAAGGCGCTCGAACTCGATCCCAAGTCTGACCGCGCGTGGTTTCAAAAAGGGAAGGCTGACGAAGGCGAGGGACGTCTCAACGACGCAGTCGATTCGGTGAACCGCGCCATCTCGTTCAATCCCCGGGCGTCCTCTTATTATTACGTTCTCGCTGGTCTCTATCGCCGCCTGGGAAAGATGGAGGACAGTCGGAAGGCGCTCGATTCATTCACCCGCCTTGATAAAGAAACGAGCGAACTCGACAAGATGCGGCGAAGCGCAAACCATCCCGGCGGCACTCCAACCAGACCCGGGGACAAGCATGAGTAGCGGCTCCCGCCGCGCGCAATCCCGTCGTGCATTCTTGCAGATGTTGGGCGGAACCGGCATGGCGATGCTGGCCGTGGTTCGGGGCGTCCACGCGATTGACACGCATCTTCCCATCGTTTTCACCGACGTAACCGCCCATGCCGGGCTGTTGAGTGCCAAGAACATTTGTGGCAGCGCTACCAACAAGCAGTACCTCCTGGAGGAGATGGGTTGCGGCGTGGCGTTGTTCGATTATGACAACGATGGCTGGCTCGACATTTTTCTGGTGAATGGAACCAGCCTCGAGCAGCCTCAGCAAGATCAACGCCCCACCAGTTATCTGTTTCACAACAACCGCGACGGCACGTTCACTGATGTCACGGAAAAGGCCCATCTGACTCGTTCCGGATGGGGGCAAGGGTGTTGCGTCGGCGACTACGACAACGATGGCTACGACGATCTGTTCGTCAGCTATTGGGGACACAACGTCCTCTACCACAACAATGGTGACGGAACGTTCACGGATGTGTCAGAACAAGCCGGGGTTGCCGGGTCCGGAAGTGCATGGGGGGCAGGCTCTTGTTTCCTGGACTACAACCACGATGGCCACCTCGACCTGTTTGTCGCGAACTACGTAAATTTCGATTTGGCTCATGCTCCCAAGCCGGGTCAGGCGACCTACTGCAACTACAATGACATTCCCGTTCCATGCGGCCCGCAAGGCTTCGCGGGTGGCACGAACATCCTGTATCGCAATCGCGGCGACGGCACCTTCGCAGATGTCTCCCAAGAATCAGGTATCGCCCGTCCAAGTGGACCGTCTTCGATGGTCTTCGTGACCCGAAACTGGCAGGCCGCCGGGTCGTACGGTATGGGAGCAGTTGCGGCTGACTTCGACAACGATGGATGGCCGGATATTTATGTCGCCTGCGACAGCGCTCCGAGCCTTCTATACCGCAACAATCACGACGGAACGTTCCGCGAAACAGCAGTCGCTGCGGGCTGTGCTCTGGACGAGAACGGGGTTGCGTTGTCGGGAATGGGCGCGGCTGCCGCGGACTACGATGGCGATGGATGGCTCGACCTGGCACGAACCAATTTCTCTGAACAGGTAACCACGCTGTACCGCAACTATGGCAATGGCGCGTTTGAAGACGCCAGCATCAAGGCAGGCCTGGGGGTCAACCGGAAGTATCTCGGTTTCGGCCTCGGCTTTTTCGATTTCGATAACGATGGATGGAAGGATCTCTTCCTCGCGAATGGTCACGTGTACTCTCAGATTGCCGGCCGAAAATTGCATGTCTCGTACAAAGAACCAAAGGTTCTATATCGCAACCTCGGCACCGGACGGTTCGAGGATGTCTCCACAAAAGTAGGGCCCGCGCTCCGCGCCGAAAACCTTGGACGCGGCTGCGCCTTCGGAGACTTCGACAATGACGGAGACGTTGATGTGATCGTGAATAATCTCGACGGCCCTCCCACTCTGCTGCGCAATGATGGCGGAAATAAAAACAATTGGATCATGATCAAGTGCATCGGCACACGCTCGAATCGCTCTGCAATCGGCACTCGTGTGAAGGTGACGAGCGGCAAGCACAGCCAGATCGACGAAGTCATGAGCGGATCGAGTTATTACTCGCAAAATGACTTCCGCCTCCACTTCGGCCTGGGCCGTGCTTCTCAGGCGGATCGCGTTGAGGTGGCCTGGCCTTCTGGCGTGAAGGAAAGCTTCCCGAATCTGCCTGCAAATCACCTTTATGTTGTGCAGGAAACGAAGGGCATACGCGAGCGGCGAAAATTCCGACAGAGCTAATCATGTGCAAATGCCTACATGCGTGCCGGTCGATCATTGCGCTCGCGCTAGCCGGCTGCCTGATCGCCGCCACACCAGCTCCGGAAGTCCAGTTCACCGACGTCACCCAGGGTGTCGGCATTGCCTTCCAGCACGAGAACTCTGCGACCTCCAACAAATACCTCATCGAGACGATGGGCGGAGGTGTAGCTCTTCTGGACTACGACAACGATGGCCGCCTGGACATTTTCTTCACCAACGGCGCCAAAATTGGCGATCCGATGCCAAGCGGCAAAATGCCTGACAAGTCCGACCGCAAGTTCTGGAACCGTCTCTATCACCAGAATGCGGATGGCACCTTTACCGATGTGACGGAGAAGGCAGGTCTGACGGGAGCCCAGCAAAACTACTACGCGATGGGTGTGGCTGTCGGTGATTACGACAACGATGGCTTTGAAGATATCTACGTGACCGGATACGGCGGCAACACGCTCTACCATAACAACGGAAACGGCACGTTTACCGATGTCACCAAGACAGCCGGTGTTGCAGCCGGCGGCTGGAGCGCGAGTGCCGGGTTCTTCGATTACGACAACGACGGCAAGCTCGACATCTTCGTCACGCGCTACTTGGATTGGAGTTTCAAAACCAACCGCTACTGCGGGGAGCAGAAGCCCGGCTACCGTGCCTACTGTCATCCCGACAACTATGACGGCGTCACCAACATTCTGTATCACAATAACGGCGACGGCACCTTCACCGACGTTTCTCAGAAGGCGGGTATCGCCAATCCCAGCGGCAAAGGACTGGGAGTCACGTTCGCCGACTACGACGGCGACGGCTTCACTGACGTCTTTGTCGCTAACGATTCGGTGCAGTGCTTCCTCTACCACAACAATGGCAATGGCACGTTCCGCGAAGTCGGGCTGCTCGCTGGCGTTGGATACAATGAGGACGGTAAAGCCTTCGCCGGGATGGGCGCCGATTTCTCGGACTTCGACAACGATGGCCGGCCTGATGTCGTCGTAACGGATCTCTCCAATGAACGCTACATGCTCTTTCGCAACAACGGCGACGGCACTTTTCGCGATGTGACCAACGCGTCTGGCGTCGGCGCCGCGACCCTTGCGTTCTCAGGTTGGAGCACGCATCTTTTCGATTTTGACAACGACGGCTGGAAGGATATTTTCGTCGCCCAGGGACACGTGATGGACACCATTCAGCTGACCTCGCCGAATTTAAAGTACATGCAGCCCCCGTTGCTATTGCGAAATGAGGGCGGACACTTCAAGAGAGTGATCCTGGGCCCCGCCTTTCAGACCGAGTGGGCAGGCCGCGGCGCCGCGTTTGGAGACATTGACAATGATGGCGACATCGACGTGGTGATGAGTAACGTCGGCCAGAAGGCCACCGTGCTGCGCAACGATGGCGGGAACCGCAACAACTGGCTTGGCATCACGACGATCGGCAAGAAGTCCAATCGCGACGGGATTGGCAGCCGCGTGAAAGTCGTGTCCCCATCCGGCTTAACCCAGTATTTCACCGTCAACACCGCCGTCGGTTACCAGTCCGCCAGTGACAAACGGCTCATCGTCGGGCTGGGCGCTGATTCGACCGCGAAACTGGTTGAAATTCGATGGCCTTCAGGAATTGTGCAGAGACTCGAGAACGTGAAGGCTGGCCAGATGCTGAAAGTGACCGAAGCCGTCCCATGATCACCCGCCGCAAAATGATGGCTACCATGATCGCAGCCGCCGGTGCCGCCATGACGCGAGCTGCCTTCGGCCAAGGCATCTCATCGCGCGGTGTGAAGGCACAGCCTCGTGGAAAGCCCTCCGGTCGTCCATTTCTGTCCAGCATGACCGACGTTGCCAAACAGGCAGGTCTCACGCAGCCCATCGTTTATGGGGGCGTGGATAGCAAGAGTTACATCGTTGAGGTGGTCGGATGCGGAGTGGCGTTCATCGACTATGACAATGATGGCTGGGTAGATCTGCTTGTGCTCAGCGGCACGCGCCTGGAAGGAGCACCTCCGGGTGCGACCAATCGCCTCTACAAAAACAATCGTGACGGCACCTTCACTGACGTCACGGCCAAGGCGGGTTTGCAACGCACGGGTTGGGCGTCCGCCGTTACCATCGGCGACTACAACAACGACGGCTTTGATGGCACTTTCACGGATGTGACGGAGCGTGCAGGATTGCGCCAGTCATCTGTCCGCTACGGTTCCGGCTGCAGCTGGGTGGACTACGATCGCGATGGCAAACTTGATCTCTTTGTCGCCAACTACCTCAGCACCACGCTCGAGAAGCTCCCGAAGCCGGGCGAGAACTCGGATTGCACGTGGAAAGGTGTCCCCGTGAACTGCGGCCCCCGCGGTCTGCCTCCTGGGTTCGTCCAGTTATTTCATAACAATGGTGACGGCACATTTACGGATGTCGGCAAACCATCGGGGGTTGCAGCCGCCTCTGGCTCGTATCCAATGACAGTGGTCGCAGCAGACTACGACAACGACGGTTGGCCGGATATCTATGTCGCCTGCGATTCCACGCCGAGCTGGTTGTTTCGCAACCAACACAATGGCACCTTTCGCGAGGAGGGTCTGGAACGCGGGGTGGCGCTCAGCGAAGACGGGCTGGAACAAGCCGGCATGGGTGTGGGCGTCGGCGACTACGACCTCGACGGAAACCTCGACATCTTCAAAACGCACTTCGCCGACGATACCAATGTCCTCTACCGCAACGACGGGAAAGGGAACTTCGACGACGTCACCATCCGCACCGGCCTGGGCGTCGAAACTCGCTATGTAGGGTGGGGCGCCGGCATCGTCGATCTCGACAACGACGGCTTCCCGGATCTGTTCGTCGCGACCGGCAGCGTATATCCCGAGGTGGAGCGACGACTCCCAGCCTATCCGTTCCGGACTCCCCGCCTTGTGTTTCGCAATCTGGGGGACGGAAGATTCGAGGAACTGATAGAGGAGGCTGGCAGTGGCGTGAGCGCTCCGCATGCCAGCCGGGGCTGTGCGTTCGGAGACTTCGACAATGACGGAGACATGGACATCCTGGTCATGAACATGAACGAACCGCCGTCGCTACTGCGTAATGACGTCTCGGGAGGCCACCATTGGCTGAAGGTTTCTCTCGTTGGCGTGCAGTCGAATCGCAGTGCCATCGGCTCGCGTGTGGTCGCGCGCTATGCAGGCCGCCAGCAGGCGCAGGAAGTGAACGCCCAATCCAGTTTCTACTCGGCCAATGACCGTCGTTTGCATTTCGGACTGGGAAACGCAACCACGGCAGACCTGACAATTCGATGGACGAACGGTGCTACTGAAACGATTCCAAACGTGGCAGCAGACCAGCTGGTCACCATTCGCGAAGGGGCAGGAATCATCCGAAGGGAAAAGTTCAAATAGATAAGCTCGCGAGCGTTCTTCATAAATCGCAATCGCCTTGAGAGTCGCCGAACGCAAGGTATCAGACTATGGCCAACTTAACGGGACAATCGATCATCGGCTTGCAGGAAGGAGTCGAAGCTTCGGAGCGTTTTTACGCCACAAATCCGGCAACCGG
>QIAH01000271.1 GCA_003225465.1 Acidobacteriota bacterium | reverse complement strand
CCAATAACGCGGCGTGCACGCGCTCGGTGACAGCGGCGACGTTTTCGGTCTCGATAAAGTCGCCAGAAATCAGCTTTTTTGTGAGTTCGCGGGCCAGATAGCCCACATATTCTTTGGAAAAAAGCATTGTCTCGGTCGGAGGCTCGTTGTGAAACCAATAGTTTAGCACAGCATCAGCCGTCCGCTCTTCACCTCCGGCATTTGGACAACCGGTGCTTCCATACGGTGGTTGGTCGCTGGTCGTTGGTTGTTAGCGACCAGGTTGCCAACGACTAACGACCATCGACTAATGACTGCTTTCACCCAACGCATCGCGAGACGCGCATAATTTTCGTCACGCGAACTCCTGAGTACTTCACGTCCTATTTTTTCCCGCCGAAAAAGGCTTACAATGCTCAGTCAATGAGAGCCTCGCCATGACCCCTGACGATCTTTCCGGTCTGAAGGACGACATGATCGCCTTCATCGAAGGCCATGGGCTGCGCCGCTTCCATGGCTATGTGGACTATGACGAAGTCCAGGCCATCATGTGGAAGACCGGAGACAACACGGATGGCTGGAAGGATTTCGTAGAACTGGCCAAATCGTCGGGCGTGCCCTTCCTTACGATGGATTCCTGGACCCTGAAGCGCGACGAATTGGAAGAACTGATCCAGCGCCTTAGCAATGCGGAATACACCAATGACGAGGACCTGGAAGACGCCCGCTGGCTGCGTACCTACGTCGGCAAAACTGGTTTCGTGCAACTCGGATGGGCCTACCAGGGCAGCATGTTTCTCTACGAAACCAGCTCCGAGTGGTACGACCGTTACCAGCGTCTGGTCGAACTCGCCGAAGATTTCGGTGGTATCCCGATCGATGAACCCGGCCCCGACGAGGAGGACTAAGGATACCGTGGAGCGATGGGCGTCCCCGCCCGTCCATCCGGGTACTCTCGCCCGGAGATGCCTCATCGCTGAAATCCTGTGAATGCATGAAGTGGATCCCGAAATCCGCCGACGATGCGCAAGTCTGGTCGCTTGCTAACCAACTTCGATCGGTCTCTGCTCTAGGATTGACGCGAGACCCGCGGCAGGCTTCCACGCTTGCCCGTCTTTTGCTCATGCGCGGCATTCTGGATGCTGAGTCCGCAGAGCGATATCTCGCACCATCCCTGCGCGACCTGCATTCCCCGTACCTGATGGAAGGAATGAGCGGGGCCATCGAGCGGCTCAATGCGGCGATCGAGGGCAAGGAAAAAATCCTGATCTACGGCGACTACGATGTCGATGGCACAACCGCGATTGTGATTCTGAAGACAGCCATCGAACTTTCGGGTGGTATCGCTGATTTTTATGTGCCGCACCGTCTCAAAGAAGGCTACGGCATGAAAGACGATGTAATCGAGCGAGCCGCTGAAAATGGGATTCGCTTGATCATCAGCGTCGACACTGGCATCCGGGCGTTCGCCGCCGCCGACACTGCGGAGCGGCTCGGGGTGGACCTGATCGTGACCGATCACCATCTTCCAGGAAGTGATGGAGTGCCGAAAGCTGTTGCCGTTCTGAATCCGAACCAGCCCGGCTGCGAGTATCCGTGCAAAGCGTTGTGCGGTGCAGGCGTCGCATTCAAGCTGGCGCAAGCCCTGATGGAAAAGCGGCTGAGCGACAAAGATCAGTCCCGCCTGCTCACCTCATTCCTGAAGGTGGTGGCGATTGCCACCATCGCCGATGCGGTTCCCCTGTGCGGCGAGAATCGCGTTTTCACGAAGTTGGGCTTGGACGCACTTCGCCGAGCCGTGAACCCCGGACTCAAGGCCTTGCTCGAAATGGCGCAGGTTCCCGCGAGCCGTCCGCCCACCTCGGGTGAGATCGCCTTTCGCATCGCGCCCCGACTGAATGCGGCGGGGCGCATGGATGTGGCTCGGGATGTTGTGGACCTGTTCAGCGTGAAAGACGCCGAGCGCGCACGGGAGATCGCAGCGCGTCTCGACCGTCTCAATGCCGACCGTCAGGAAGAAGAGCGGCGCATCTTGCAGGATATCGACAGCCGTTTCGAGAAGGAACCGGCCCTGCGAGACGCGCATTGCCTGGTGATCGATGGCGAGGGCTGGCATCGCGGGGTTATCGGCATCACAGCCACTCGCGTGGTCGAACGTTATGGGCGTCCGACGCTCGTTTTGTCCTACGACAACGGCGAGGCTTATGGCTCGGGCCGTTCCATTCGTGCATTTCACTTGCTGGATGCGCTGGAGTCCTGCCGTGAGCTGTTCACACGCTACGGAGGACATGCGCACGCCGTTGGTTTTTCGTTGCCATCTGAGCGGGTATCGGAACTGCGCGCTCATCTGGAAAGCTACGCGCGGCAGCGGTTGACCCCTGCAGATTTCGAGGTGGTTCTGGACGTGGACGCCGAACTCGATCTGGAACAAGTCACGCCCGATCTGTTTCAGGCACTCGCGCAGTTGGAACCATTCGGGCAGGGAAATCCGGAACCGGTGTTCTCCGCGCGAGCTGTCCGGCTGATGGCACCGCCGAAGATTCTCAAAGATAAACATGTGAAGCTGAAGCTGGCGGCAGGGATCAGCGGTCCCGAACTTGAAACCATGAGCCCAGTCGCAATAGGAGCAACGCCGCGTTGCCATCCAGATGCCGCGCAGATCGGCCGAGCCGATCGCAGCACGATCACGGAGCCCGCGATTGCTGACACGGTAGACAGGACAGCTGAGAACTCACGTTGGCGCCGCAACATTACCTTTGACGCTCTCGGCTGGCACATGGCAGAGCGCCTGCAGACTGCGAAACTTCTCGCCGGAGATACGCTCGACATCGCCTTCAGCATCGGACATAACGACCATCCAGAGTATGGAGGCTTGGAGCTTTCTTTGCGCGACTTCCGCACGAGGCGTTAGAATTCCGGCCCTAATTGCCTATTTTTTGAGTCCAGGAACAAACCTCGGCATCTTTTGTCGATGTACTGGAGGAATGCATGGCCGATCCCGGCATGACACCTGAGGAAATGAAGCGCTTCGTCCGCAACCACTTCGAACAATTCGTGAATCGCAAGAACATTGCCATTGGCGATATAAATTTCGCGCGCGAATTCGTCGATCATGGGGCCGATGTTCCGCCCGGCCTGCCTCCCGGACCGGAAGGCGCCAAGCAGTATGTGGGCGGGGCACTCAAGCG
>QIAH01000023.1 GCA_003225465.1 Acidobacteriota bacterium | reverse complement strand
CAGAGCTAGAAGTGGCAGCAAAGCCGGCCGCTCCAGCCCGAACATCCCGTCGCGCCTCGCGATCAGGCCCCACCCCAGCAGGGCCGTGCTTACGGACGCTGAGTAGTAGAGGATCCCCCCGCCAATCATCAGGCTCGCGATCATCGAGGCCGCGGCCCCCTCCCAGGTCTTCTTCGGGCTAATGCGCGGAGCCATCAGATGCCGCCCGACGCTACGCCCCACGAAGTACGCGAAGATGTCGCCGGCCCACACCACAAGCAGCAGGTAAAGAATCAGAAACGCTCCCGCCCACTGTTGTCGGAGTTGTACCAACATTGCCAGCGGTAATGCGACATACGCGAATCCAAATGCCGAAGCTGCCGCTCCGGGATACCCAGTCGCCAGGCTCTCGCGCCGCATCGCGATCGTTAGAAACACAAATGTGGCGATGGCTGCCGCGAACGCCGCGGCAATGCCGAAGAAGTCCGTCGAGAGCAGAGGCTTTTCCTGCCCGACGTTGATGACGAGCAGCAGGAAGAAGAGCGCCACGAAACCATAAGTCGGCTTGCGCAGCGGTTGCACACCATACGCTTCTGTCAGCTTGAGAAATTCGTGGACGGTGACCAGCGCCACGGCTCCCGTCACGATGGCCACCAGGAACACGGGCGCGCGCAGCACCAGCAGCAGGACAATGGGGATCAGGACCACTGCCGTCGCAATGCGCTTGATCAATGAATGATCGCCTTAGCCCCGCGTTCCCTTCGAGGCGAGATGATGATGGGAATGGTCGTCGTTGTTCAATCCGCCATAACGCCGCTCGCGCTTCTGATACTCGGCAATGCCTTCGAGCAGGTGATGTCCGCGGAAATCCGGCCATAGCGTGGGCGTGACATAGATCTCCGCATACGCCAATTGCCACAGCAGGAAATTGCTTAGCCGCATCTCGCCGCTGGTGCGCACCACCAGGTCCGGATCCGGTAAGTGCCTGGTGTAGAGATGGCGGCAGACTGCTTCCTCATCCACCTGCAGATGCTCGATCCCGCCGTTGCGAGCCGCGGCTTCGACCAGAGAACGAAACGCGTCGACCAACTCCGTGCGCGCGCTGTAGTTGAGCGCCAGCGTCAGCACCATGCCAGTATTGCTTGCCGTCGCCTGCCGCGCGCTCTCCATGCGCTCCTGTACAGGCTCGGGTAACTCCTGCTGCCGCCCGATATATTCCAGGCGAACGTTGTTCTTGTTGAGCGTCGGAACTTCCAGCTTCAGGTAGCGGCTCAGCAGGCGCATCAAAAAATCGACTTCGCTCTTCGGCCGCTTTTTCCAGTTTTCTTCCGAGAATGCATAGAGCGTGAGCGCGGGAATGTGAATGCGCGCGGCCGTCTCCACCGTCGAACGTACGGCGGTTACGCCGGCGCGATGTCCGGCGATGCGCGGCATATGACGGCGACGCGCCCAGCGTCCGTTGCCATCCATGATGATAGCGATGTGTTTCGGGAGCCGTCCCGGATCAAGCTGCCGGTAAAGGTCTGCTTCTTTGCGATCCAGTCCGGCGGGAATTGTTGCCTGCAACTCTATCCCCTTCTAATTCAAGACGCTAACATACGCATCTGGAGTTGGCAATGAGGCCCGCCCCCGGCGACGTGTGAAGCGAGCTCACCACAAGAGACACAGAGACACAGAGAAATTTCGTAGTTGGGTAACTTTGTGATTTGGTAATTTCAAGACGAAAACACTAGGCAGCTTCGTTCTTAAGATTACTCAATTTCTCAATCACCCCAATTTGTTAGTTCCTCATTTTCCAATTTCTCTGTCTCCGTGTCTCTGCGTGTTAAAAATGTTGGATCCTTTCCGGAAGCCTGGTTTGCCGTTGCAATTTCCTGATTCCTCGCTGACAATAAGCCGCCCCCGCCGGACCCCTTGCCCATGACAACCGATACTTCGCGGCTAAGTCCTGCCTTCACGCGCATTCTCGTGCTGCTCTTCGTGTCGGTGTTCATCAACTACATTGACCGGAGCAATCTTTCCATCGCGGCGCCGCTGATCAAAGACGAGCTCGGGATCTCGGCCTCGCAACTCGGCATCTTGCTATCGGCCTTTTTCTGGACATATTCCAGCTGCCAACTCCTCTCGGGATGGCTGGTCGATCACTACGATGTGAAGTGGGTTTTTGCAGCGGGATTCCTCGTGTGGTCGAGTGCGACCGCCCTCACCAGTAAGGTTCACACCTTGCTGGCTCTGCTGCTCGTTCGCATTGCTTTGGGCATAGGAGAGTCAGTTGCGTACCCAGGGTATTCAAAGATTTTGGCAACGCATTGCCTCGAGAGACGTCGCGGCCTTGCCAATTCCATTCTAGCCGCCGGACTGGCACTCGGTCCCAGCTTTGGGCTGCTGTTCGGAGGAACCCTGGTCGCGCGCTTTGGATGGCGTCCCTTCTTCCTGGGGTTAGGCCTCGTGTCATTACTCTGGCTGCTGCCTTGGCTTCGCTGGATGCCCGCGGCCGACATCGGCACATACGGTCATAAGAAAACGGGTCCAGGCATGGGCGAGATCCTTCGCGAGCAGTCAGCCTGGGGAACCTGCATTGGCCTGTTTTGCGGAAACTACTTTCTCTATTTCATGGTGACGTGGCTGCCTTTTTACCTGGTGCGCGAACGCAACTTCTCCATGACCGGCATGGCGAAAGTCGGCGGAGCTTTCTTCTTGCTGGCCGCTTTTTCCGCGAGCGCCTGCGGATGGCTTTCAGACCGCTGGATCGCGTCCGGCGCATCACCCTCGCTGGTGCGCAAGACGTTCGTCGTGACCGGCGTAGTAACAGCTGGAATTTTCCTTCTTTGCACCGTGATCGCCACCACGAAACTGGCCGTCGTGTTTCTCATGCTCACGGGTTTTGCACTAGGCGCCAGCACTTCGAACCTTTGGGCAATCACTCAGCGGCTGGCAGGGAAGCAGGCGGTTGGGCGCTGGTGCGGGATTCAGTTGTTCATCGGGAATTCTTCCGGTATCGTCTCTCCCGCGGTTGCCGGATATTTGTTAGATCGCACCGGCCAGTTCTTCTGGCCGTTCCTCATCGTCTCGTTCGTTCTTTGGATGGGCGCGCTCTCATGGATTTTTATCGTGGGACCGGTCGAGCCGGTGGATTGGGCCCCTAAGGAACACCTCCAAACATCCCTCTTAGAAGCCCAACCTGTGAAGTAAGACCGAGGGGCCGCGTTTCTTTAGTTCGCCTGCCCTGCCTCTTCCGGCACGATGCCGAGTCTTAGTCGCTCGGTGCCGCGCAGCACGGTGAGTTCTGCCCTCGCGCCCGCGCGCACATCGCTCAGTACTCGATGCAGGTCATCGACGCCAGCCACCGCTTGGCCTTCGAGCGCCACGATCACATCGCCTTCGCGCAAGCCCGTCCGCTGCGCCGGACTGTTCGGCTCCGCGGCGAGTACGATCACGCCCGTTTCCTTGGGAAGATCGTAGTACCGCACCAGCCGACGATGGATGGGCGCGGTTTGCGCCGACACTCCGATGTAGCTTCTCCGAATACGGCCATCGCGCAAGAGGCGGCTCGCTACGAATTTCGCCGTGTTGATCCCAATGGCAAAGCAAATGCCTTGCGCCGGCAGAATGGTTGCAGTATTCACGCCCACTACGCGCCCGTCGGACGAGACCAGCGGACCGCCTGAGTTGCCGGGATTCAGCGATGCATCGGTCTGAATCACATCCTCAATGAGCCGCCCGGAATAGGATCGCAGCGACCGGCCCAGTGCGCTCACCACGCCCGCCGTTACTGTCGACTGAAATCCGTACGGGCTGCCGATTGCCATGACCAGTTGCCCCACTCGCAACGCCTGCGAGTCTCCCAGAGTTGCGGCCACCAGGCCCACGCCATCAATCTGGATCACGGCGAGGTCGGTGGCGGGATCGTCGCCGATGGTGCGCGCGGGAAACTTGCGCCCGTCGGTCAAGGTCACCTCGATCCGGCTGGCGTCGTGAACGACGTGGCTGTTGGTAAGAATCAGGCCATCGGGAGTGAAGATAAATCCCGATCCACCCCCAAGGCGTTCCTGCGGCTCAGCCCGCCGCCTGGCGCGTACAGATTGATGCACCTCGATGTTCACGACTGAAGGGCTGACTTTCTCTACCGCCCCGATCACCGCCCGTGAATAGGCATCCAGCAACAGCGCATCGTTCGCGGGCGCAGCGCTAGCGATGGTCGGCTGTGCTCCGGAGGAGTCGGGCACAGATGACACCAAATCAAAATCGAAATCGGAGTTCATGGCACATAGATGAGGGGAAACGCGGCGCGGATTCACCGCCGTCTATGTGCGATTCTCGAGCGCAGGTAGGGAGAACGGGCCATGATTGTTAAAACGCGGCCTTGCGCTCGATCGAGCCAAAGTATATGTTCTAAAGCCCTTAAGAGGTCGTTCCGCAAATCACTTTCGAGTTGCCAACACTCTCGCCCCGAAGGTGCATCGGACTGAGGAGACAAGGCGAAGCCCACAGTGCACCACAGTGACCTGTGCGGCCGCGGAAACGGAAGATACAAAAGGGAGATGCAATTCCGGGGATTAGTCGGAGCAACGCTGTTGCTGGCGGTTTCGTGCGTAGTATGCGCGCAGACCCCGCAGCCCGCAAAAATGCCGTCCCGCGATTCCCTGGCGCAAGCACCTCAGCCGACGCTGGGAACGAACCTGCTGGACCTCGACGATGGCCTCGCGATTCTGGGCGCCGCGCTCGAATCCCGTCACAAAGCGGAACGTCGCTCGGATTGCTCTCACCTGGTGCACGCGATTTACGACCAAGCCGGCTATCCATATCAGTACCAGACTTCGCGAGATCTCTTCGCCGGTCACGCTCCGGATTTTCGTCGAGTGACGCAGCCCCAGCCCGGCGACCTGATTGTTTGGCCTGGGCACGCCGGCGTGGTCGTCAATCCCGCGCAGCGTACCTTCTACAGTTCTCTGCGCTCAGGTTTTGGGGTCCAGCCTTACGACTCCTTCTATTGGAAGGGCCGTGGTCGCCCACGATTCTTCCGTTACGTGAAAGGGACGACGCAGCCGCCCGTACAAACCGCTGCCAGCCGCACCGCAACTCTGCAGCCGACAGGTTTTCATGCCGGTGGCGAGGATGATCGGACCTCAAGTGTGGTGGAAGGCAAGGCCCACGACCTCAGCAAGCCGGACCTCGATCCGGCAGCGACACCAGTTTCAACGATCCCTCTCCATTCGCCTCTGCCCACTCGGGATCAGCTGAGGGCAGCGCTAGAGCCGCAATTCCGCGGGGCAGGCCAAGCGCTCCAGTCGCGCAATATCCTTGCCGTCTATCCCGCACTTGTCGCTTTTGACCGCCTGGACATTCAGAAAGTCCAACTCACCGGCGACGAGGGATGGGCGTTAGTTACGGTTCATGGCGCCGTTCTTGTTGCCGGCGCTGACAAGCGTCCAAGGAAAAAGGCTGAGGTGCAGCACTGGAAGCTGCATCGCGTAAACAACGACAGTTGGGAACTCTCACTTCCCACCGACACAACCTACATTCCGCGCGAGACCGCCGTGCATCTCCTCGCCCAGCAGTTGGCGGCCTTGACCGACGAAGCCTCAGATTCGCAGGCGCAAAGCAATCAGAAAGTGCAGCTGGCGCACTGGCTTAATGTTCTGCTGCAGTAATCTGGAACACTCCAAAAACAGCAGTTATTCGCCTTTTCCCCTGCGAGGGTCTTGCGTAGGGTCAACGTAGTCTGTTGAAGAAGGGCCGAAGCCGGTGATCTGAACCACCACCGCTTCGTCGCCGGTTTCTGCAAAATGCGCCACACTGGGCGGCTCGGTATAGAAGCTGCCCGAGGGAAGCGCTTTCAGTTTAGCTTCGTCGAACTTTTCCCCGTAGCCAATGTGCCAGGTACCGGAAATTACGGTTGCTACCCGGTCATCCCGATGGGAGTGCGCCGCAATTTTCGTGTGCGCGGGCACCCGCAGCATGATTGTGTAGACACCCGCGTTGTCCGGATCACCTTTGAGCACCACGGTGTCAATTCCGCCAACTCCGGAACTGCCGGTGCCCGGATTGCCGTGTTGTGGAAACTGGTACTCGGCGGGAGTCAGACGCTTTTCGCCGAGGTCAGCTGCCGTGCTTGCGACAGCCGGTGCGGCGACTTGCGGAGAGTCGAGGAAGTTACGAATAAGCGTCACCGTATAGGCAGGACGCTCTTCCATCAGCCAATGCCCGGAGCCTGTGACGACCGCTTCTTGAACATTGGTCGCGACGTGTCGCATGATCACCGCCTGCAGCGGACCAAACGATTTCTCTCCGCCCACAGCCAGTACAGGCATCGTCAGCTTGACCCGCTCGAAGACTTCGTTGTCCTTCGCATCCTGAGAAAAGGCGGCGAACTGGGCGAATCCGGCGCGCATCCCGCCCGGCTGGGCATACGTGGCGGCAAAGAAATTTCTGGTGGCCTCGTCGGGCTTGGAGAGATCTCCCGTGAAGTCATTCCATATCCGATCAAAATAGATGCGCTCACGGCCGGCCACAAGTCGTTCGGCATCCGGCCCGTGAAAGTTGAAGTGCCAGACTCCAGGGTTTTGAAGAATTTCCTTCCACGGTTCGACGCCGGGAATGGGCGCGTCCATCACAACCAGCCGTTCAACTTTGTCCGGATACGTCGCCGCGTAGGCGTAAGCCACCATGTTGCCGATGTCGTGTGCGACCACGAAAGTTTTGTCGTATCCCAGTCCGGTCACTACGGCACGCATGTCCTTGGCCTGGGTTTTTTTGTCGTACCCGCCTTCAGGTTTCGAAGACTTCCCAATGCCGCGAAGATCCGGCACAACGACAGTGTGATCCTTCATGAGATCTCCGGCCAGGGGAGCCCACGAATCGCTATTCTCCGCGTATCCGTGAATGAGCAGAACCACAGATCCTTTTCCTCCCCAGCGCACGAAAATGTCCGCTCCGGCCGGGCTGTGAATGGTTTTTGCCTGAAAACTGGAGGGCAGAGATGGCTGCGCATGACTGAACGCCGGGCTGATAGCAAAAAGAGCAATGACGAGAAAATGTCGAATCATGATTCCTCCGCAGGTAAGCGTTCAGGTATGAACGAAGAATTGGCTGCGTGGTGCCCGGACATAATAGACCGTTTCGGCGGATCGCGAACAAACGACAAAAGGTGTTGCTGGCAGAGCCTTCGTGATTCCTTCGTGTCCCTGGTGGTTGCTTTTGGTTCTCGGACGGCAGAAAGGCGAGGGCAACCACGAAGGGCAGGAAGGTTCGACGAAGCATTTCATGAAAGGATTTGCGTCAGCAAAAAAAGCCGAGGCCCGAAGACCTCGGCTGCAGTTGGCTGGTTGCCCGGATAAAACTTGATACCGCTACCGGCGTGCGTAAACTGTTCGCACATACGATGCGGAGAAAGCGCCGGCCAGCAGAGAATTTTCGTTACGCCGTCCTGCGCGGGCGTACCGTCAGGTCTCGCACCTGCGCCAGAATGCTCGACATCTGCATCCCGTTCAGTTGCGCTAGGAACGGCAGCATCTCCGCCACGAACGGGTCCTGCACCAATTCCCGAATCTCTTCCTGACGGTTGCGTTCGCCACCAGTCAGAAGATCGGGGACGGTGACCTCGAGCGCGCGCGCCAGCCGCTCGAGTGATGAGAGTGTAGGCGTGGCTTTCTCGTTCTCGATTTTCGACACGTAGGTGCGCGGCACGGCCATGCGGGTCGCGAGCTGCCGCTGGCTCAGGCCATTGCGCAGGCGCAGTGCCCGGATCGACGCGGCCAGGTTCAAATGCCCGCGTCCGGTATGCACCGGGGCTACCGGCGGCATGGGTGCTGGCGCTACAATCTCAGGCTCTTCTTCGTCTAAAGAAGCATGGCAGCGGCGGCACAGGTCATTGGTTGTACGGAATTGAACGAGCAGGCAGTGGTCGCAACGAACGACTTCCCTTGAATCGACCGGGGCAAGAGTCGTGGCCATCTAGGTTTTGGGAGCTGCCAGAGCGGAGGCACTCCGCGGAGCCGGTGGTCAGGCTCCAAACTTGAAGGTAATCTGGGGCACAATGCCTGTGGATGTCAAGGAATTTCTGGGACGAAACAAGAAATAGAACTACAAAAACCAAAACGAACCCGCGAAAAACAGGAGAAAACAGGTACGAACCCATGAATGATCGCGCTTCCGCCTGGTGTTTACTAACTGAGTTCACGCAATCAGAAAGTTTGCGCAAGCACGCCCTCGCGGTCGAGGCTTGCATGCGCGCCTACGCCCGCAAGTACGAAGGCGACGAAGACCTCTGGGGCATCGTCGGCCTCCTGCACGATTTCGATTATGACAAGTATCCCAGCCTGGAAGATCATCCGTATAAGGGGAACGAAATCCTCAAAGAGCGCGGCTGGCCGGAGCAGATTCGCAAGGCCATCATGTCACATGCGGAGTACACGGGCGTGACGCGTGACACGCCCATGGAGAAGGCTTTGTTCGCCTGCGACGAGTTGGCGGGATTCATCACCGCGTGCGCTCTGGTAAAGCCGGGAAAGTCGCTGGCCGAGGTAGAAGCTTCGTCGGTGAAGAAGAAAATGAAAGACAAAGCCTTCGCGAGAAGCGTGAACCGCTCGGACATCGTGAACGGGGCGGCGGACTTGGGGGTCGAACTCGAACCCCACATCGCCTTCTGCATTGAAGCTATGCGGGAAATTGCGGGAGAGTTGGGGCTGGATGGAAGCGCGGCGAAAACCGCCTAGTGCGAATTCACCATAGAGGCACAGAGAAATTCATTGGGTCTTCTCTGTGTCTGTGTGGTGAGATGTTTCTACCGCAGCGCCTCCGCCAGTTTCCCGGCAGCGATCACGTCGGCAATCCGGGCGAAGTCCTGATACATCACGCGATCTTTCTCCAGCGCAGGAGAAACTGCCCGGATCGCCGCATGGGCACGTTGCAAGCGTTTCGAGGTCTTCAACGGCGCCAGCAGATCGAGCGCCTGCGCCGCGGCCATCGCCTCAATCGCCATTGTGTTCCGCGTATTCTCCACAATCTTCTTCAGCTTGATCGCGGCCCCCATGCCCATCGAGACGAAGTCTTCCTTATTCCCCGAAGTCGTAATGGAGTCCACTGATGCCGGATGCGCCAGCACCTTGTTCTCGCTGACCAGTGCCGCTGCCGTCACCTGCGGCATCATGAAGCCGGAATTCAGTCCGGCACCCGGCGCTAAAAACGGCGGGAGCCCCTCACTCAACGCGGGATTCACCATGCGCTCCAGTCGTCGCTCGCTGATGCCCGCCAGCGCACTCAGGGCAATCCCCAGGAAATCGAGCACAAAGGCTACTGGTTCGCCGTGGAAATTCCCGCCCGAAATGACGTCGGCATCCACGTTTTGGGATTTCGGATCGCGAAAGACCAGTGGATTGTCGACGGCAGAATTCGTCTCAGTCTCAAAGACCGAGCGGCAATGCGCAAGCGTGTCGCGCACCGCGCCATGCACCTGCGGCATGCAGCGGAGCGAGTAAGCATCCTGCACGCGTGCGCAATCACGATGCGATTCGCGTATGGCGCTTCCTTCGAGCAACTTGCGCAGATTGGCGGCGGTCGCGATTTGTCCGGTGTGCGGGCGAGCGCGGTGAATCCGCTCATCGAAAGCAGCGTCTGTCCCCTTGAGCGCATCGCAAGCCATCGCTCCAATCACGTCTGCAGAATCGACCAGAATCTCCGCCGCCAGCAGGGAAAGCGTTCCCACTGCCAGCATCGCCTGCGTGCCATTAATCAGCGAAACCGCTTCCTTCGCCTCCAGCACCAGCGGCTTGATCCCCGCAGCCTTGAGGGCCACGGCCCCTGCCGTCCGTCCGCCTTTCCCGTCGTGACACTCGCCCTCGCCGACCAGCAGCAACGCCAAGTGTGCCAGCGGCGCGAGGTCGCCCGAAGCTCCCACGCTGCCTTGCGAGGGTACCCACGGTGTCACGCCGCGCGTCAGTAGTTCGCAAATCGTATCTACCACGCCGCCCCGCACGCCTGAAAAACCCTTGGAAAGGGAATTCGCCCGCAGCAACATCATGGCGCGCGTTTCGGCGATCGAGAGCGGCTCGCCCACTCCGACCGCATGTGAGCGCACCAGGTTAATCTGCAGTTCGCGAATCTGATCGCCGGCGATACGCACATCGCTTAACTTCCCAACGCCGGTCGTTATGGCATACGAAACCTGATTGTCGGCAACCAAGGCATCGACCACGTCCCGTGCAGCGTTCACCTGTTCGCGCGCATCGGGCGCAAGCAACACCGGCCGCCGCTCGAACGCGACCTCGCGCACGTCTTCGAGCGTCAGATCATTTCCGTTGATGTGGAGAGCATTCAAGGGCAGTTCTCAGGTCTCAGTTCTCAGGTCTCAGTTCTCAGTTCTCAGTTCTCAGTTCTCAGTTCTAGTTTGATTTTAAGTTTCAATAGTCAAGTAACATTGCAGGAACTTCCCGATCCAGCCGCGAAGCGGCGGCATTCATTAGCCCAGCGCGTAAGCGCTGGGAAAACCCAGGCATTACACCGAAGCCCCTTTCAAGGGGCGACAGCGAAGTAACGGTACAAGAGCAACGGCCCATCCGTCAGATTTTCATCTTCCCGCCGCTTCCCGAAACACCTTCAGATACTTCTCCGGCAACACCGTCTTGCGCATTTGCGCATCGGCAACGATGTGCGTGGTCTCACCCTCGGCCAGCAACTCGCCATCCCCAACTCTGACCAACTCGTAACCGAAATGAATCACCGATTCGCGAATGTTCTTCAACCACGTCCTAACGATGATCTCGTCGTCATACGCGGCCGGCGCCTTGTACCGGCAGCGTGCTTCCACCACCGCGATGAAGCAGTTGTCCTGCTGCTCCATCTCTTTGTAGGAGAATCCCAGCTGCCGGAGCAACTCCACCCGGCCCACTTCGAACCAGATGAAGTGGTTGGCATGGTAGACGACGCCCATCTGGTCGGTTTCGGCGTATCGCACTCGGAGGCGGCTCTCGTTCACAATCGAGCGCGGTCCTGTGCCCTGCCGCGTAATCCCGGCCCGGGTCTCGCTCATGCGGGCGAGCTCCACTTGGGCTTCCGTTTTTCCAGAAACGACGAGATCCCCTCGCGAAAATCCGCCGTTGACCGGATAGCCGCGTTCTCGCGCACCGCGGCTTCGATTTGCGCATCCAGGTTCGCGCCTGCGGCCTCGCTCAAAAGCCGCTTGGTGTAGAGCAATGATACCGGACTGTTCTCCATCAACTGCGTCGCTAACTGCCGTGCGCGATTCATCAAACCTTCCGCTGCAACAATCTCATTGATCAGCCCAATCCGCAAAGCCTCCGCCGCATCGAAGAGCCTGCCCGTCAGCAGCAGATCGCGCGCGATTTTCTCTCCCACCTGCCGCAACAAGAAGGTTGAAACAATCGCCGGCACAAATCCGATGCGCACTTCGGTATATCCGAACTTCGCCTCCGGCACGGCCAAGGTGAAATCGCACAACGTCGCCAGACCGGTTCCGCCCGCGATCGCCGCGCCGTTCACCGCCGCAATTGTCGGCTTGGGGAAGTCATAGAGCGTACGAAACAACCGCGCCATGACCTGCGAATCTTCGACATTCTGTTCCGGCGTGCGCCCAATCAGCGCTTTCAGATTCTCCAGGTCCATGCCCGAACAAAACGCTTTGCCCGAACCAGTCAGAATCAGCACCCGGGCGGACGATTTCGCGACCTCAGCCAACGCCGTCAGCAAGTCTTCAATCAACTCGTAGCTGATGGCATTGCGCTTGTCGGGGCGATTAAGCGTGATGGTCGCTATGCCACCGTCGTAGGCGAGTTGTATGGTGTTGTACGGCACTGTGACGCAAGCTCTCTAAGATTTGTCATCCTGACCGGAGCGAAGGACCTGCTTTTCGGTCGTGTTAGCATCGGCCTTGAAACAGGTCACATTGTTCCCGTCATACCAGCCCTCGCTGAGATCCTCCCACGTCGGATTGGCAGCGCGAATCAACGCGACTTTCTTCTCGTGCAGCCAACCTTTCAGGTGTTTCTCTCTCGAGATGGCGTTGCCAACGTACTTGAAACTCTCGCAGTATACAAGGCGGTGAACACGGTATCTGCTCGTGAATCACGTAGGGGCAGACGCCCTCGTCTGCCCAGGAGAGGGCCGATGTATTGGGCGTCACATCATCTTCGGTCATGACAGAACGGTGGTTCGAGATTGTTTGAACGGCGTGATGATGCGCATCAATCCGCCGCGGAAGAAGTCGTGTACTTCGCCGCGATCCCCGCAGTCGCTTTCAGCAGAGAATCCAGCGAGCGCGTGATGGGCGGCTGCACTCCGCGTTGGCCAAGCGCAGCCAGTACTTTCTCGGTCGGAATATTCCCGACCAGCGCATCCTGCGCAAAGGGACATCCGCCCAGCCCGCCAATCGCCGAATCAAATCGCCGGCACCCGGCATCATAGGCCGCCAGCACTTTATCGACGGCCTGCTCCGGCCGGCTATGCAGGTGGACCCCGATCTCAAGGTAGTCATACTTTCCGATTACTGCCGAGACCACCTCACGAACCTGCTCCGGCGTGGCCATCCCAACGGTGTCGGCAAGTGATATCGCGTGAATGCTCTCCGTCTCGAGCAAGCCTACCGCTTCCACGACCTCGTTCAGGTTCCACAAATCGCCGTACGGATTCCCAAACGCCATGGAAATGTAAACCACGCTATCAAGACCCGCGTCGCCACCCACTTTGCCAATCTTCTCCAATTCCTCGATCGCTTCCTCCAGGGTCTGCCGCTGGTTGCTCTGCAAAAAGGTCGGCGAAATGGAATAAGGAAATCCGAGCGTGCTGACCGCGCCGGTTGCAACTGCACGCTGCGCGCCTTTCTCGTTGACCACGATCCCAATAATCTCGACATCGTCGGGAGGATCGAGTTCCTTCAGAACTTCCTCCGAATCCGCCATTTGCGGCACCGCCTTGGGAGACACGAACGAAACCGCATCAATATGCTTGAACCCCACGCTGATCAGGGCTTTCAAATACTGCGTCTTGATGTAGGCGGGGATCTGGCCCTGCAAGCCTTGCCAGGCATCGCGGGGGCACTCGATCAGTTTGATGGATGGTGACATCGTTTGCCGAAATTAAGACTTCAGATTTCAGATTGCTGTGAGTAACCGAGAAAAATCTGAAATCAGAAATTGCTTCACGTCTGTAAGACGCCCACTTTAAACTCGGGCACGTCCGGATTCAGCGCCGCTGCCTCGAGCGCCTGCGCGATGGCTTCCCGCGTCTCGATTGGATCGATAATTCTGTCGATCCAAAGCCGGGCCGCTCCATACCGCGGGTCGCTCTGCTCGTCATAGGTCTGCTTGACGGATTCGTATAATTCTTTCTTTTCTTCCTCGCTCAACTTCTTCCCGCTGCGCTCCAGTTGCTTGAGCTTGATCTCCACCAGAGTTCCTGCTGCGGAGTCGCCGCTCATCACTGCGTATTTTGCCGATGGCCAAGCGAACACGAAGCGCGGATCGTACGCCTTCCCGCACATCGCGTAATGTCCAGCCCCAAACGATCCGCCGACAATCACCGTGACCTTCGGAACCACAGAATTCGAGACCGCATTCACCATCTTCGCGCCCGCCTTGATGATGCCACTCCACTCCGCATCGCGGCCCACCATGAAGCCGTTCACATCATGAAAGAAGACCAGCGGAATCAGGTTCTGGTTGCAGTCCATGATGAACCGCGCGGCCTTTTCCGCCGACTCGGTGTAAATTACGCCCCCGAATTCGAGCCGCTTGTGGCCTTCATGATCCACCTGCTGGGCGTGCAGTTTCTGGTTGGCAACAATGCCGACCGCAAATCCGCCAATCCGCGCATAGCCGCAAATCAGCGTTTTGCCGTACTCCGGCTTGTATTCGTCAAAGCGTCCCGCGTCCACCACGCGAGCCAGCACTTCCTTCATGTCGTAAGGCCGCGCCGGGGAAGAATCGTAGATGCCATAAATTTCCTCGGCCGCGAGCGCGGGTTCTTCCGGCTTTCGCCGATCCCACGGCGACTGCCGCCGATATCCCCACTTCTCGACGATCGCCCGAATGCGCGCCACGCAAGCCTCGTCGTTCGGTTCGCGATAATCCACCGTCCCGCTGATGGCCGCGTGCATCTCCGCGCCGCCCAGTTCGTCCGCGGAATACTTCTGTCCGATCGCGGCCTGCACCAGCGCGGGCCCAGCCAGAAACAAGCCGCTGCCGTCCGTCATCAGCACGTGATCGCACATCACCGGCAGATATCCGCCGCCCGCCACGCACATACCCATAATGGCCGCGATCTGCGGAATCCCCATCGCCGACATGACCGCATTGTTGCGGAACACACGTCCAAAATCGTCGGTGTCAGGAAAAACATCCTCCTGCAGCGGTAAGAAAACTCCAGCCGAGTCCACCAGGTAAATCGTCGGCACGCGATTCTCGATCGCGATATTTTGCGCGCGGATCACTTTCTTGGAAGTCATCGGAAAGAACGCGCCTGCTTTCACCGTCGCGTCATTGGCGATGATCATCACCAGTCGCGTATGCACACGCGCCAGGCCCGTGATCACGCCCGCTGAAGGCGCGCCGCCCCATTCTTCGTACATCCCGAACGCTGCGAAACTGCCCAACTCGAAAAAGCTGCCCGGGTCCACCAGCAAATGAATGCGTTCCCGTGCTGTCAGTCTCCCCTTCGCGTGCTGGCTCTCTATGGCCTTGGGCCCGCCGCCCTCGCGAATTTTTTCTTCTTCGTTTCGTACCCGCGAGACCAGGTCGGCCATGAAACGCATGTTGGCCTCAAAGCGCGCCGATGTGGGATCGACCTTCGAAGGCAGGAGCGTGGACGCAGCAGTCGATTCCGAGACTTGATTACGGTCTACCATGGCTCGAGGAATACAAACGGATTACGGTATACCAGCCAAGCGCGCAGGCGCAAACTCCGGCGAGGCTTCTTCCATCAGAGATGCAGTCTGTCGGCAGGGCGACTAAAAAACGCGAACCAAACGTCTATTTAGGATTCCATCACGGGATGAGCCGTGCCTGTATGGGACACAGCATTCTCATTGTTTCTGATGCGACGCACCGCCTCAGCCACG
>QIAH01000022.1 GCA_003225465.1 Acidobacteriota bacterium | reverse complement strand
AGTCCGAGAAAGGCATTGCTTCAACTTACCACGCCCGTTGGAGCGACGGGCAGCCTGCCCTGAGCTTGTCGAAGGGTCCCCGCCCGTCAAGCGGCGAAGCCGCGACTGGTGTGATAGGTACTACCCTTTGGAATTCAAGCGAAACTTCTGCTTCACAACTTCCAGAATCGTCGCGTGCGTCTGCGATGGCGTGCCGCGCGCATCCACCACTACCACCCGCCCAGTCTCCCGCCGCGCAATCGCCAAATACCCGTTTCTCACCCGCCCAAAAAAAGCCCGGTTCTCCTGCTCGAAACGGTTCTCGTCTTTGTGAACGCGCCCCGCCTTCGCCGTCTTGGCAACATTGCGCCGGCGCGCCCGTTCCACGCTCGTAGCCAGGTCCGAGTCCAGCAGGATCGTCAGATCCGGCTGCAGATCACCGCACAGAATTCGATGCAGCTCCAGGACCGCCTTATTCCCCAACTTGCGCCCACTGCCCTGGTAGGCTTCCGTGGAATCCGTGAACCGGTCACATAGGACGATTTTCCCCTGCGCTACACCCGGTTCGATGACCTCGCGGATGTGTTGTGCCCGGGAAGCAAACATCAGAGCCATCTCCGCCATCGGAGAAAGCTCCGTGGTCGCCGAGTCCAAAATGACGTGCCGGATCTTTTCCCCCGTCCCCGTCCCGCCCGGCTCCCGCGTGACCACTACCGACTGCCCCAGCGCACGCAATGCCTTCGCGAGCTTCTGTATCTGAGTGCTCTTGCCGGTTCCGTCCAGACCTTCAAACGTAATGAACTTACCGCGATGAGCCAGGGACACGAGGGGATAATAAAGCACGCGTTGCCAACGTGTCAGGTTCTGCGCTATCAGTAGCGAAAGAAAACCGTGAACCAGAGCCTAGAGCCTGATTGCTAGAGCCTACTCTACCTCTCCCCCCGTCCCACCCACTTCGGCACGGCTGGAAATTGAAATCGCTGCATCCGGTCCAACAACCGTTCGCCATTCTCATCCACAAGCAACAACTCACGGTGTTCCGGACGAAGAAAGCCCTCCTCAGTAGCCCGATCGGCCAATGCCAACATAGGATCGTAGTACCCTTCGACGTTCAGCAGCGCGCAAGCCTTCGACTGAATCCCCAGTTGCGACCACGTGAACACTTCGCAGAACTCGTCCCAGGTTCCAAATCCACCCGGCAGTGCCAGAAACCCATCGGCGAGATCCGCCATCATCGCCTTGCGCTCGTGCATCGTGCCCACCACGTGCATTTCGGTCAATCCCTGGTGAGCTAATTCTTTCTCCTGAAGAAGTCTTGGAATAACGCCAATCACTTTGCCGCCAGCCGTGAGGCAGGCATCAGCGATCACGCCCATTAACCCGACCCTCCCGCCGCCGTACACCAGCGTAAGGCCACGCCCAGCCAGCAGTTCGCCCATCGCACGCGCTGCCTCGCTGTAGGCAGGGCGCCGTCCCGCATTCGAACCGCAGAACACACACAATGCTTGCATCACCCGTCGATTGTACGGTCCGCGAACGTGCAGCCGGAAGAGTTGCCCACGACTTCGCAGAGTCGCCTGCACGCACATCTGACAACCGCAGCCACCCCTCTGATATATTCAGGAATTTGCCGTGCCGGATTTCTGGATTATGAGGAGCGCTGAACGATGGCTTTTTCCCGGACCCGGATCTTGTCTGCACTTTCTCTGATTCTTATTTTCGTATCCTACGCCTGGGCCGCAGGCCCGAACATTTCACTCGCCGTCGACGCCACCGAAGCGCCCCGCAAGATTCTCCATGCCAGGCTCCGCATTCCCGCCACCCCCGGCACGCTGACCTTGTATTACCCGAAATGGCTTCCTGGGGAACATGCTCCGACTGGCCCAGTAGTCGATCTTGCCGGTCTGAAGTTCTCCGCCAGCGGCAAGCCCCTGAAATGGCGCCGCGATCTTCTCGATGGCTGGACCATCAACGTCGAGGTCCCCACCGGCGAGAACGAAGTCCTCGCCGACCTCGACTACCTCGAACCCGCGACCCTTGAAGAAGGATTCTCCTCGGGATCTTCAGCCACCGACAAGCTGCTCGTCCTAAGCTGGAACCAGGTCCTGCTCTATCCCAAGGGTTGGAAGGCCGAGGACATCACCTTCAGTGCCGCCCTAAAAATTCCTGACGGCTGGAAATACGCGACCTCGCTGCCCCTCAGCAACGCGAACGGAAATGATCTCCACTTCCGCCCCGAGCCTCTGAATGTTCTCATCGATTCTCCAGTTCTCACCGGTCAATACCTGAAAGTCGTTCCGCTCGCGCAGAGTCCTCCCGCCGAATTGGATGTAGCTTCCGATAGCGCTGCTGCCCTCGAACCACCAGCAGAAGTCTGGGACCTCTACAAGAATCTCGTCACGCAGGCAGGCGCTCTGTTCGGAGCGCAGCACTACCTCCACTATCATTTCCTCTACACCCTCAGTGACCACGTCGCCCACTTCGGACTCGAACACCACGAATCCAACGACAGCCGCACCTCCGAGCGTGGCCTCATCGACGAAACCGAGCGTAAGCTCGACGCCAGCTTACTGCCCCATGAATTCACGCACTCCTGGAATGGCAAATATCGTCGTCCCGTCGGCCTGGCCACGCCGGACTACCAGCAGCCCATGCAGACAGACTTGTTGTGGGTTTACGAGGGCCTGACCGAATATATCGGTTCCATCCTGACCGCCCGCAGCGGTCTCTGGACCCCGGATCAGTACCGCGAATACCTCGCCATGGTGGCTGCCGACCTCGACCACCTTCCCGGACGAACCTGGCGCAACCTCCAGGACACTGCCGACGCCGCTCCACAGCTCTATTTCGCGCCCAAGCCCTGGTACTCCTGGCGTCGCTCCACGGATTTCTACGATGAAGACACCCTGAACTGGATGTGGGTGGATGCCATCATTCGCCAACAGACAAAAGGAAAGAAATCACTCGACGACTTCTGCAAGCTGTTTCACGGCGCGCCCGGCGGCGCTTCAACCGTGAAGACATACACCTTCGACGATGTCGTAAACGCCCTGAATCAGATCGCTGCCTACGACTGGCGAGCCTTCTGGGCCGAGCGTCTCATCAATCATGGTCCCGGCGCACCCCTGAGAGGAATCGAAGAGACCGGCTGGAAACTCGTCTATACCGATACGGCCACAGACTACTTCCGTTCGGATGAGCGCGATGATGCCCAAATCCGCGAGATGTATACGATCGGTCTACGTCTGCGTGATGACGGCGGGATCATCGACACGATCGAAGGCATGGTCGCCGCCAAAGCCGGCATCGGTCCCGGCATGCGCGTCATCGCCGTCAATGGCCGCCGCTTCTCCGCCGAAGTTCTCCACGATGCGATCAAGGCCGCGAAAGGCGCCACCGATCCCATCGAACTGCTGGTCGAAAACACGGGCTACTACAAAACCTTCAAGCTCGACTACCACGAAGGCGAAAAATATCCGCGCCTGGTCCGAGAAGAAAGCAAGCCCGATTTGATGAGCGATATCCTGAAGGCAAAGTAAACGCCTTGAAACCGAGAGTTCAGGATGGGATCCACACAGCTGACAAAGCTGACAAAGCTGTCAAAGGCAAAGCTGTTAAAGCTGACAAAGCTGACAAAGCTGTTAAGGCCTTCTCAGCGACCCGTTCCGAGTTTCTCTGTCATCTTGAGCGGAGTGAGGCGCCAGCCGAACGCAGTCGAAAGACCCCGGTGCTGTTTGGGTCTCATCAGAAGCAGAAATGCATTTCCACCACGGGCCGCCAGGCGGATCGCCGTAACTCGCGCGCCTCACAATCTTTTCTGCCCACTCTGCGTTAATCTTTCGCGCTCAGTCCCGCGAACAAGTCAGTTTCTCGCGCAGCCGAACCAGGCTCCGTCGTTGCTGCCAGGTGAAAGTACTCCTCCGGCCCGCTTGACAAGATCGTATCGCGCACCAGGGGGAACACCGGCGCCTGCGTGGTATGCGTCTCAAACGCCGCGATTTTCGTCTTCACAAAATCGCCAATCTCAATCACCGTGGTGATGGGCGGCGGTGAAACTGGCGGACGCCCCGCCAAAACGAAGTTCCCTGTCGCGTAATACAACTTCCGCGTGCGATGGGCAGTGACTCCATCAAGCAGTTGATCCGCGTAACGGTTTTCCCGTCCTGCCCACTGGTAAGCCATGGTCGCAAACACCGAAGCCATGGAATGATCGGTGTGTCCGGTCACCCCACCTTCCGGTCCAAACGTAAGCATGACGTCCGGCCGAAACTCCCGTATGTGCTGGATAAGGTCTCCCACGACTTTGTAGAGATCAACCCGATGCAATTGCCCGTCCGCATAATCAAGCACCACACCGCGATCAATGCCCAGAATTTCGCACGACGCCGCAAACTCCTTTCGGCGAATGGCCGCGAGTTCGTGATCGGTTTTCGCCAGCCCACGATGAGAGCCGGCCTGTCCGGCCGTCAGGCAGACCACATAGATTTCGGCGCCGCGCTCGTGATAAAGCCGCAAGCTCCCGCCAAAAGCAGCCGCTTCGTCATCCGGATGCGCGGTAACGCAAAGTATGCGTGGCATCCGAAGATTGTAAGCGAAGTTCGCGTAGGGGCAGACGCCTCGTCTGCCCAGCCGGGCGAAGCGCGGCTTCCGGAATATCTGGCGTCTGGACCTACGTGGCTTCTGCCTCTTCGAGAATTTCTTCTTCTTCCCCTTGTTCCAGCATGAAGCTCAACACTTCCTGCGGAACCGGCGCGTTCCACACCGGCGCGAACGACTGGCGGTGCAGCGGCGACGGGCCATGCTCACGCAACGCTGCTAAATGATGAGGAGTGCTGTACCCCTTGTTGGAACCCAGACCGTACACCGGGAAAACCGGATCCCAGGCACAAATCATCCGATCGCGCTCCACTTTTGCCAGGATCGATGCCGCCGCAATCGACGCCGAAAGCGCATCTCCATGAATGATCGGGCACTGCGGCAACTCGCAATCCAGGCGCAGTGCGTCTATCAGCAAGTAATCGGCGGAAGGAGACAGCTGCCCGACCGCCATCCGCATCGCCAGCCGCGAAGCCTGGTAGATGTTGATCTGATCAATGCGCCCTGCGTCCACCGCCGCCGTCGCCCACGCGAGCGAGTGCTCGCGAATCCGCTCCGCCAGAACTTCCCGCCGCTCGGCCAACAGCAGCTTCGAATCGCGCAGCCCGCGTATCCGGTACGCGGGATCCAGAATCACCGCCGCCGCCACTACGGCCCCAAACAGCGATCCGCGCCCCACCTCATCGACGCCCGCCACCAGCCGCGCGCCACCATCCCACGCTTTTTTCTCATAGCGCAGCGTGCACCGCAGGCGCTTCAGCAAACGCAGCTTGGCAGCGGATGCCGACAGCTTTTTCTTGGCGAGTTTCGTTTGGGCGGGCACGGCGTAACAGCTAAGCAGATGTTCTACGAGATCGCTGTGCAAGCGCAAGTGGAACTGTAAGAAAAACTGCCTTCGCGAAAATGGCAGGAACCGCGAAATCGGACGGGCTCGATGGGCGTCCAGCCCCCGAAGAATCTCACACCACGTAATGGTCGCTTCGTAACCTGGCCTTAGGTACCAGAGTAAATTGAGCCATTCTCCCTGCCTTGCTATGCTCCAGATTGCTCCCCGCAGGTTGCTCGCGCCACCTTAGCCCAGATCAGGATCGTATTGTGACTCAAGCAGTTGGAAAGCGCGCCACCGATCGCACCGAGAAAAGGATTCACGTCGCGCTGCCGGTGCGCATTACCTACTTTGACGGCGACGCCAAGCCTCGCCTGGAGATGGCCTGCACCTACGACATTTCTTCTCACGGCGCCCGCGTCACCGGTTTACGCTGCGTCAAGGAAGCCGGCGAAATCCTCGTAGTCGAGCGCGGCCGCTCCAAGGCCTTTTGCCGCGTAGTCTGGATCGGGGAATCGTCCACGCCCTTGCGAGACCAGGTCGGCATCCAATGCGTAGAGGCGGAGAAGACTCTCTGGCTGGCCGAACTGCGCGAAATGGAAGAGGCCTACGATCCTATCGTGCGCGACACGCCGCTCTACCGCATGAACTCCTCCGCTGGGAACCGAAACGGAAACCGTCGTAGCCACCAACGTTTCGCCGCCGAGGGCGTCGCCGAGCTGCTTCGTCGTGGCGCGGGAGCAAACTATCTGGACGGCACCATCAAGGATGTATCCGAAACGGGTTGCCTGCTCACCACCCACAGTGCCATTCTGCCGGGCACGGATCTCAAACTCGTCCTCAAAGTCGCGAATTACGAGCTGAGCATTAAAGGACAGGTCCGACACGCCGTCGTCGGTATTGGCCTCGGCGTCGAATTCCGCGAAATCCGGAAAGGCGATCGCGCCATTCTGCAACACCTGCTCCGTAAGCTGGCCGACCGTGAAAAGTCTGCGGAAGAAAAGAACAACAAGCAGGAAGCCAACTCAGCCGCCGTACTTGCTTAGGCCAACGCGTCCTCGGAGGCACACGAAACCCGAGGCCGTACGGCGAACCTGCCGCCACGCTGCTTTACTGAAATAGGGGGTCGCAGGCGCAGAGCACTGTGCGCCTGCAACAGAGAGGAAACTACTTCGTCGCCGCCACCTCGGCGGTGGCTCGCTCGCGGTCCACATCCTTCAAACGCGCTGCCTTGCCCTTCAGCGCCCGCAGATAATACAACTTCGCGCGCCGCACCTTGGACGATCGCAACAGCTCAACCCGATCGATCACCTTCGAATTCACAGGGAAAATACGTTCCACCCCTTGCCCGAAGCTGATCTTGCGCACTGTGAAACTCGCCTGTGGGCCCTTGGCCTGCGAAATCACCACGCCTTCAAACGCCTGTACGCGCTCCTTGTCGCCTTCACGAATCCTCACGTGCACTCGGATCGTGTCGCCCGGAGCAAATTCGGGCAAGTCGGTGCGTTTCTGTTTGGCCAGCAGCTTTTCAATAATGAGGTTCGACATGATCGTTTCCTTCGTGAATGTCTCGATATTCTTGATTTTGTCCCAATAAACGTTGTCACTTGAGCGAAGCGAAGGACCTTAAGCGAAGAACCTTCTCTTACTTTTTCATCTCCGCCAACAACATCCGGTCCTCGTCGCTGAGGGTCGCCGCATCAATCAAATCCGGCCGGTTCCGCAGCGTCTTCTCCAGCGCGGTTCGCCGACGCCATCGCCGGATCTGATCGTGATTGCCATTGACCAGCACTTCCGGCACCGTCATCCCGCGAAACTCTGCAGGCCGCGTGTAGTGCGGATAATCCAGCAGTCCGCCCGAATCACAGGTCGAACTGGGAGCATCTCCGGTCGCCGGCGCCACGCTGGCCGTGAACGACTCCTGCCGTGTGGACGCTTCGTTCCCGACCGCTCCCGGCACCAGTCGAACAACCGTATCCACGATCACCGCCGCGCCCAACTCTCCGCCGCTCAGCACGTAGTCGCCGATCGAAATTTCGCGATCCGCCAAGTGCTCGCTCACGCGCTCATCCACGCCTTCGTACCGCCCGCAGATCAGCACCAGTCGATCAAGCGCAGCCAACTCCTGCGCCAGGGCCTGATCGAGGCGTCGACCTTGCGCGGACAGCAGAATGACCGATTCCTTCGCCCGTCCTGCCAAACGCTCGTTGCGCGCCGCCACCTTCAGCTTCTCAATACATTCAAAGATCGGTTCCGGCTTCAGGACCATGCCTTCGCCGCCGCCAAATGGGCGGTCATCTACAGTGCGATGCCGATCGCGGGTAAACTCCCGCAAATCGTGGACCCTTACATCCACCAGTTCCGATTCCCGAGCTCGCCGCAAAATTCCGTAATCCAGCGGCCCGCGAAAGAAATCCGGAAAAATCGTGACCAGATCAACACGCATTGGGTAATTGGGAAATTTAGTAATTGTGTAATTTGAAAATCAAAACCACTCGCGCCCAGTTCCTCAATTCCCAATTTCTCAATCCTTCTTCATCTCCCGCTTCTCTTCCTCGCTCAGCGGAGCATTCACCTCGAGCATGCCTTCCGGCAATCGCATGCGAAGTTGCTTCTTCGCCGGATCCACCTCCGCAAGATACGCCTCCGCGAACGGGATCTCGTATGGTGCCTTGGCCTGGCCTCGTACGATCAGCAGCGGCGCCTCGCCCGCGCCAAATTGCACGCCTTCAATCTTGCCGATCTCTCGATCGCCGTCAAAAACCACGCACCCGGTCAGATCGCTGATATACGTCCATCCCGGCTCGAGTTCCGCCCGCTCTGCCTGCGGAACCTGCAATTCACATCGCACCAGAATTTCCGCGTCCGAGATTGAATCGATCCCGGCAAATTTCAAAACCAGGTGACCCTTATGCGGCCACAACTCCTCCACCGTCAGCTGCCGGCGTCCGCCCCTCTCATCGAGCGCGAACAGCCGCATGCCTTCGACGAAGCGGTCGGGAACGTCCGAGTGCACTTCCACGGCAACCTCACCGTGCCGACCCTGCGTCTTCAGGACGCGAGCCAGGCTGATGTACTCGTCGCCCACAGTCTGCCCTTTGTAGCGCCGGCATCCTGCCGGCTGTCGCGGGCGCATCTTGCGCTCGCCACGCGGAGGTGCAGCCCTGAACCCTATTCGAGGATCTCGAGCGCGTAGCGCTTCTGCGCCTTGATGCCAGCCGCACTCAAGAGCGTCCGCAGCGCCCGCGCCGTGCGTCCCGACTTGCCGATCACCTTGCCCAGATCGTTCTCGGCAACCGTGAGTTCAAGCACGATTTCGCCATCTTCTTCGATCTGGCTCACCGACACCTGGTCCGGAGCATCCACCAGCGCCTTCGTGACGTGCTCGAGAAGAATCTTCGGGTCCCCGCTCTGTTCGCTCATCGCATTTCCTTAGGCTGCACAGCGCTGGGGCAATGCCAGCACTGTATGCCTGCAGCTGTACACCTTGCCCCGCTTTGAACAGGATCGATCCGCCGATTTGAAACGCCGCGCCGAGCAGCCTGCCGCCTGGGCTCGGGCTACGCCGCTTTGAAAGCTCGCGACGAATCGATGTCGCTTCGAGAATTCTCGAAATAGCCGCTTTGACTGGAAATAGCCGCTTTGAAAGGGCTCGGCTTCAGCCGAGCCGTAGAGCGTAACCATCGAGTAGGGGCTTTAGCCCTTGAGGTCGGCTCTATCAGGCGGCAGGCCCAGCGCTCGCCGGCTCAGGCACCGGCTTCGCGAACAGCTTGCTGACGCGATCCGACATCTTCGCGCCCTTCGAAACCCAATAATGAATGCGATCGCGCTTCAGATCGATATGGGCCGCCGCGCCCCGGGGATTGTACGTCCCCACGACCTCGACTGAGCGCCCATTGCGCGCCCGTTCCTTCTCGATCACCACTACGCGATATTGCGGTTGTTTGCGCGCACCCGTGCGCGCCAGTCGAATCATTAACACCAGAGATTTCCTTTCCTAGTCCTTCCGGGAGGGATAAGACAAACCATTATTATCGCGGAAGTTAGCAGCTTTAGCAAGCTCACGTAGGCACAGGCGCCCTCGCCTGTGCGGTCGCGGCGGTTTTTGCCGCGACTGTTATCGGCAGATCCCTAAACGAAAACCCGAACCCGAAAGGCGTCGGCGCTTTAGAAGCACGATCAGCCTGTCCAGCCGCACGAGGATCAACCTAAACGCTTAAATGTCCACATTACTCTTGATCGCATTTCGCGTCGTAGAACCACACTCTCCCAGTCTGGTCCGCGCACACATTTCCGCTTCCGCGAAGCGGACGCGCAATGATCTCGTAAATAATGTTCGCTTTGCCGTTTATTTGCTTCTCACAACCTTTGATCACGAACGAATAGCAGCTTCGTTGGCCGCTCCTGCCCAATGTTTGTGCTTCCTCAAGCTGAGCGACCTCTTTAATCAACTGTGAGAGGTCACAGGTGTAACCTCGGTCGGGGTGTGCCTTCGCAAACCTCGTCTCGGCAGCTACTAATTCATGCGTCGTCGCAATAGCGGAGTCGAATTGGCCCAGAAGGTACGAACCGTGAAGGTAGTAGGCGATTGCAGCAATGACGCCAACAACCAGGGAACAAGCAAAGAAAATCTTCATGCTTAAAACAGAACGTGCAGTCCTCAGAACATGTGCGCCGATTTTCAGCTCAAGGACCTCAACACATCCGCCGGTTCCGCCCGATCCGTATAGTCCTCGTCAGCCGAGGCAAACACCACGGTCCCATCGCGATCGATGACGTAGGTTGCGGGGATCGGCAATTCCCAACTTTCCTCTCCGTTAATAAAAGGCAGATTGACGAACGCCCGTCGATAAATGGCCTGCTGCTCGTCGGGAACGCGGTACACCAGTCCAAACTGACGCGCCACCTGATTGCCGGCGTCGCTTAGCAGCGGAAAGCGCAGCTGGTGCTGGTCCGCCATGAAGAACGATTGCTTCACCGTCTGCGGAGAGATTGCCACCAGCGAAGCACCCGTCTGCTCGATCGCAGAAAGCGCAAAGTTCATTGCTTCCATTTGTCCGCAACAAAAAGGATCCCAGCGCCCACGAAAAAAGCACAACACCAGCCGCCCTCGTCTCAGCAATTCCGCCAAGGAAACCATGTTGCCATTGTGATCCGGAAGCGAGAACTCCGGCGCCTGAGACCCCAACGCCAGCGAATTAGCCGCCAGTCCCTGCGCCTTCAATCCAGCCATCACCCGCGCATGCACTTCGAGCGTTGCCGCTGGCACATACTTCGCAATCTTTTCCTTCCGCTCCGCAAGAATCTCCCGCAGCGGCCGGGTGTCCACCCCAGGAGTCGTTTCTTCAAGGGAACGCCATTTCATAGGGTGGGTCTCAGGTCTCGGGGCTCAGCAAAGATGGTAAGCAGCCAAGCAATATGACGATGCTGATGAACGAGCTTGCAGCTGGCGACTGGCGACTGACGACTTTCATCGCAATCAGCCGCCAGCTAAAAGCCACGCGGCATCTTCATCCCCGCCAGTCGCCGCGCAAAACTAGGCTTCCCCATATCCTTGAACATCTTCCTCATCTGCGCGTACTGCCGGAGCAAGTTATTCACTTCCTGCACGGTCGTTCCCGAACCGCGGGCAATGCGTTTCCGACGGCTTCCATTGATGACTTCGTGATGATTCCGCTCGTGCGCGGTCATCGAGTTGATGATCGCTTCGACCCGGTTGATCTGTTTCTCATCGACCTTGTCCGCCGCCTTCTGCAGCCCGCTGAAGGGTCCGATGGATGGCAGCATTCCCATCAGGCTCTGGATCGAGCCCATCTTCTTCACCTGGCGCAACTGGTCGCGAAAATCTTCCAGCGAGAAGCCGTCCCCGGCCAGCGCCCGGCTGGCCATCTCCTCGGCTTTCTTCCGGTCGATCTTCTGCTCGGCTTTTTCGATCAGCGACAGAATGTCGCCCATCCCCAAAATTCGCGAAACAATGCGATCCGGATGAAACGGCTCGATCGCATCGTACTTCTCGCCCACGCCGATAAACTTGATCGGCTGCCCCGTAACCTGCCGGATGGAAAGCGCAGCCCCGCCGCGCGCATCACCGTCCATCTTGGTGAGCACCACACCTGTGAGTGTGAGCTTCTTATGAAACTCATCCGCCGAGCGAACCGCGTCCTGCCCCGTCATCGCGTCGGCCACAAACAGAATTTCCGACGGATTCAGCAGCCGCTTCAACGACTGCATCTCCTCCATCAGCTGATCGTCAATGTGCAGGCGTCCCGCCGTATCGACAATGAGTACGTCACTGCCCGAGTTGACGGCCTCGCGCCGAGCCTCCTTCACCAGCCGTTCCACCGTCGCCGTATTGGCCTCGGTAACTTCACCCTCGTAGATGTTCGCCTTGATCGCGTCCGCCACGACCTTCAACTGCTGCCGCGCCGCCGGGCGATAAACGTCCACCGACACCAGCAGCGGACGATGCCCGCCATTCTTCAGCCAGCTCGCCAGCTTGCCCGAGGTCGTCGTCTTGCCGGAGCCCTGCAATCCCGCCATCAGAACGACCGTTGGAGGCTGCGAAGCAAACTTGAGCTTCGCCGTGTCCTTCCCCAAAACCGCGACCATTTCGTCGCGAACGATCTTGATAACCTGTTCGCCCGGCGAAAGCGCCGTCAACACTTCCTGCCCGACCGCCTTCGCCTGTATCTGATCGATCAGCTGCTTGACGACTTTGAAGTTGACATCGGCCTCAAGCAGCGCCAGCCGGATCTCCCGCAGCGCCTCCTGGATATTCTCCTCGGTAAGCGTCGCCTGCCCGCGCAAAGTCTTGAAAGCGCGCTGAAGTTTTTCCTGAAGATTCTCAAACATAGCCGTAGACGCCTATTCTAACAGCCGGAAAGTAGTTCGTTGGTCGTCTGTCGTCGGCCGCGGGGCAACGCTCGTCAGGCGACCGCCAGTAGCTGATAGGTGCTTTCGGAGCAAGCGATCCGCTCCTCGGAATGGCGCTAAGAAAAAATGCGCCTAAGAAAAAATGCGCCTAAAAAATAATGTGGCTAAGAAAAAATGTGGCTAAGAAAAAAATGTGGCTAAGAATAACGTGGCTAAGAAATAACGTGGCTAAGAAATAACGTGGCCAAGAAATAACGCTGTCATCCTGAGCGCAGTGAGGCGCCAGCCGAACGAAGTCGAAAGCCTGCCCTGAGCGAAGCCGAAGGGGACCCCATGCCCGCTGGCAGCACCAACGGCCCCGCGGAAATTTTCCCACCCCGGCTCATCGCCCCTTGATCG
>QIAH01000021.1 GCA_003225465.1 Acidobacteriota bacterium | reverse complement strand
GAGCCTAAAGCCAAGAGCCTGTTTCGCAAACTCCTGTCCCGGACCCTCTGACTTGTGGGACAATTCTGAAAGCTTCCCAAGCATCGTGACCGCCCTCCGGCTGCATCGGATGGACTGAGTGGCATATGCGGCGTTTCTACTTAGCTCCCGCAAACTGGCTTCCAGCATGCCTGGTTGCCATTCTGCTGATTCCCGTCCTAACCCAAGGCCAGGACCTCGCCAAGCGCTTGATACTGAAGGACGGTTCCTATCAGGCCACCAGTAAGTATGAGATTAAGGGCGATCGTGTGCGCTATCTGAGCGCCGAGCGCGGGGAGTGGGAGGAACTTCCAAAGTCGCTGGTGGACTGGCCGGCCACCGAGAAATACGAGAAGGATCGTGCCTCGGGTGCTTCGACTCCGGAAGCCATTCAACTGGACAAGGAATTCGAGGCTGACCGTCAGGCTGATGAGACCCGATCGCCCCACGTCCTGCCAGGTCTTCAATTACCCGAAGAGGGAGGCGTCTTCCTGTTGGATACGTATCAAAGTGAGCCGGAGCTGGTTCCTATCGATCAACGCACGGGCGGCGTGAACAAGAATATGAAGGGGAACATTCTGCGGTCAGCGGTGAATCCGATCGCAAGCAACCGTCAGACCGTCGAGGTGCCGGGAAAACATGCGCCCGTGCAGTCGCACGTTACGGTTCCCGCGCTGTACGTCAACCTTGACAAGGACCCGGAATCCGAGTCGGACGCCGCTCCCGGACCCTTGAAGTCCGAGGATGATTCCGAAGGAAAGAAAGATAAGCCCCTCTCTCCCACCGAGCGTTTCCGCATCGTGCGCCTTGAGCCCAAAGGGGACAAGCGAGTGGTCGGCGACATCAAAATCGCCGTCTACGGCAAGATCAGCCAGGATGCAAAATTCGTTGCCAGCACGGCGCAGCCGATGGCTGGTGGTTGGGTGAAGCTGACGCCCACCGAAAGCCTGCCTGCGGGCGAGTATGCGGTGGTTGAGATGCTCGGCAAGCAGGGAATGAATCTCTACGTCTGGGATTTTGGCGTCAACCCGAATGCGCCCGCGAACACCGTGGCATTCAAGCCTGATCCTTCGGCGAGTCAGTCGAAGAGCGAGCCGGTTGAGTTGCAGAAGAGGAAGTAAAGCAGCTGTTAGCTTTTAGCTCTTAGCTTTTAGCTTTTAGCCCGTCGCTGACGTGCTTACTCGACAAAGGTCGCAGATAGATGTGATCGATTTGAAGTGCACGCTCTTTTCGACTTCTCTTCGCTCAATGAGTCGAGCACAATGGTGGGAATAAGACCGGCTGAGCTAACAGCTAACGGCTAAAAGCTAAGAGCTGCTCTACTTCATCACCCCGCGCTGCGCTATGCCGATATTGTCGCGGGTCGTGTTCTTGACGAGGTACATCATTTCATCGGCCTGACGGATGACATCGTGGGGCGATTTGGCGTCGTGGGGATAGGTGGCGAGGCCGATCGAGGCGCGGATGTTCAGGTTCAATCCTTCTTCTTTGCAGAACATGCTGACGCGTAGGGCATCGCGCAGGCGTTTTGCCACGGTCAAGGCCTGATCTTTTCCGGTCTGCGGCAAGAGCACAACGAACTCATCACCGCCATAGCGGAAGGCGTAATCGATCAAGCGCAGCTGTGCCTTGATCAGGTAGCCGATCTCCGCCAGCAGTTTGCTGCCGACCAGGTGACCATGGGTATCGTTGACCTGCTTGAAGTGATCCAGATCTATAAAGAGGATGCTGAACTCGTAGCCGAAGCGTGACGAGCGGTAGACCTCGGTTTCGAGCGTCTTATAAAGATGACGCGCGTTGTAGAGGCCGGTACAGTCATCGGTGATGGTGAGTTCCTGAATCTTCTCGACGGCCCGGGAATTCTCAATGGCGATAGCGGCGTAGTCGCACAAGGCCTGCAGGAAAAAGATTTCCTGGTCGCCGAAACCTTTCATGTCAACGTTCACGAGTTGAATCACGCCCAGGACGCGGTGCTTGGAATTCAGGGGTACGCAGATGATGGAGCGAGTCTCCCATTGCGTAACTTCGTCGATGCGTTTGGCAAATCGAGGATCGGTGTACACGTCGGGGACGATGAGCTGTTCGCCATTCTTGGCGACCCATCCGGCAATGCCTTCCCCGACTTTCAGGCGAACGTCCTTGAGTGCCTCCGCGGCATCGCCCACAGCGATGGCGAAATAGAGTTCATTGTGCTGCTCATCAATCATGAGCAGGGACCAGGTGTCCGGGCGGAAGTATTCCGCCATCTTTTCCATGATGGTCTGCAGAATGGAATCGAGGTCCAGCGACGACGTGAGGGCCTTGGCCACATCGTGAAAGATATTCAGTTCTTGACTATGCCGCTTTCGGTCGGCTCCGGTCGCCTCAGGCATGCACCTAAACCCTTCGATTTTCGGGAAGAAGTAGACAAATTATATGCGGCGCTCAGAATGGGGGGCAATGATCTTAAGTAACAAGTACCCGCAAAGCCACGGATGGCAAGGACCTTCGCGCCTTTGCCTTTGCGTGTCGTGGCGCGTTACCTTCGGAGTGCCGGAGACGGTACTTTGGCCCGGACAAAGGCTGGCAACTCTCGTCCGGCACGCTTAACATATGTTGAGTATTCGGTCTTGCCGGGTGCACCGCCCTGGAGAAGCATCGCATGGGATCGTTTGGTGACAGGCTGAAGAAAGAACGCGAGCAACGCAGCATCTCGCTCGATGATATCTCGCTCAGCACCAAGATCGGTACGCGTATGCTGCGCGCCCTCGAAGAAGAGAAGTTCGAGCAACTGCCTGGGGGCATTTTCAACAAGGGTTTCGTTCGGGCCTACGCCCGTCACGTCGGGCTGGATGAAGAACAAACACTCGCGGATTACATGGAAGCATTGGGTGAGAGCCGGATGCAGGCTTTGCCCGCGGTCCACGCCGGCAAGCCCGAGCCTGCGCCCGAGCCCCGTCCAGTTGCACACGCGGGTGGAGAACACCCGGCAAGTGAGATTCCCTGGGGAATGCTGGCGCTCGCCCTCCTGTTGATCGTTCTCGCATTTGCCAGCTGGAGTTATTACCACCGGGCGCCACAGATGGAGAAGAGCACGAATGCACCTGCTCCCGCCACGGAAACAACGGCTCCCCCCGGATCGGCCCCCAGTTCCGGTCCGCCGAGTGCCGCACCTTCGCCAAATCAGACGGTACCGGCCTCGAACGACGGCAAAGCTCCCAGCAGTCCGATTCCGACGACCGAAAAGATGGCGCGAACTTCACCGGTGGCGCAAGCGGCTTTGCACGGGGTCCCTTCCGGTACATTCACGGTCCTGCTCAAGGGCAATGACGAGGCGGAAAAATGCTGGGCCTCCATCGTGGCCGACGGCCAGCCTCCCTTCGAGGTCACGCTCGTGGCTCCCGAACAAAAAGTCATTCAGGCGAAGAACGAAGTCATCGTGAAGGCGGGTAGCATCGGCGCCTTGGACGTGTTCTTTAATGGGCAGAAAGTTCCACTCCAAGGTGGGTACGGGGTAGTGAAGACGCTAACGTTTCATTCGGATGGTTTGCAGACTCCACCTTTGAAGCCGGTTGCGGCTGCTCCGCAATGAGTTCGGCTTTACTGCCGTTCAACCCGGCTCTGTCGCAGTCTGAACGCAATCCATGACATCTAAACCGTTGATCTGCCAGCCTGACCCAAAATCATTGCCTCAACATTCCTTTGTCTGATAGCTTTTCAGGAACATCCAAATGTTTGGGAGACGCGCGGAAGATGGCGAGAGTGCGCCCTGATTTCCCCGCCGATCGAATGTCGTAGAGCAAGGAGAGCTTAAATTTGCCATCCAAAAATCGTTACTTGTTCACCTCAGAGTCTGTGACGGAAGGCCATCCCGACAAGATTGCGGACCAGATCTCTGATGCCATTCTCGACGCCTGCCTGACGGAAGATTCCACCAGCCGCGTCGCCTGTGAGACTTTGACCGCCACCGGGCTGGTTGTGATTGCCGGAGAAATTACCACCAAGGCGTATGTCGACTTTCAGTCGCTAGTACGCGGCGTAGTTCAGTCCATCGGGTACGACAACGCACTGTACGGTTTCGATTGCAATACCTGCGCCGTGATTTCCAGCATTAACAAGCAATCGGGCGACATCGCAATGGGTGTGGATACCGGCGGCGCTGGTGACCAGGGCATGATGTTCGGTTTCGCCGTAAACGAAAATCCCGAACTGATGCCCACCCCGATCCTGCTGGCCCACAAGCTAACCCAACGACTTACAGAAGTTCGCAAGAACGGAACCTGCCCTTACCTTCGTCCCGACGGAAAATCCCAAGTTACGGTTGAATACGATAAGAACGGAAAGCCGTTCCGTGTGGATGCGGTGGTCATCTCCACCCAGCACGCCGAGACGGTCGGGAATGATCAGCTGCGCTCGGAAATCCTGAGACACGTGATCCAGGCGGTGATTCCGAGCAGTCTGCTCGACGCGGACACCAAGTATCACATCAACCCCACGGGGCGATTCGTGATCGGCGGGCCGATGGGCGACACCGGTCTGACCGGCCGCAAGATCATCGTGGACACCTACGGCGGCATGGGACGCCATGGCGGCGGCGCTTTCAGCGGCAAAGATCCGACCAAGGTGGATCGGTCCGCGGCCTACATGGCGCGTTACATTGCCAAGAATATTGTGGCCGCCGGCCTCGCCGATAAGTGCGAAGTTCAGTTGGCATATGCGATCGGCGTCGCCGAACCGGTGAGTATTCTGGTGGAAACGTTCGGGACCGCCAAGGTCGATCCAGCGATCATTCCCGACCTGATCCGGGCGAACTTCCAGTTGACTCCGAAGGGCATTATCGATTCGCTGAACTTGCGGCGTCCGATCTATCGCAAGACGGCTGCGTACGGCCATTTCGGACGCACTGACAAGGACTTCACCTGGGAAGCCACGGATAAGGCTGCCAAGCTGGCCAGCGAAGCTGGGCTGCGCGAACCGGCTTTGCAGGCCGCGAAGCGGTAGTTTCCGTAAGACGAAACGGGGACGTTTGGCGACGTCCCCTGGTAACTCCAGGTAGTGACGTTCGGGAAAAATCCCTCCCAACGTTTCGTGTATTCTGGTCGTCTAGCTGTGAGGCTGGCGCCCAGAATTTCACCGTCATCATAGAAATCAGGAGAGGTATGTCAACGACACCGACGCAAATCAACTGCGACGTTAAGAATCTCGATCTTGCGGACATGGGGAAGAAGCGCATCGACTGGGCCAACCAGTCCATGAATGTCCTGCAGATCATCCGCAAGGAATTCATCAAGAATCAGCCGCTGAAAGGGATCCGTATTTCAGCCTGCCTGCACGTCACTGCCGAGACCGCAAATCTGGCAGTCTGCCTGCGTGATGGTGGCGCGGACGTGGTATTGTGCGCCTCCAATCCGCTGTCGACCCAGGACGATGTGGCCGCCAGCCTGGTGCGCGACTACAACGTCCCGGTGTTCGCCATCAAGGGCGAGGACAACGAGACTTATTACCAGCACATCCTGGCGGCCATCGATCACAAGCCTCACATCACCATGGACGATGGCGCCGACCTGGTGAATGTTCTGCACACCAAACGCACGGACGTGATAGACGGCGTCATTGGGGGAACGGAAGAGACGACCACCGGGGTGATCCGCCTGCGCGCCATGGCCAAGGAAGGAGTGCTGCGCTATCCGATCATTGCGGTCAACGATGCCGATACCAAGCATTTTTTCGATAACCGCTACGGCACCGGGCAGTCCACTATTGACGGCATTATCCGCGCCACCAACTTCCTGTTGGCCGGGTCGAAGTTCGTGATCGCCGGCTACGGGTGGTGTGGCCGCGGACTGGCAAGCCGCGCTCGGGGTGCGGGCGCTGAGGTGATCGTGACCGAGGTTGATCCGACGAAAGCTCTGGAAGCCGTGATGGACGGGTTCCGTGTGATGTCGATGAACGAAGCAGCCAAAATCGGTGACGTCTTCTGCACCGTGACCGGAAATAAAAACGTGCTCTCGAAAGAACATTTCGAAGTCATGAAGAATGGCGCGATTATCTCGAACTCGGGCCACTTCAACGTCGAGATCGACATTCCGACCCTGGAGAAGATGGCTTCCTCCAAGCGCACCACGCGCCATTTCGTCGAAGAATACTCGATGAAAGACGGCCGTAAGATCAATCTGCTGGGCGAAGGCCGGCTGATTAACCTGGCGGCGGCGGAGGGGCATCCACCATCGGTGATGGACATGAGCTTCGCCGACCAGGCACTCTCGGTCGACCACGTGGTGAAGAACCATAGCAAGATGGAAAAGACGGTCTACACCGTTCCCGTCGAACTCGACAAACGAGTTGCGCGGCTGAAGCTGGAATCGATGGGAATCAAGATCGATCGGCTCACGCCTGAACAGGAAGAGTATCTGGCGGGGTGGTCCGAAGGAACTTAGACCTCGATTAGAGCAAACTAAGTGCAACTTACTCGAACCGGGCGGCTTGGCTGCCCGGTTTATTTTTTTCGCCTACCAAAATGGGAGTGCCCAATTGTGCACTCCTCTCACAAGCGCACGTGACTGTTATCACGGTACCCAGGGAACTTAGGCCTCTATGATCGAGCAGGTCTTGGTGAATCGTGTTCTGTCACTTATGCCGGACCAGGACACATTTTGGGTAAAAGGAGCAGCAATGATACGCAACTTCGTCGTAGTGTGCGCAGTGCTATCGCTTTCTCTGGTGGCTTTCGGCCAGGAACGCGGGGAGGCGCCGAAAGCTGAGATTTTTGGCGGGTACCAGTACTTCCACGCAAATAGCGGGATGTCGGGCCTCGGTGGCTTCAACCTGAACGGTTGGAATGCCTCCGCGAGCGGTTTCTTTTCACGTAATTTGGGCGTGACGGCAGATTTCAGCGGTTCTTACGGCACACCGAGTGTGTTGGGCGTGGGTGTTAAAACAAACTTCTACACATTCTTGTTCGGACCGACCGTGCGGGTCCCTAATTCTTCGCGGCTAACGCCGTTTGCTCATGTCCTGTTTGGTGGTGGGCGGCTTTCCGGCTCGGCATTTGGCGTGTCGGCGTCGTCAACCGACTTCACCTGGGCAGCTGGCGGTGGTGTGGATGTGAATCTGAGCCGCAATTTCGCTATCCGCCTGGGGCAGGCAGACTTCCTGCAAACGCGGGTTGCCGGGTCGAGCCAGAACAATTTCCGCTACTCGACTGGAATCGTTTTGAAATTCTAATGGTGTTGGGGATCTGCGCTTCTGCGGGTCCCCAATTGTTTGAAGGCAGAGGAGGGGACGGCTGACTAGCCGTTGCCGACGGTATGTCCGCAGCGCGCCGGATCGACGTCCCAAATGTAAGGCTCCTCGGGCAGACGCTCCAGGCCTAATTCGCCGGCTTCGATGGTGCCGGGCCTGCCCGCCCATACCACACGAAACTGCGCCTTCACTCCGTCGTATTGGACGTCGAGGATCTCGCCGGGTTTAATCTGCGCCCTTACGTTCTGAAGGATCGCGCCGAGACTGCTGATATTGCGCACGCTGGCCATTTGCATGAAGGGACGGCAGTAGGTATCCACGCCCCAGATGCGCACTGGCAACGCCGTATCGATGCGTGTCTCCCGTCGACGGTCCATGAGCTTTTCGGGGTCTCGAAAAGTAACACCCGTTACTACCCTGAGTCTCCAAAGTTACCCAGGAGAGAGCGGTTTCCGCAGGTAAGTGGTAGCTAATCGAAGTCGCGCATCGAGCACGCGCCCGGGCCGCCGGGATCGCCGCAAGTGCCACATGGTCCGGCGGATGGCGAGGCTTTGGGTGCACCCTTGCTGGCGACAGCAAACGTCGAAAGCTGCGGAGCAAGTTTCTTACTGTGACACTTCGGGCACTCCGCCTTCTCTGAGCCGTAGACGAGGGCTTCGAACCCATGATCGCAGTTCTGGCAAACATACTCAAAAATCGGCATGAAATCACTCCTTATAACGCACAACTGCACGAAAACTCTATCTGTATTTAAAATCAAAGAGTGCACGATCTGCAATCCACTTCGGAAGCCCCCTCGTTTACGGCGCGGCGTCTTCTACGCGGAGGCCATCTGCAGACGCTGGCGGGATTTTTCCTGCTGCGTGGCTCCCAGCTACCCGTCCCGGAAGATCGCTATGTTGAAGTCGCAGCGGGAGTGAAGATTCTGTGCCGCTGTCATTGGCAGGCGGATCGCCGGAACGCTCTCACGATTCTTGTTGTTCACGGACTGGAAGGCTCGAGCGAATCGGGCTACGTGATCGGCGTGACGCAAAAGGGCCTGGTGGCCGGCATGAATGTGGTGCGGGTGAATCAGCGGAATTGTGGCGGCACTGACCATCTGGCGCCGACGCTCTATAACTCGAGTCTTTCGGGGGATGTGGCCGCCGTCGCCCGCAATGTGATCGAGCAGGACAAAGTTCAGCGGGTTGCATTGGTGGGCTTTTCGATGGGCGGCAACCTGGTTTTAAAGACGGCCGGCGAATGGGGCAGGGAAGCCCCGCCTGAATTTCGGGCGGTGGCGGCAGTCTGTCCGGCAATGGATCTGGCAGCCTCCGCCGATGCTCTGCATCTTCCCGGCAACCGCCTTTACGAGCAATATTTCATGGTGAAGCTGCGCCAGCGCTTTCGGCAAAAAGCAAAATTATTTCCGGGCCATTTCGATGCGAAGCGGCTTCGCGGTATCCGGAGCCTGCGCGACTTCGACGACAAGATTACGGCCTACTACTGCGGGTTCCAGGGTGCCGTCGATTATTACGCGCGCGCAGCGGCTTCGAATGTGGTGGGCCAGATTTCTGTTCCCGGGTTGATTCTCCACGCTGCCAATGACCCGTTTATTCGTATCCTTCCCGAGACGCGGCGGAAAATTTCCGCAAATCCGAATGTGAAATTCATCGAGTGCGCCGACGGCGGTCATTGCTCCTTTCTCGCCGAGGCCAACGGGTATGACGGCCGCTGGGCAGAGCGGCAGGTCATAGACTTCCTGCGCCGCTTCTGAATGAGAGTCTCGCATCGCAGATCCACCATCGAATGATTTGTGCACGCGATTTGCGCGCACGGCATTCACGGTGTTTCTCGTCCATACAGCCATCACGGGGTTATCAGTCCAATTCGTTTACAATCGAGCCCGAATGCAGCTGCGCTTGAAATGGCTGTCCATCGCCCTCGCTGTACTAGTGTTGGCGGCGTGCGCGAGTGCCGAGCCGGTGGCATCTCTCAAGGCTACAGACTGCGTCAATGACTTCGCGGGTGTACTCGGTCCGCCCACTGTCACCCAACTCAAGGAAATGTGCCGCCAGGTCCTCGAGAAGGCACAGGCTTCCGTGGTCGTCGTCACGGTCAAGTCCACCGACGGTGAAGACATCTTTAACTATTCCGTGGACCTGTATCAGAAGTGGGGAATTGGCCAGAAGGGCAAAGATCGTGGTGTCCTCATTCTCCTGGCGGTGCAGGATCGCAAATATTACATCAATGTCGGCTACGGTCTGGAGGGAATTCTCCCTGACGGGAAGGTTGGAGGCTTTGGACGCGAAGCTGTACCGTACTTAAAGCGAGGGGACTACGACGGTGCGGTGAGTCTGCTCACTTCGCGTATCGTTGATGTCATCGCCAAAGATGCCGGCGTCGAAATCACGACCTCGCAGCCGCGCCGCATCGAGCCGCTAGAGTCGCGTCCGCAGCCGCGCGAGGTAGAACTTTCTCTGGGCAAGATTCTGGCGATCATCGCGCTGATCGTTTTTGTGCTGGCTGTTCCCCCTCTGCGCCGCTTGCTCTTTTACATGTTCCTCTTCGGAGGAAGCGGAGGTTATCGTGGGGGCGGGGATGGTGGTGGTGGTTTCGGCGGGGGTGGCGGAGGCTTCGGTGGTTTTGGCGGCGGCAGTACCGGCGGTGGCGGTGCGGGAGGCAGTTGGTAGGCAGCAGAACTGAGGACTTGTTATGGCTCCTAAGAACGCGGTTCCCGAAAAGCAGATCAACGAGTTCGTCCAACAATTCCAGCAATCGGCAGGCGGGAACTTCGAAAGCCTGGTTCTATACGGTTCCGCCATTTCGGGCGATTACGATGAGGAATACTCCAACATCAACTTACTCGCGATCCTGAAAGACACTACGTTGTCCAAACTGCTGCCGCTTGCGCCTGCCATCCAGGCCTGGACGAAACGCCATCCTGCTCCACTTCTCATTACTCGCGACGAACTGGAGCGCTCTGCCGATGTCTTTTCCATCGAGTTACTGGACATCAAGCGCCGGCATCGAGTGCTGGCGGGCGCCGATCTGGTCTCAAACCTTGAGATTCCGATGAACCTGCACCGGGCGCAACTCGAATATGAACTCCGCGAGAAACTCATTCTGCTCCGCCAGCGTTTGCTCGCGCATGCCGGTAACGAAAAACAGACCTGGCAACTGTTGTTGCGTTCGGTGTCAGCGTTCGCTACCTTGTTCCGGCATGCCCTGATTGCACAGGGCGAGCCAGTGCCGGCAACCAAGCGGGAATCCGTGAAGGCTCTTGCCGCGATTGTTGCTTTTGACGCCAGCCCCTTCGATCATCTGCTGGACATTCGGGCAGGCCGGACCGATCCCAAGCAATTTCAGGTGCAGGACCTCGCTGCCAGATATCTGTCCGCGGTTGAGCAGGTGACCTCCGCTGTCGACAAGATGCTGGATTCCCCGAGGGCGTAACTTTGCCGAGTTTTAAAAGGAGAGTCGCATGGGTAAGGGTTTAATCGCAGTGATCATCCTCGCGCTGATTGCGCTGGTTGTATTCGGACAATACGTAACCGTTCGCAACACGCTCGTATCGAAGAACGAAGCCGTCAAGTCTGCGTGGTCTGAGGTCGATGTGAATTTGCAACGCCGTGCGGACCTAATCCCAAACCTGGTCGAAACCGTCAAAGCGTACGCCAAGCAGGAGCAGACGGTGTTCGGCGACATCGCGAACGCGCGCTCAGCGTTATTGTCGGCGAGATCGCCGTCCGAGAAAATTGCCGCCAATAATCAATTAGACGGCGCCCTTGGTCGCCTGCTCGCGATCGCGGAGAACTATCCGCAGTTGAAGTCGAACGAAAACTTTCTGCGCTTGCAGGACGAACTGGCCGGCACTGAAAATCGCATCGCCGTGGCACGGAAGCGCTACAACGACGCCCTGCAGGACTACAACACCTACGTCCAGCAATTCCCCGCGAGCGTATTTGCCGGCTGGGCAGGTTTCAAGTCCAACGATGCGTACTTCAAAGCCGCCGAGGGATCGCGCGAGGTGCCCAAGGTGAATTTCGGCACTCCTGCCCAACCACCAGCTCCGCAGCCTGCGCCCGCCAAATAGACGCAGACCATCCGAGGACCGGTGGACGGCGGGAGTCCATCGGTCTTTTACCTCTCCAAGCTCGATGCAAACGGACTATGCGGTTGAACTCGGCTGCGACGATGAGACGCTCGAGATGCCTTGGGCTGCGCCGGACGGCAGTTTTCGCTACTACGACCTGAAACGTGAACCGCAGATGCTGGATCACATCGAAGAAGCGGTTCGGATCGGGGAGCTGCGCGAGTTCCTGCTGGCTGTGAATGCGCAAATCTCCATTCTGGAGAGCGCGAAATGCGACGCCTGGTCCACTAATGAAATTCACCCGGAGGAAGAAATTTTCGGCGAGCCATGGAAATTCGGCTCTTATGTGGACCTGCTGTTTACAAATTCTGCGGCTCGTTTCTCGTTTGAGGATCACGAGAGCTTGCTGAAGAGGCTCACGAAACTGCTGCAGAGCGGCCCTGAAATTCCGGCTTCGGCGGAATTTGTTTTGCGCCGCTGCCATTACCACGAGGACGCCTGCGTTCGCGATGGTTTCTATGTCACGTTCTATCTCTTCGGCTTCGGAGAAGACGAGGCCAAGGCTCGTGCTCAGTGGGCCATGGCCCTAAGTGTGGTAACCAACGCGCTAGCGCAGGTGTGTTCGAGCCGTATGTAATAGTTTTGTATTTTGTGGCCATGCTCACATACACGCAGGGACCTGGTTCTCTAGGCTCAAGCCAGGAGCTTACAGCCAGCATGAAAATTCACCCCAAGGGCACGCGAGCGCGCGTGCTCCTCACTTCGGTTTTTGGTCCTTACGCACAAGATGACGAGTTCGGGAGCCGCTCCATTAATCCGATGGAGCTGTATCACAACCAGGTCACGCGGGCGCAAGGCGCGTTTTCCCTGCGTATGTTCCATCGCTCCTGGGGCATCATGATGATCCAGGCAAACATTTCTGCGCCTTGCACGCTGTTGGATTTTCCGACCCGCGATGCGTTTGCCCGCGAGCTAACTGCGAACGAGTATGACGTCGTCGGCATCTCATCGATCATCGTCAACCTCAAAAAAGTGCGGGAGATGTGCCGGCTGGTTCGCAAGCTGTCCCCACGCTCTGTGATTGTTGTGGGCGGCCATGTCACCGCGATTCCCGGAATTGAAGTGATGATCGATGCCGACCACATCGTGCGCGGCGAAGGAATCCGCTGGATGCGCGAGTACCTGGGTGAGGATGCCGCGGCCCCGATTCGCCATCCTGAAATCGTCTCCGGGCTCGAGACCCGCATTCTCGGCATCCGGTTGCCGGAACGGAAAGGTGGGACCGCAGCCACTGTCATTCCTTCGGTGGGCTGCCCGATGGGATGCAACTTCTGCACTACGTCTTCATTCTTCGGCGGCAAAGGCAAGTTCGTGAACTTCTTCGAAACCGGGGATGAACTTTTCGACGTAATGAATCACATGGAAACGTCCTTGCAGGTCCAGAATTTTTTCATCATGGACGAGAATTTTCTCCTGCACCGCGAGCGCGCCATGCAACTGCTGCAACGCATGAAAGAAGCCGGCAAGAGCTGGGGACTCGCAGTATTCGCCTCAGCGAATGCTATTCGCAAGTACAGGCTGCAGGAACTGGTGGAACTTGGCATCTCGTGGTTGTGGATGGGGCTGGAGTCGCCGCGTTCCCATTATGCCAAGCTCCAGGGCGCGGACACTCGTCAACTTACCAGCGAACTGCGCGAGCACGGCATTCGCGTGCAAGGCTCGACCATCATCGGACTCGAACATCACACGAATGAAAATATTGCTGACGAGATCGATTACGCCGTCAGTCATCGCACGGATTTCCACCAGTTCATGCTCTACACGCCCGTACCGGGCACGCCGCTTTATAAAGAAATGTCGGGGCAGGGCCGGCTGCTGGAAGACGTCGACCTCGCCGATATTCATGGCCAGGATAAGTTCAATTTCCAGCATGCCGCCATTTCTCGGGAAGATTCCAAGCGGTTTTTGGACTCGGCGTTCCAGCGGGATTTTGAACAAAATGGTCCCAGCCTGTACCGCATGTGCCAGACCATGCTGCAGGGATGGCGCCGGTACCGCGACTATCCAGACGCGCGTGTTCGGGAGCGATTCACCCGCGAGTCGGCGAAATTGCGCACCGCTTATAACGCGGCCCTTTGGGCGATGGAAAAACACCTTCGGAAAGTGAATCGGAATGTGAGCGAAGAGATTGCTGCGTTGCGCCGCGAAGTGGAGAAGGAATTCGGAAACGTGGCGCGGGTCGCGTCTCGAGCGGGAGGGCCAGTGCTTTTATGGACCAGTCGACGGGAGGAGCGGCGCCTGGCTGCCGGGCGTACCTACGAGCCACCCACGTTCCTCGAGCGCAGCAACTGGGGCGGCGCCGTCACTTCTTGATGTGGCTGAGCCAGTCGCTGCGAGGAGGGAGTCGTGTCCCTCCAAAAAGGCTTGACCCCGCGGCCTTTCAGCTTCGTCCTTGCCAGCGACAGCGCTAACATTGCCAGAAAAATCAGCAGTAGTCCGATGCTCGCGCTCATCATACCCTGTACGCGCTTCGAAAGAATCGACACGCGCCCATAAACAAATTCGATATGCACCCAGTACACCAAAAGGGAAGTCTGCCCTAACTGAATCAGCGGGCTGAAGGCCCATTGCCCCGGTCCCCAGCGGCACCAGACATAACTCGCGCAGAGAATCGTGAACAGCAATCCCACACGGATCAGGAAAAAGGCCGGACTCGTGTGCCAGAAATCGTAAGTGGCAAAGAGGTGCAGCGGCTGCGAGTCCAGCCAACGCGCCCCCTGAATGAGGCCCACACCGAAAACACCGGCGACCAGGAAAAGGCCCCCTTCGTGGCAACGGGTCCACTCAGCGCGCAGCAAGAATCCGATCGCCAAGCCGGCAAACGCGAAGCCGGCCCACGGAAAAATTGGAAATAGCCAAGCTTGCGGTTCGCCCAGATTGTGAACGCCATTGATGTATGACTGAAGCGGCCAAGGAAGCCATTGCGGTCGCCAGCTTGTCCATAGGGGAGGTGTGAGCAGCGAGATGCTCAATGCAACGGCGGCGGCCGTGATTCCTAAACGCGCGCGCTGGGCCACGTTTCCGGGACTTGCCAGGACGATCCAGCAGGTCAGCCCCATCAGCATCATCGAAACGCCAATGGTGTTGAGAATATCCACGCGAAGCAAGTCAGTCCACGGCGCCCAGCCCCAGGCAATCAAGTATTCCTGCAGCCGGAAGAGCAATCCCAAAGCAAAAATCTCCGCGCCTCGCCGGATCGTGCTGCGAGCGATAGGTCCCGGGGCAACGCCTTTGAGAATCAGTTTGTCGGTTACCAGCGCAAACGAAATTCCGGCGAGAAAGAGAAACAAGGGCGCCGGCAGCGTGCCGCCCAGTTGCGAATACATAAAGAAGGTGGACTTGCGTGCTTCCGGCGAGAGCCAGGCGTCGTAACAATGGGTCTGAAACATCAGGACGCAGGCGAGACCGCGCATCCAGTCGATGTATGCAAGGCGCGATGTTTTTGCCGGCTGCAGAGGGGAAGAGACGTCTTTCAATTAGCTTCCGGTTGGTCTTTTCAGAATGCGCCGCAGACTCGTGATCAGCAGGGGAGCTTCGTCACGCAGCTGCGCGAAACTAAAACCGACGATGCGGCCGAGCACGCCCTGCCCCGACCGTGTCACCTGCAAGAGAGCTACACGTTTGTCCAGAGGGGAACTGCGACGAACGAGCAACCCCTGCTTTTCCAGCCGGTCGGCAAGTTCCACAACCGTGTGGTGCTCCAGACAGAGTTGGGCTGCGATCTCTTTGATAGTCGGCTGCTTTTCTTTGGGCAAGCCCGAAACCGCCAGTAGTAACTCGTACTGCTGCGGCTGCAAACCTTCCGCGCGCGCGGCGTCTTTGCGGCGGCGCAAGAACCTCGCCAAGTGATAACGGAACTCCGCCAAAGTTTCGTACTCGGCTTGCGAGAACCCCCCGAAAGGTCTGCGCGACCGCAGGCTGGGCATCTTTTCTCCTCCAACAAAACCACCTGGCGCGCAGTGCTCCGAGCAGGCCCGCGATAAACTTTTACTTGACCGCGTCTGCGGTTTTGGTCACGCCCTTCTTGGTGCCGGCTCCCGTCTTCTTGACACCCTTCTTGATCGCCGAGCCCGTCTTCTTGGCGGCATGTTCAGTCGTGTCTCCGGTCTTCACCGCGCCTTCCTTGGTGGCGTGACCAGTCCTCTTGGCCGCGGTTTCGCTGGTGTCGGCGGTTTTGACGCTCGCATCCTTCGTTGCGGCCGCTGTTTTCGTGGCGGCTTTCTTGGTTGCGTGCCCCGTATCCTTGGCGGCAGTGTCCACGTCGGACTTCACATCTTGAGCCCATGCGACCGAGCTCAAAGCGAGTAGCGCGGATAACAACGAAATCGATAGTGTACGTTTCATGTCGTGCTCCTCAGAACTCTATGGGATTGTGGAAGCTGGGATTATCGCCTAGCGCGGGCCAGAAGGCAACGCGTCGATTGCGTTGCCCCCGAGCAGGACAACCGGTTATCCAAAGACGGCGATTCTTCAGCTCATCTACCCGAAAAAGAAGTTTCGTGGTGACGCATCGTCGTGGAATAGACGACCCCGCGCGGGCCCGTACGAGTGCACGCATTCGGCTTTTCCACTCGGGCCGATGCTCAGTGAATCCCGTACTTGACGGCCAGGAAGGCCTGCATGCTCGCGGGCAGCACGCGCGACAGTTCTTGCCAGGTGAGAACCTTGCAGGCAGTGCGCAGAGTGACTGGTTTCACGCTACGCATGACCGTGTACCACGCGTCCACAAGGTCCGGCCTTCTTGCGTCCAGCAAAACACAAAGCGAGCACTGGCTTGCGTAAGCCGCCAGCACGTTCCGAATAAGCTGATAAGAGTTGTAACACTCACCCACCCAGGGCAGCAGCTCTTCGTCAAAGACTTCTCGGAAATCGCGATAGTGGAGGATCGTTGTCTTTCTTGCGCGCTGGAAATCGCTCTCCGTCAATTTTGCTTCGACCAGCAAGTCGCCAATCTTCAAGTCAACCTCGGTCCGATCCAATCTGCCATTCGTGAGCGGCACCCGCGCCGGCACCCCGAATCTTGGATTCAGCTTCGCCTGTAGCCCGAGCACGGCTGCCACGCGAGTACTCCGTAACACTCCGGGATGGCAGAACACATTCATCAACAACGCATCGGAGCTCATGCATGAGTCCAGCTCTCGCCAATTCCCATTCTCAGCACGCGGCAGGACGGTTTTCGCAGTGGTGTGGACCTTATTAAGACGTCGTCGCCACTCGGGATTGGCTTGCAGCGCTTTGTAGCTGACGGGATGGAAATTTCCGTGCAGAGCGCCACAAGCCTGGAAGCACACGACCGGGGAGTCTCCATATCCCAGACAAAACGGGAACGATCGCGCCAAAGCGTAGTTCCGGGCTCGATCCGCCAGTTCGAACTTCAGATTTGCAACTGCGCTCACGCCGGCTTCTTCTCAGCGCAGCGACTCTCGACAACCCGCGCCATGTATTCCGCTACCCGGATGGCATCGTGGACCGCCGAGCGCAATGCGGGCGTGTCCTTGAAATCGCGCAGCTTGGGCGCGACTATCGCGGCGGCAGCCACCAGAATCGCTTTGGCGCGCTCATCCATGGGCGAATATTATAGCGAATAAAAGGCGAATATCAAGGCGTCCTAAAGGGACTGGTTTTCCGCACTTTCCGAAGCGGACTTCGATCTGGCAGATACTCTGAAAACGCCAGCAGTGGCGGGTCACAGCGCGGCATTGCTCTTGACAGTGGGGCATCCCCTCACTACACTGCCCGCCTGTAACTGGCCTTCTTTTCACGTTCCACTCAATTACACCGCCAAGAAAAGCCACGTCCGTCGCCGAGATGTTCTGAGCGAGGAGACTCACAATGCTTCATCCTGCCGTCGTACGCTGCGCCAAAAAACTCGCTGTCGTTGGAGTTCTTTCTCTCACCGCGCACATTGCCGCTGCGCAGAGTTTTCAGATCGGGTCTTCAAACACCGTGACGGCGGATCCGCCTGTATCGCGTCCTCACGTCAAGCCCTGCGTGGTGACTCTGTTTGCCGGATTACAGTTTGTGGATTTCAGTATTCCGACCTACCAGTACCAGCCGCCATCCGCTTGTCCAGGTCCATGGCAGAAAGTCGTCTTCACGGCGGATTTCAGCGTAACGGCCGGCCGCCAATTCGACCGCACGGCCATCGTCGATATGGGTTTCGTGAATCTTTACTTCGGCACGACCGCCGAGCCGCGCAAGAACCTGGCGCCCAGTTGGCATATCGAGCGCGATGTCACTGACTACAGCGCCCTGTTCGCCAGTCCTCAGTCGGGATCGGTCATTCTGGGAAATATCGTGAACAGCACTTACACCGGAATCATTTCCGGAAGCGCTTCGTTGGAGTTCTATCCGGCCAGCGAGAACGACAGTTCCCATCGCGTGCCGGACGCGGTCTTGCCCCTACGCCAAGCGAACGGCTCCGGTGGATTCAACGAGCCGGCCTTGCTGTTTACCCCCACCGATCAGCTAGCTTCAACGCTGACACTGCCTGCCAACATCGAGAGCGCGTACCTGGATGTGATCACGCAGAGCCAGATCGGCGACGAGTTCTGGTATTCCTGCGTGCCCAATGATGTCGCAGCCGAACTGCAGAGTTGCGGCAGCACGGCATTTCGCGAGGCCGAGATCAGCATCGATGGTCAGCCCGCAGGAGTCGCACCTGTGTACCCGTGGATCTACACCGGGGGCGTCGATCCATTTTTCTGGGAGCCCATTCCGGGCGTGCAAACGCTGAACTTTGTACCTTACCGCGTCAATCTCACACCCTTTGCCGGCGTGCTCAGCAACGGGCTGCCTCATACGATTGGCCTGAACGTATTTAATGCGAACAACTATTTTTCGGCGACCGCGACTCTCTTGCTTTTCCTGGATCACGGAGCGACGCAGGTGACGGGCGCCGTCACGAAGAACACCATCGGTGCTGGCCCGAGTCCATCCATCCAAGAGAATCTTACGACAGATTCTTCGGGCAACGTGAGCGGCAGCGTGACCACTCACTCGATACGCTCGTTCCGTGTAGCGGGATATGTGAACACGTCGCATGGAAGAGTAGGCACCGATATTCGCCAACAAGTAACCTTCGGCAACCTGCAGAACTTCGACATCAATGCCACTGCCTACACGCAGGACATCAGCCAGAACACGCAGCTCAGTTCCACGGTGATCACCAGCAACAGTCAAGGGCCTGCCATTGCCCGCGAATCTTTCAGCTATCCCCTCACGCTCAATTACACCCTGATCTTCAATGCGGACGGCTCGATTACGCAAAACGGACAGGTCTCGCAGGAGTTCGATCGCGATTTCGTGTCGCCGTTGCGCACAAGCGTCGTGCGCAACAAGGTGAATTCGGTCGATACGTTGGACCTCAGTTCATCCTTCCAGATCACGGGAAATTCCGGACAGCAAAGTTCTCAAACCTATAGCGCGGCCGATTCGGTGGGAGGGGAGTACCACTGCAGCTTGAAAGCCAGAAATAATGCGCTGACCTTCGCAAGCGAGGAGTGCGGCCGTAACGGGGACCAATAGAACGCAGGTTACGCGAGTCATGATGGCTGAATCCGCAACGACGACCATCCGCTTGGTAAACTAGTTGCGTCCATTTGCAGTTCGCTGAAAGCGGGCGCGTAGCTCAGTCGGATAGAGCATCTGCCTTCTAAGCAGAGGGTCGCAGGTTCGATTCCTGCCGCGCCTACCATTTCTTCATTTTGGGAAGGCCCGGTTGAGGCAATTCTCTGGTCTCGGAGTAAAATCTAACAACGGCTCCCCCCTTGGAGATTTGATGAAGAAATTCGCAATTCGCCTTCTTCTTCCATGGTTGATCAGTTTCTGCTTCGTGCTTCCTTCGGGCGCCAGCCGCCAGGAGGCCGCGAGCCAGCAAACACGTGCCTATCAGAAGGCGGCCAGAAAAGCGCAGAAGGCCATGCAGAAGAACGCAAAGCAGCAGCAAAAGGCGATGAGGAAATCTGACAAAGCGCAGAAGAAGGCGCTGAAGCGAGCTCATGAGCAGGGGAGTTGGGTCAGCACGGCAGGACAGCACTAGCCAGTGAGAGCGGTGTTCACGCGATCAATCACCTGTTGCGCGTTCATGCCGAGAGCATGCACGGCTGCCACGACGATCAGCACCAGCAACACGAGCAGCATCGCATATTCGCTGACGCCTTGAGCTTCATCGTCCTGGATTGATTCCCAAAACTTCAATCCGTTCTCCTCGGTCGCGCTAGTGTTCCCAATGCATTTTTCTTGCAGGTAGGAGCGGATCGCCCGGAACTCTCACCCGGACTCGCCGCTCCATCATTGTCCGCGAACTCGATTCGCGGGTCCATGGCACAAAGGGGGGACGGAGAGCAGCCTGAATCTATCGATTTGCAGGATTCATTTTCCTGATGGAGCAGGACTTTGGACTGGGCGCTGGATATGGCAGTATGAATCGTCCCCGGCTCAGGTTTGCTATTCACAATTGTGAAACCGAACCCGTAGCATTGAGGGACGAAGTGGTTATCAACCCGAGGACCACCAGACTATGAGATCGTTCGTCACCGGCATCATTGTCGGCGCTTTACTGCTCACTTTGGGTTTGTTCGGCTACTTCCTCGCCGGACAGGCCCCTGTGGCCACTGACTCCGCTCCCATGCCGTTCGAAAAATATCTGGCCAAAAAAGCGCTGCACAAGGCGTTGGAGCGCGAAATGCCGCACAGCGTTCCCATTCCCACCGATGAACCCAACTACTTGGCCGGCGCTGAGACCTACAAGGCCGATTGCGCGGTTTGCCATGGGCTTCCTGGCAAGCCG
>QIAH01000352.1 GCA_003225465.1 Acidobacteriota bacterium | reverse complement strand
ACACTCACGCCCAGAGTATCGGTGCCAAACGGATTGTTGTTGGACGAATTGTGTGTATACCACGTAGCGAACGTGGGATCGGCGGAGCCATTGGCGATCGCCAGCTTATGGTCAGTCTTCGCCTTGTCGACGGATTCCAAGGCCGCGCGCAGATCGGGACGCGCGTCAAGCGCGACTTTACGGTAGTCGTCGAGCGACTGGAGTTGCTCGCCGAAATCGAACGGTCCGACCACATCGAACTGGTCCACCGGCGTGCGATCGTTCAGCAGTTGGAGCAATTGGATTTTGGCTGTCCTCAGATTCACCTCGGCCGTTTGGACGTCCGCCTCGAACTGCACGCGTTGCAGTTGCAGGCGGTCGAGATCGATCTGTGCAATGTCGCCCGCCTTGTACTGCTCATTGCTCACCGACAGGACGTGGTCGTAGTACTCGAGGTTCGCCTTCGAGACGTCCAACACGGCCTTAGACTGCAGCGTCTGGACAAACGCGCTTCGCAGGTTGAATAAGAGACTTCGTTCCAGGTCGGCCTGCTGCGAAGTGGCAATCGAGGTGCCTTTCTGGGCGCTCTCCAGGCGCAATTCGCGTTTGTGCTGGCGCTCGTGAAGGTAGCTGATGCTGGGAGTTTCAAACGTACCCGCGAGAGGTTGCCAGACGCCTTTGTGAGGGACAATCTGCGTCCCGTCGGCGGAGACGGTAAAGGTGGGATTGGGGCGCAAAAACGCTGTAATCTCCTGTGCCTTGGATTCGTCAACGTTCAGCCGTCCTGCGATCAGAGTTGGATTGCTGGTTTCGAAGCGTTCGCGCACCTGTTCCCAGGTCAGCGATTTGTTCTGCGCCTCCGCTCCCGGTCGCAGCAGCATCAGCAGCATGCCGCTCAACCAAAATGCTCTTCGAATCATGTACTCAATGGCTCCCACGGCCTTCGCTGTGCTGCCCGGAGCGCGAGCTAACGGCTTATTCCGGCTTACAACTGTGTATTCAACAGGGAAATTCGTTACAGAGTAAGTGACGAATTGTCTGCTACCCGAGGAAGGACAGAGGTGGCGCGCGCCCCGCACGCGTGATCACTAGATGGTTTGCCGACGGCAGCAAGGTTGGCTGCGCGACCAATCCAGAAATCGCTGGCTCCGGACGTACAGAACAAAGCGTTGCCGGCGAAGCAAAAGAATCGCATGCAGTCCGAACTGAGGCCAAGAGCTTCCCGTGATGCGGGCTTCCGAGCGCATCCTGAGAACTGGCCTCTTCCATCTCTGGCCGCATGGCCTGTAGGTCGTCGGTCGCCGATACCACTGGGAACAGAAGAATCAAAATGCAGGCGAGAGTCAGCCAACAACAACGGGATTGCTGCCTCGGCCACGGACGATCTTTCGCGATGCGCCAAACCCAGAAGGCGGGGAATGCCAGCAGCAGCCAGACAAGATTGAGCAACAGTTCCATAATTGACGCTGCAGTCAATGGGGTAATTCACCAGACACGCTAATGACCGATGGGCGTTTTGCCCACTCTGAAGTCTCTTAGGATACCAGAGTTAAATCAATGGTACCGGAGGGCTTGTACGAGCGCGACAAGGGCGCCTCAGCGACTCAAGGCCCGACCATGACCTGCAGCTTCTCCTTCGTCTGGAGCCGCGTCCGATAAATGGCGTCCTTGGGTGGAACTTCGGCGACAGCATCGACGTGCACCATGTACGTTCCCCTGGGGAGCGTGTCTCCGAACGGTATTTCGAACGAGTCGGTAGCGCTCTTCAGCGGGAAATGCTGATAGCCGATTGCCGTCGCGCGCCCGTCCTCTGCCACCGCCAGCACGACGAACGTAAAATCGAAGTCATCTTCGGTGCCATTGCTGACCACCACCGACCCGTCCACCCGGTTTCCGGACACGTGGGCGTATTTCTTCCACTCCATCAACAGGGGCGCCACTACACGCAACACAAAGAGCCGGGATGCACTCTGCGGAGGAGTGCTGCTATCAGTCACGGAAACCGTGAAGCGAAATTGGCCACGCGCAGGGGGCGTCCCGCTGAGTAGGCCATCCGCGCCCAGCGTCGTTCCCGGGGGCAGGACGCTCTCGGTGAATGCATATTTATAAGGAGGAATGCCGCCATGCGCCTGAAATTGGAATTTGTACGGGTGCTTTGGAGACGCCGGGGGCAGGGTGGCGGGGTCGAGTGCGAGCTTGGCAGGATCGGGGGCTTGCTGTGCGGCTGCCGCACTCAGCATTAGAAAAATCAGGGACAGCACTGCGTGCTTCCGACTTGAACACATTGCTGACATATTTTTATTTCCGGGCCCCACCATTGGATGCACCATCGTCCCTGCCGTGACCGGTTTTCGTCTGAGGCAAGCGAGTGTGGCGCATTCCCGCGCGCACATTGTCGCATGCACAATCCAGCAATGGGACAGCTAATGTGCCACTAGTCAGACGCGTTTTAACTTTTAGTAATTGAAGGTGATTTTCAGCGCTGATATGAGCCGCGAGCGGACGACGGCCCAAAGTTTCGCAATCCGCCGGGCTATCGCCCGGCCGCCCAGACGAGGGCGTCTGGGCCTACGCAGGAGCAGACGTCTCATCTGCCCGGCCGAGCGATAGCTCGGCTTGCGAGGTGGGCTCGACTATCGCATTCTTTAATCCCGCGAACTGGCGTACTCTTTTGGGACATAAGTCATCCGCCATGTGGCCCGTTGCCCTCGACGCCCGCCCTTCCACGCGATAAGCTAAGGGGTTTCTGGAGTACCGAGGGAGGCCTCTATGCGCGAGGCGGTCAATAAACTCTGGCCCGAAATTCAGTGGATCCAGGACGCCAAATTGCGCGAGCAAGTGGCCATGACCTGGACCAAGGCCCTCGAACGCAGTCCGCTGAAGCCCGACGATCTCAATTACATTCCGTTCACGCTGCTGGTTCCGCACTGCCCGATCACGTTTATGGAGCACAAGCGCTGCGTTGTCCACGTTGCACGCAAGAGCGCCGAGGCCATGAAGGAATTCATGGGGCGCGCGTTGCCGGTGAACGTCGATACCGTGATTGCGGGTGCGATCCTTGCTGACGTCGGCAAGCTTCTGGAGTACGAAATTGGACCGGATGGTCAGGCACGCCAAAGCGAGCGCGGCGAGGCTCTCCGGCACCCCTTCACAGGAGTAGCGTTGGCCCTCGAGTGTGGAGTTCCTGACGAAGTCTGCCACATTATCGCGGCCCATGCAGCGGAAGGGGACCAGGTGAAACGCACTACCGAGGCTTACATCGTCCATCACGCCGACTTCATGGCGTACTTGCCGTTCAAGAATCCGAAGAACGTTAAGAAGCGATAGGGGGCCGAGAGGTGAATATGCAGTAAGGCCGACGGGCGAGGACGCCCGTCGCTCCACCGACAAAGGACGGACGACCAAGACCGACAACCAAGACCGACGACCAAGGACCAACGACCAAGGACCAACGACCAAGGACCAACGACCAAGGACCAACGACCAAGGACCAACGACTGACCGGAGAAAACAGATTGTCCGCCACTGCCGCAACCCTCAAAGAGACCATCACCGCCAAAATGGCCCGCTGGGCCGCCGCTCTCGATTACGCGCACCTCTCGCAGGAGGCGGTTTATCAGGCCAAGCGCTTTCTGCTCGATTCCGTAGGCTGCGCGCTCGGCGGATATCAACAGCACGACGTAAAGATCGCGCTCCAGGTGCTGGACGAAGTCGCCGGGCGGGGTCCGGCCACCGTGATTGGAACTGGCAAGAAGGTGGATCCCGTGTCCGCTTCTCTTGCCAATGCGCTGATGATTCGTTGCATGGACTACAACGACATCTATTGGAAGCAAGACCCGTCGCATCCGTCGGACATATTTCCCGCAGCGATGGCCGGTTGCGAGCGCGCGAAGTCGGGCGGCAAGGAACTCATGGTCGGCTTCGTGCTGGGACACGAGTTCGAAATGCGGCTCTGCGAGGCCGCCTTTCCGGGCATTCGCGAGCGTGGCTGGCATCATGCGACGCTTACCGCCTTCGTCTCTCCTTTCGTGGCGGGCCGGGCCTTACGTTTGTCATGGGAGCAGATCCAGCACGCCGTCGGCATCTCCGCCAGCCGTCACTGTACCCTGGGCGCGGTGACCGCCGGAAAACTTACCATGATGAAGAACACGGTCGATCCCATGGCCACGCAGAGCGGCATGTTCGCCGCGCTGCTGGCGGAAAAGGGCTATACCGGACCGGAGCATGTAATCGACGGCAAAGAGGGGTTGGTGCATTGCTTCGGGCCCGAGTGGAAGCTCAACCTGCTTACTGACGGGCTGGGGGATTCCTGGCGCATCACGCAGTGCGGCATGAAGTTCTTCCCGACAGAAGCGCTCACGCACGCACCAATTTCCGCCGTGCTGGATCTCGTGAAGAAGAACGACCTGCATCCGGACCAGGTCGCGAAAATTCAAATTCGTTCGCTGGCTCGCGCTGCCGATATCCTCTCCGACCCGAGCAAGTACGATCCGCACACCAAAGAAACTGCCGACCACTCGCTGCCGTATGTGATCGCGGCGGCCCTGGTCGATCGCCAGGTCACGCCCGCGCAATTCGAGATGGCGAAGATCATGGATCCTGTCATTCGGGCGCAACTGAAGAAGGTGGAAGTCGTCGCCGATCCGGAAATTGAGAAGGTGTTTCCGGCACTGCAGCGGGTGATCGTGACCATCACAACTACCGAGGGCCAGAGCTTCACCGAGCAACTCGATTATCCCAAGGGCGATCCGCGCAATCCGCTCACCGATCAGGAAATCGAAGAGAAGTTCTCGGCGCTGGCGGAGGGCGTTTTGTCTCCTCAAGCCCAAAAGAAATTGAAAGATGCGATTTGGGGTTTGGAGAAGATCAGCTCGGTTTCGAAGCTGATGGCGCTGATGAAGGCGGATGTACGAGCACGAAAGCCTTTAGTCGCAAAGGCCGGTGCTAAGGCCAGAACAAGAACGCAACAGCGCAGATGATTGAGGGCTGGAGATAATGCTCGCCGCAAAGACAAGGCGAGCTGCGCTCGCCTGCACAGGTGGGGCACCTGTGCCTACGTGGTTCATTTGAATACGGAGGTTAAGTATGCCTCAAACTGTTGTTGAAAAAATTGCTCAGAGCCACATGGCCGAGGGCCCATCGCGGCCTTTGCGCGCGGGAGACTTTCTCTCTATTCGCCCGCATCGCGTTATGACCCACGACAATACGTCCGCCGTGATGAGCAAGTTTAAAGGCATTGGCGCTAAGAAAATTCATGATCCGAAACAGCTCGTCTTTGCGCTCGACCACGATATCCAGAACCAGGACGAATCGAATCAGAAAAAATATCGCGCTATCGAAGCCTTCGCCAAAGAGCACGGCGTCGACTTCTATCCCGCCGGTTCTGGCATCGGGCACCAGATCATGGTCGAGCGCGGTTACGTCGTGCCCGGGTCTTTCGTTGTGGCGTCCGACTCGCACTCGAACATGTACGGTGCGCTCGGCGCGATCGGCACACCTATCGTGCGCACGGATGCGGCTGCCGTTTGGGCCACGGGCGAATTCTGGTGGCAGATCCCGCGTTCGATTGAAGTGCGCCTCGAAGGCAAGTTGCCCGAAGGAGCGACCGGCAAAGATGTGATCATCACGCTCTGCGGTCTCTACAACCATGACGAGGTCCTGAACGCCGCTATTGAATTCACCGGACCCGGTGTGGCCTCGCTCTCCATGGACGCGCGCCTGTCGATCTCAAACATGACCACTGAGTGGGGACCGCTGGTGGGATGGTTTCCGGTCGACGAAGTCACGATCGCTTACTTGCGCGGAGTGCACCAGCGGTTGAAAGCACAAGGCATCGAGCGCTTCACCGAGGCCGACCTCGAGAGCTGGACCAAGAATTCGCCGCACCCTGATGCCCACGCCGCCTACGCTGCGAAGATCACGCTCGACCTCGCGCAGGTCACCCCTCACGTCTCCGGGCCCGACACGGTGCAGGTGATGCAATCGCTGGCCGAGATGGAGCGCAAGAAAGTGGCGATTCATAAGGCCTATCTCGTCTCCTGCGTGAACTCGCGGCTCGAAGACTTGGACGCCGCGGCAAGAGTTCTGAAAGGGAAAAAGGTCGCGCAGAGTGTGCAGTTCTATTTGGGCGCAGCCAGCAAATGGGTGCAGGAAGAAGCCGAAAGGCGTGGCACCTGGCAGACGCTCATGGACGCGGGCGCACGTCCGCTGCCCGCCGGATGCGGACCGTGCATTGGGCTCGGCGTAGGCCTGCTGGAGAAAGGCGAAGTTGGCATTTCCGCCACCAACCGCAATTTCAAGGGACGCATGGGATCGCGCGACGCGCAGTGCTATCTCGCCAGTCCCGAAGTAGTGGCGGCGTCAGCCGTGGCCGGATACATCCGCGGGCCGCACGAATTCGCCGACCGCCATCCCGAGCGCCGCTATACGGAACTTGCGGCGAACCGTGGTGGAAGCGTCGAAAAAGTCGAAATCCTCAAAGGCTTTCCAGCGCGTGTAAAAGGGCGCCTGGTGTTCATGCCGCAGGACAACATCAATACCGACGCCATTTATGGCAAGGACTACACCTACCGCGACGACATGACGAAAGAGATGATGGCGAAAGTCGTCATGGAAAACTACGATCCGCAATTCGGGGCGCGCACTAGCGCGGGCGATGTAATTGTCGGAGGCTTCAATTTCGGCACCGGTTCCAGCCGGGAACAGGCGGTCACGTGCCTGAAAGCGAAAGGCATTCCGTTAGTGATTGCTGCCAGCTTTTCTCAGACTTACCTGCGAAATGCGTATAACAACGGCTTTCTGTGCGTGGAGGTTCCGGAGTTGGTGAAGCGCCTGCGCGAGCAGTTCGCAAAAGAAATTGCGGCCAAAGAGAAGACGATCATTCCGGGCGACGAGATCGACATCGATTTCACGTCGAGCGCAATCACGTGGCAGGGAGAGAAATTTGCGTTCCCGCCGCTGGGAAGCGTGCCCCAATCGCTGGTCATTGCCGAAGGAGTGGAGAATCTGGTCGCGAAGAGATTGGGACTGAACTCGTGAATGGGAGATGATCAGAAAAAGATTCCTCGCTCCGCTCGGAATGACAATTTTATTAGTCTTGTTTGCAAACCCAATCTCTCTGTGACTCTGTGACTCTGTGACTCTGTGACTCTTTGACTCTTTGACTATGTGACTCTGTGGTGAAAACGTTTTTGATATTGAGCTAAGGAGAAATGCGCTCTCTCATGTCCAAACATACCGTAGTCACGATGCCGGGCGACGGCATCGGCAACCAGGTTCTGCCCGAGTCACTGCGTGTGCTCAAGGCGGTCGGCTTTGACGCCGATTATGTTCATGCCGACATTGGCTGGGACTGCTGGTGTAACAACGGCAACGCGCTGCCCGAGCGCACGATTGAGCTTCTGAAAAAGCACGAGCTGGGTCTGTTCGGCGCCATCACCTCCAAACCAAACAAGGCCGCGCAGGCGGAACTCAAGCCCGAACTGCAAGGCAAAGGCTACGTCTATTACTCGCCCATCGTGACCATGCGACAGAAATTCAATCTCGACATCTGCATGCGTCCCTGCGTCGGCTTCACCGGGAACCCGCTGAACTACATTCGCAAACGCACCGACGGCGGCTTCGAGGAGCCGCACATCAACACCACAGTGTTCCGCCAGAATACGGAAGGCATGTATGCCGGCATCGAGTGGACGAACCCGCCCGAGATCGTGCGCACTGCCCTGAACTCTCATGCCAAGTTCAAAGCTTTCGCCAACGTTCCCGGGCAGGACCTCGCCGTGAGCGTACGGATCATCACGCGCCCGGCTGCCCGCCGCATCGTCACCGCCGCGTTCGAATACGCGAAGAAGAAGAAATTCAAGGGCGTAACCATCTGCGAGAAACCCAACGTGGTGCGCGAAACTTCCGGCATGATGGAAGAGACCGCCAAGGAAGTAAAGAAGAATTATCCCGAGATCCAGCTCTGGTCCACCAACATCGACGCGCAGCTGATGTGGCTCAACAAGAATCCCGAAGACTACAACGTGATCGTAGCCTCGAACCTTTTCGGCGACATTTTGTCGGACGCATTCGCCGGGCTGGTTGGCGGACTCGGCTTCGCCGCCTCGGGCAACATCGGCGACACGGTTGCCGTCTTCGAGCCCACGCACGGTTCCGCCCCCAAGTATGCCGAGTTGAATCCACCCATTGTGAATCCGATTGCCATGATTCTTTCCGCGGCCATGATGGTCGAGCACGTAGGCGAAAACGATAAGGCCGAACGTATTCGCAACGCCGTTGCCGAGGTTGTGAAAGAAGGCAAAGTCCGCACCTACGACATGATGCGCATCTCCGGCGGAGCAAAGTCGATCAGCCAGGGCGCGGCTTCCACGGTGCAAATGACCGATGCCATCCTGGCGAAGCTCTGAGGAACCAGAGTGGACACGAAGACTCAGAGCGCAATTGCCTTAACATAGGTTGACCTTCATGTCCTGAGTGTCGTTTGGGGAGCAGTTTTTTTATGACCGCCGATAGAAAATCCGCCGAGGCTGGACATTCGGGAAAAGATGTCCGCTCCGACCTCCATGTCGCCATCGAACCTCGCGACTCGGGCGGCATCGAACTCGGCCTCGAATCCCGCGTCGGCCCTTATTATGGAGAGGCGATTCTTACGCAGGCTCGTCACGTGCTCGAAACGCTGGGCGTAAAGAACGCGAAAGTTTCCATCCACGATGAAGGTGCACTGCCCTACGTGATTGCGGCCCGCATCGAGACGGCCGTCCGCCGGGCCGGGCTCGCCAACAGCCACAAAGCTCTGCCGGAGAAAATCGCGCCGCCCGCACCTTCGGCCATAGATCGCCTGCGCCGCTCGCGCCTCTATCTTCCCGGCACCGAGCCCAAGTACGCAATCAACGCTGGCCTCCATGGGCCCGACGCCATCATTCTCGACCTTGAGGATTCGGTCCATCCGGCGGAGAAAGATGCGGCCCGCACTCTCGTTCGCAATACTCTGCGTGCTGTGAGCTTTGGCGCCTGCGAGCGCATGGTGCGCATCAACCAACTGCCTCTCGGCCTCGAAGACCTCGCCGAAATCATTCCGGAAGCGCCCGACGTCGTCCTCATCCCCAAGGTCGAGCATCCCGGCCAAGTCACGCAGGTCGATAACATGATTGCGGAGTTGAAGGTGCGACACCAGATCAATCGCCCGATCTGGCTGATGCCGATTCTCGAATCGGGGCAGGGAATCGAGAGCGCCGCTCCCATCGCGGCCGCCACGGAAAATGTCGTTGCCCTGACGATCGGTCTCGAAGACTACACCGCCGACTTAGGCGTTGTGAAAACTGCCGAAGGCCGTGAGTCGCAATATGGGCGCACGCGCCTGGTCAATGCTGCGCGCGCAGCCGGTGTGCAGGCGATTGATTCTGTGTACAGCGACGTCGGCGACATGGAAGGCCTGAAGCAGTGGGCAGAAGCCGCGCGCGCGCTCGGCTTCGAAGGCATGGGCTGCATCCATCCCGCGCAGATCCCGGTGATTCATGCGGCGTTCGCGCCTTCGGCCGCCGAGATCGAAAAGGCGCAAAGGATTGTGAGCGCGTTCGAGGACGCCCAGCAGCGCGGCGTCGCGGTGGTGAGTTTGGGATCGAAGATGATCGATCCTCCCGTGGTCCAGCGCGCCTTGAAGTTAGTGGCGCGCGCGAAGTCGATGGGTCTGGCGTAAAGACCGAAGTGGAGCTTGGGTGGGCACCCGCCCCGGGGAAGTTCTCTGTGACTCTGTGGTGAAGAAGATTTTTACCTCATGACCGAACGCGTCGAACTCGCCCACAATGCCGCCCAGCGGCGCGTGCCCACCATGGTGAACGGCAAGCCGCAGATCCCCTATCTGGGAGTGGGCAAGTACCAGCCGCGCGGGCGCAAGCAGGCTCCGCCGGTTCGCTCGAGCAAGGATTATCCCGAGAACGGCGACAAGCGTCTGCCTGACCTCGAAACTGCCCTCCGCAAATGTGGCCTTCGGGATGGGATGGTTATTTCGAACCATCACCACTTGCGCGACGGCGACAGGGTCGCGCTCATGATGCTGGAAGCTGCCGCGAAGATGGGCGTGAAAGACCTGCTCTGGTTTCCGAGCGCCTCGTTTCCTTCACAGAAGGATGCCATTGGCCTGATGGAGAAAGGGGTCATCCACCACATCGAAGGCTCGATGAACGGGCCCCTGGGTGACTACTGCACGCAGGGCAAGATGCGCGGCATGGGCGTGCTGAGGTCTCATGGCGGGCGCTGGCAGGCGATCCAGGATGGCGAAGTACACATTGACATTGCGGTGATTGCCGCTCCCACGGCGGACGCTTTCGGCAATGCCGACGGCTCACATGGGAAGTCTGCCTGCGGTTCGCTCGGGTTCGCGCTCGCTGACTCCACCTATGCCGACCACGTGATTGTCGTGACGGACAATCTCGTTCCGTTCCCATGCGTGCCCTGGCAGATTCAGGGTAACAACGTCGATTATGTGGTCGAGGTCGATTGCATCGGCGATCCCGCGAAAATTGTTTCCGGCACCACGCAGATCACGCGTTCGCCCGACCGCCTGCGCATTGCGGAGTTCGTGGCTCGCTTTCTGCGCGATGCAGGGATCATGAAGAATGGATTTTCGTTTCAGGCGGGAGCCGGAGGCATCGCGCTCGCCTTCGTCGACTACCTCCGCCGCATGATGAAAGAAGATGGTGTGAAAGCGCGATTCGTGCGGGGCGGTTCGACAAAATACTTGGTCGATTTGTTGCGGGAAGGCCTGACCGATTACATCCTCGATGGCCAGACGTTCGACCTGGACGGTGTGAAGTCGATCGCCAACGATCTGCGCCACGTCGCGACCTCGCCGTTCACGTCTTACAACTACCACAGCAAGGGGAATTTTGCCTCGATGGTCGATGCGGTCGTGCTGGGCGCGACTGAAGTCGACGTCCATTTCAACGCCAACGTGGTTACTCACTCCGACGGCCGTCTGTTGCACGGCATCGGCGGATGGCAGAATTGCCTGTTCTCCGGGTGCAGCATTCTCGGGCTGCCGTCCTTCCGCGACCGCATCCCAGTGATCGTCGATGAAGTCACTACTCTTACCGGCCCTGGCGAAATGATCGACGTCGTCGTCACTGAACGAGGCATCGCTATCAACCCATTGCGCAAGGATCTGCTCGATGCTGTCAAAGGTTCGAAGCTCCCCATCCGGCCGATTCAGGACATCAAGACGGAAGTGGAGCAAATCTGCGGAGGTCGACCTGCCCGTCCCAAACTCGGCGATCGTCCAGTCGCGGTGGTGAAATGGGTGGACGGGACCGTGCTCGATACGGTGTGGCAAGTGGGGTAAACTCGCCGACTCGCTTGGTTTGATCGCAGACTATGGATCGAACGCCCCCTCAGAAACTCAGCTTCAATGCAAGCTGCACCAGCCGAGGATCGCGAGCCGCGGTCAGGAAACCGAATTGCGCGGTTCCGAGAACGGTGCTGTTATTCGAGTTCTGCGGCCCTGAGGTCGCCACCAGAAAATTGGGATGATTGAAGATGTTGAAGAAGTCCGCGCGGAACTCCAGCTTGAAACGCTCAGTCACGGGGAAATGCTTGCCGAGCGTGAAGTCCCAGATCTGGTAGCCAGGCCCCTGCAGAGTGTTGCGCCCGACGTTGCCAAACGATCCCAGCGCCGGATCGTGGTACAAGCAGGTATTGAAAAACACTAGCTTTCCCGTGGCCGGCACGCATCCGGGCGTGAGCCCGAAATCCGGACGCTGCGAGACGCCACCCACGCCGCCGTCGGAGTTCGCAAAGTTTCCATTGGAATCGAGCACCGTAAACCAGTTTCCGCTCGATACGCTGGTAATTCCGGCGATCTGCCATCCTCCGATCAACTGGTTCGCGAAGCCGCCGGCTTGGCCCATAAATTTCTTTCCGCGCCCGAACGGTAATTCGTAGATGTAGCTGGCGACGAACCTGTGCCGCACGCCGAAGTCGGAGTCCCCGTACTCCGCTTGCGGATCCCTGAAATAGCGAAAGTCGCTGTTGTTCTGCGTGGGGCCGAGGTTCGCATTGGAAGCGTTGTCGATGGAATGCGCCCAGGTGTAGGAGGCTTGAAACTGCAACCCGTGCCCGAACCGCTTCTCGTAATGCATCTGCAACGAGTTGTAACTCGACGCGCCGATCGAGCGGAACCAGTCAATCCCATTGTCGATGAGCGGCACGGGCCGGCGTGGGGCGAGGTCCGCGGTGGGATCGGGTGTAGGCGCAGCCTGGTTGCCGTTGAGGAACACAAACAGTTTGTTCCCTTTCGACCCGGCATAGGTGATTTCGAGCACGCTGTCAGCCGGTAACTCACGCTCAATCGAAAGATGCCATTGCTGCATGTAGGGCGTGACCAGCTTTGGATCGAGTGAATACAGAAAAGGGGTGTTCGGATCGGAGAGCGAATTCGCCGGAAAACCATTTTGCAGTGATGGAATTCCCGGAATCGAGCAATCCAGCTGACTCGGGTTCGCAGAAGAAGCCGAACAGGGACTGTTGAACGACTGGGTTACGAAGAACGGCGGGTTGAATCCGGGGCTGGGGTTGGAGTATGGCCCATTTTCCTGGCCGCCGTAGAAAATTCCATATCCGGCGCGTAGTACGGTCTTGTCTTGCAGTTGATATGCCATGCCAATGCGGGGCGCGAAATTGTTCTTGTCCGGTGAGATCAGGCCGCGGCTGGCTGTGGGACTCAGAGTGATCTGGCTGGCCAGGGTCGGTGTGAGCTGCGCGGTTTGTCCCTTCGGCACAATCACCGTGGGATTGGCGGGATCATTCAGGTCGAAAGTGCCCTGCGCATTGAATCGCTCTTTCACGGTCGTGAACAGTTCATAACGTACCCCGAGGTTGAGCGTGAGCTTGGGGGTGAGCTTGATGTCATCCTGCGCGAAGAATGCATAAATGGGGCGGAAGTAATCGACATTGTGCAGATTGTTGATGCTGCCGCCATCGGTGAGTCCCGCGAGGAAGGAGGCGAAGCCCGATCCTCCGCTTCCCGGCGCCGCGGGATTGTCAGTCATCGAGGTGCTGAAGTCCAGAGTGCCCCGGGGAGCTGCGGGCTGAAAGATCGTGAATTCTTCGCGGCGGATTTCGGTACCGAACTTCAGAGTCTGGCGCCCCTTTACGACCGTGAGGTTCTCGTTCAAGACATAAGTATTCTGAAGCTCTCGCGACGGCAGGAATGTGGGGCTGCCCAGGGTGGGCGCACTGCCGTCTCCAAACGTCAACTGCGGCAGGCCGCCGATATCGGGGCCAAAGGGAACGCCGGGGAAGCCGAGCTGATCCGAGATGTTTTGATTGTAGAAAAAATTGAAGCGGTGGGAATTGATGCGGTTGTAGCCGAGGCGGAATTCGTTCACCAGCGTGGGACGGAACAGGTGGGTCCAGCTGGTCGCGAAGCTGCGATAGGAATTGTCTTCAATGCCGCTGAAAAAGCCTCCCCCATCGGCTAGACCCGGAAAGGTGCCTGGAATCGAACTGGGCTGGCTTTCGTAGCTGAAGCGAAAGAAACCGTAGTCTTTTTCGGTGTATTTCTGATCGACTCGGATATCGAAGTTGTTGCGGTTTTCAGAGCGCACCGGATTGGCGGTGTAATTGAGTGCAGGGTTATTAGCCACGTTCTGGGGCGGATAGAGCGCAGCCAGCCGCAACGCGAGAGGATCGAGCGAGCCGGCCCCGGCCGCCGCCGGCGTCGCCGGGATGATGTTCAGGGGATTCCCGCTGGCGTCGTATCCGAATGGCACGCCGCACAAGCCGGTAGCGAAACTCGCATTCTGCTGGGTCAGGCGGGTATCAAAGATTTCGCCCGAGAACGTGGGGTGGCCGTTGCAGTCCAGAGCCGGATTGCCATTCGGGTCCAGCGCCGGAGTGTTGCTCAGGATTTCGCTGAAGTCTCCGCCAATCTCCGCAGGGCTGGGCAGTAGCACCGACTGGGTCTGCGCCTGGCGCAGCCGATAGCCCTCGTAATCCACGAAGAAGAAGGTGCGGTTCTTCACGATCGCGCCGCCAAACGTGAATCCAAACTGGTTTTGCTTGAATGAGGGTGTGGGTATAGTGGGATCGTCGAAATAGTTCTTAGCATCCAGACTTTCGTTCCGCAAGAATTCCCACGCACTGCCATGCCACTGGTTTGTGCCGGACTTGATGACGGCATTGACGATGGCACCGTTGCCGCGACCAAATTCCGCGCTGTAGGCGTTGGTTTGTACCTTGAATTCCTGCAGGGCTTCGATTGGCGGTTGAATGACATAGTTGGTTTCGTTCAGCAAGTCGGGTAGGTTCGAGTTGTTATCGACGCCGTCGAGCAAGAAATTATTTTGCAGCGAGCGCGCGCCATTCGAACTGAATCCAAAGCTGTTCTCATCGCGCGCGCCCGGTTCGCTGGGGGAGGTGCCTGCGGTCAGCAGGGCCAATTGCGCAAAGTTGCGACCATTCAGGGGGAGGGTTGCTGCGCGCTGGCTGTCGACGACTTGTCCCAGTTCGCTGGTCTCGGTCTCCAACAGAGGCGTCACTCCGGTTACCAGGACTTGTTCGTTCTGGCGGCCCACCTCTAGCTTCACGTTCACAGCTGCCCGCTGTTGGACATCGAGTACGATCATTTCCGAGACGGCCCTCTTGAAGCCTTCCATCTCGACGGTAACCGTATAGCGGCCGATGCGCAGCGGACTGGCCACATATTCTCCGGAGGCACTCGTCGTAGTATGAAAGTTCTGACCCCGCTCGATATCGGTGACCGTGACCCGAGCCCCGCTGACCACCGCGCCGCTGGGATCGGTCACCGTGCCCACGATGCTGCCGCTATCTTTCTGCGCAAAGCACAAGCTGCCGGCGAGAACGCACAGCAAGAGTGAAATGAAGTGGAACAATCGCGATGCTTGCATGGCACGCTCCTTTGCAAGGCGGCAAGTTTCGAAATTCATGCCTCGGCCGCGGGCTTGCGCTTTCACAAAGAAAACAGAGGAACAGCCTGGCTCTGATGGTATATTACGAACTCTTACTTTTACTTTCGATTGCGAGCGATGTCAAGATTGAACTTCATCGCCAGCCTTTTTGGCCGGGAAGCCCAGAATGGGAGTCTCGTATGTGGCAGACGCGTTTTGGCAGGCCCCGGCTGTTTTCGGCGTCTTGCCGGGCGGGTCTCGGCATCCCGAAGCAAATGGAAACAATTCGAAAGGCAGGAAGCGGTATGAGAGGACGTCCGCGAGCCCACATTACATTCCTTTGCCGACTGATGTTTCTGTGGGCGCTCGGATTCGACCTGTTGCTGGCTCAGAGCCCGACACAATCATCCCAGATCGGATACAAGTCGGCCGCGGATGCCGAGCAGAAAAAGACGCTGCTCCTCAAAGACTTCAAACCTGTCTCGATGCTCCACGTTCCCGCACATGAAATCGACCGGGCCAAGTTCTATGTGATCGACGTGCATAACCACGTCAACGATGCCGCGCGCATCGATGAGCACATGCCGCCCGAGCGCGTCGTCGAAGTGATGGATCGCACCAATGTGAAGACCATTGTCATCCTCACCGGCCTCTGGGGTGACAAGTTGCAGGCCGTAGTCGACGAGATGGTCAAGCCCTACCCCGGGCGTTTCATGGTCTTCACGCAACTGGATTGGAGCAAGGTCGACGACCCCAACTTCGGCACAGAGATGGTCGCGCAAATCCACGACGCGGTCGTCCGAGGAGCGCGTGGTCTGAAACTCTTGAAGGATCTCGGACTGGGCGTGCGCGACAAGTCGGGAAAGTTGCTCACGATCGATGATCCCCGCCTCGATCCTGTCTGGGAGGAATGCGGACGTCTGGGCATCCCCGTATTCATCCACAGCGGCGATCCCGAGGCGTTCTTCCATCCCACCGACGCAACCAACGAACGCTACGAGGAACTCATCGAGCATCCTGACTGGAGTTTCTATGGTCACGATTTTCCCAGCCTGCAGTCCATGCTCGAAGCGCGGAACCGCGTGTTTGCCAGGCATCCACACACTACTTTCGTTTCACTGCACATGGGCTGGCCGGAAAACCTCGACTGGGTGCAGGCGATGCTCGATCAATATCCCAATGTGATGGTGGAGTTCGGAGCCCGGGAAGCCGAACTCGGACGCCAGCCTCGCCGCACCCGCGAATTGTTTTTGAAATATCAGGATCGCGTGATGTTTGGCACCGACAATGAAGTTACCGAGGCGATGTACCGCAATAATTTCCGGTGGCTCGAAACCGCCGACGAGTATTTCGATTACTGGGGCGCCCCCGGGCAGGGCCGTTTCAAGATCAGCGGCCTCGCGCTTCCGGACGAAGTCCTGAAGAAGCTCTATCATAAAAATGCGGAGCGGCTGTTCAGCCGCTTCCACCCGAACTCGACGAGCAGTCTGAATAAGGAGGTCCAGTGAAGTCGCCGCTTCTTCGTGTCACGTCCCTTGCAACGATCGCGCTCAGCATGGTTCTCGCACTCGCTTGTAATCGCGTCCAGCCAAAGCATCGGGTCAAGGAAGCGCCCTCCCAGCCTTCCGCCATCAAAGTCGAGACGGCTTCCGGCGGCCCACTTGTGCTGACCACGAGTGCGGCTGCATTTGAAATCGGCCCTTCGGGGTACATACAGGCGTTTCTGCTGCGCGATGGCAAGCGCCTCACTCTGGACGAGCCCAAGCTCGGACAACCCGACGAAAGCGACTACCTCGTGCAAGGCGGAAAGGAGATCCATTTCGTTCTCGAATTTGATCAGGCCAAGGTACTGGAAGCGGTCGGGAAACTGGGGCGTGGAAAGCACATCGAGATTCCCGCCCACCCGCTTGGCCCCTCGGGCACCAACTTGCAGCGCACGCTTACGCTTGAGGCTTTCGACGACTTTCCCAATCTCCTCCTCTCCACCGTGGAATACAAGAACGTTGGCAGCGCTGATTTCGCGATCGAGCGCGTGGTTGAGCAGCAGCACCGATTCAACGCAAAGCTCGCGGAGCCCAAGGCGCAACCGTGGGAAATGTGGTCATATGACGGCGCAAGTTACGATTGGGGCAAAGACGACATCTTCCAACTCCAGCGCACCACGTCGCAGCCGAACGCCATGGGACAGGCAGTCAAAGGCGGCTACGGAGGCGGCATTCCGGTTGTTGCTTTCTGGACAGCGAGGGTTGGCGAAGCCATCGGGCACGTCGAGACCTTGCCTCTGACGCTTTCTCTTCCCGTCAAAGTCGATGCCGACGCCCGGGTCGACGCCGGCATTGCGATCCCCGCGCAAACTACCTTGAAACCCGGCGAAACCTACTCGACCCCGCGCAGCTTTGTCGCGGTCTATGCGGGAGATTTCTACGAGCCGTTGCGGATGTGGTCGGGTGTTCTGCAGAAGGGAGGCTGGAATCTTCCCAAGCCTTCGGGCGAGGCCTACAACGTCAGTTGGTGCGGATGGGGATACGAGTTCAATGTCACGCCGGCGTTGATGGAAGGGACCATCCCGAAGTTAAAGGAGATGGGTATTAAGTGGGCCACGCTTGACGATCGCTGGTTCGATACATACGGCGATTGGAACCCGCGTACCGATACGTTCCCTGACGATTCCATCAAGAAAATGACCGATGACTTCCACAAGCAGGGCATGCTGGTGCAACTCTGGTGGTTGCCCTTGGCGGCGGAGGACGGCGAAGGGAAGTGGGAGTCGCACAAGTACATCGTGTCCAAAGTCGTGCAGGAACATCCCGAGTGGCTCATCCTGGATAAGAATGGCAAGCACGGACGCATAACGCGCAATCTGGCCGCTCTTTGCCCCGCCGTCCCCGAAGTTCAGGCTTACTACAAGCAGCTCACGGAGAAATTCATTCGCGATTGGGGATACGATGGCTCGAAGCTCGACAACATCTACACCGTGCCCATGTGCTACAACCCGGCGCACCATCACAAGTCGCCGCAGGATTCCGTGAATGCCCTTGCCGACGTCTACAAGACCATCTTCCAGACCACGCGCGCGCTCAAGCCCAATAGCGTGACGCAGAGCTGCCCTTGCGGCACGCCTCCCTCGCTCGCATGGTTGCCCTATATGGATCAGGCCGTCACGGCTGATCCCGTGGGAGCAACTCAAGTCCGCCGCCGCATCAAAATGTATAAGGCGTTGCTGGGGCCGGACTCGGCCGTATACGGCGATCATGTCGAACTCTCCACCATGGACCGCATCGGCAATAACTGGCGTGAGCATGGAGAAGACTTTGCCTCCACGGTAGGAACCGGCGGTGTGGTCGGCACCAAGTTCGTCTGGCCGGAACTCGGCCCGCGCTTCAAAGAGGTCAACCTCACCGAGCACAAGGATGAAGTCTGGAAAAAATGGATTGCCCTCTATAACTCAAAAATGCTTTCCAAGGGCACTTTCCTGAATCTGTACACCTACGGTTACGACGTCCCTGAAGCCTACGCTATCCAAAAAGATGGCAGCATGTATTACGCTTTCTTCGCGCCGCAACAAAACGGTGCGTGGAAAGGGGACGTGGAGTTGCGTGGGCTAAAGCCGGGCAGGTATCACGTCACAGATTACGTGGAAGGAAAAGACCTGGGCATGGTCGAATCTGCGCCCGGCAAGGCTCCGAAGCTGGCCGTCGATTTCACGGGCCACCTGCTTCTGGAGGCGAGTCACTGAGATGGAAGACACAATTCGATGGGAGACTTGCAATGTGAGATCTCAAATCTGCAATCTGAAATCTAGGATCGGCCCTCCGCGCCTGATCCGCGTCCGCCCCATGTTAGAGTTGGCCAAGCATGCTCACAGAAATCGGATACGTGGAGGCGATCTTCCGGTATCCGGTGAAGTCCATGGGCGGCGAACGACTGGAGGCCGCCAACCTGGGCTGGCACGGCCTCGAGGGTGACCGACGCTTGGCATTTCGGCGCCTGGATGACCGCGGCGGGATTCCATGGCTAACAGCCAGCAAGCTTCCCGACCTGCTCCTGTTTGCTCCGCAGCGCCGTCAAGGCGGTGCTCAGGGAGACCTTCCCACGCATATTCGCACGCCGGATGGCGAAGAGACGCCGATCTTTGGGGAGGACTTGGCGACGGAGGTAGGACGCCGGTACGGTTCTCCAGTTCAGATGATGCATTTGAAGAACGGCATCTTCGATGACGCGACAATCTCCGTGATCGCTTCCGATACGGTGCACGAGATCGGACGACTCTCAGGGCGGAGCCTGGACGTGCGCCGATTTCGCCCGAATGTTGTGGTTCGTTTACTGCGGTCGCTTCCTTTCCAGGAAGATGAGTGGGTTGGCAGTGTGCTCTCGTTCGGCGAGGGAGATGACGCCCCTGCCATTACCGCCACCATGCGCGATCTCCGCTGCTCGATGGTGAACCTTGATCCCGACTCAGCCAGTCTGGCTCCAGAAGTGATGAAAGCGATTGTTCGTGCGAACCAGAACAACGCGGGAGTGTACGGCGCAGTCACTCGCGTAGGTCGAGTGGCGGTCGGACAGCCAATACTGCTCCGTGCGGCGACTTAACACATGGAGCGACGGACGTCTCGCCCGTCCATGCAGGCGCGGACTCCCGCCTCTCCACAAAATCAGTTCAGTCTCCAGCTCAGAATCCGTCTGTTGATTTCACAGCAAGAGATTCCGTCCTGCGGGGCGGAAGTTGAGCAAGCAGGTTGCTCCCCTTTGCCACTGTCCAGGACGGATACAGCCCGATTTCCTGCTGGAGGTCCACAGTATGTGTCAACCAGCGCCTCTGCGCTGTGATGAACTACACGTATGCACGTGATCGGTGCACTGGAGGTCGGCCGAATCATTCGAAAAAGACTACGGCGAAGTCTGCAACTGGAGCGTCCCCGAAATCTCGGTGGATGGATCGTTCTGCAAGATGTATGCCTGACTCGGCGACACCATGTAGATCACCAGATTGCTGGAGACCGAACTGATCGTCGCCGAAACGCGGCCGTTCGAGTCCACTGTGTAGTTGCCCGGCAAAGTGGGCGGATCGTTGATGAGTCCCGGCAGATTGCCTGGAACAAACGAATTTGCCTCTTCGTTGAGTTGCAAATTGCCGTTGCCGTCGGAAATCAGCGTGCCTGCGCGAGTAAGGAGATTGCTGGCATTGTACCCGTCCATTACGAGCGCGTACTGGCCCTTCACGTCGGCGGCGGCGAATGTGCTCTGCTGTTGCACGTCGACGGTGCCATCCTCGACCTTGTTATTGGCATTGACGAGAAAGAAAGCGCGTGACGGGCTGACCATCCAGAATACTTCCGGAATCATCACCGAAGCCCCACCTGAGGGGATCAAGGTTACCTGCACTCGCCCGTTTGAGCCCTGCGTATAGTTTCCAGTGAAATCCTGGTTAAAGAAGATCGACGTGCCATCCTGCGCGGAATCGAGCTTGCCGGAGGTAATCGATCCTCCGCTCGCGGTGAACACTCCGACACTGCGCACGCCTCCAATGCTTGTATCCGTGTCGCCACGGCTTCCGAAGGCGTAATTTCCCGCGAGCGTCAAGGCGCCGCTCGCCTGCGCTTCCGCGAGTCCCGTTCCCAGCAACGTCGGGTCGGACTGCATCAACAAGAATGTGTTTGTGTCGAGGATGTAGTACTCGTAGTGGGTCGTCACCGGTGAGGATGCGCTATCCGTGTACACCAGCGTGCCACGGCCATTCGAGTCCGGAGCCGAGAGCGTCCCTGACGTCAGCGTCAACTGGGGCAGCAACGCGCCCGCGCGAAGCACATCGATGGTTCCGGTAATGCTCGTGGCACTGCTAGTGTTCAACGTTCCCACCGTTGCCGAAGATGATGGCAGTTCCTGGTGCGCACGCATGACGAAGCTGGCGCTGGTAGGCGGAGTACTGAGTGCGCTGCTGTTCTGCTTGACACCCTCTCCAGCGGCATTCGCGCTGAAGTTCGCGAACGCATCGGCCTCCACCGCGTAGAACTTCGACGTGTTCTCCATCGTGATCGACAAATTAATCTGCCCACTGGAGGGGGCACTGAAGTTGATCGTCATCGACCCGTTTCCGTCGTGCCCGACGGTGTAAGTTCCGGTGAACGCGGTTCCCGCTACGAATCCCGTGGCTGGCAGGCTCGAATTGAAGTCCTCTACTCCCTTCAGGTGGCCGGCTCCATCGGTCGTGATAACCAAGGTCTCGGTGTAAGACTCGCTCTGCAGATTATTGGCGGAGTCGATAAACGAGTCGTTCCCGACCAATTGACACACATACGAACCATTCAAGCTGGCGTTGCTAAATGGACCGCTGCCGCTCGAGCTGCTACTCGAGCCGCATCCGAGCGCGAACGCGAGCAATCCACATAGGCCCGCTACCATGATCTTGTTCGTGAATTTGGAAGAAACAATCTTGAAGGAAGACCCTGAAGCACTAGCGATGGACACGACGACGCCTCCGCCTCTCATAGTGAAAGTAAATGGATTGAACCCGAGGTTGAGAGCAAAGTTGCGCACGATGCCATCAGCACGCGCCCCACGCCCGGCGTCTTTGCTGCCCCCAAATATGTTGTCTATATAGAATAGGAATTTAGCAGAAAGGTTGCGCCGCGTGGGCTCTGTGGCTTGACTCCAGAGTGCAAGGGCGAGAGTAACGTGTTACCCGGCGACGGGACAGGTTTCCTCAAGCCTTGTCATTCCGAAGCCGGAACGGCGGAGGAACCTTTTTGCCACAGCTGCGTGCGCCGTCTGAATTGGTCGCATACGCACGCCTCTTGGCGTCGCAGATTCCTCCGCCGCTGCGCGGCGTGGGAATGACAAAAACATGAGCGACACGATAGCTCAGCCAGCAGCTAGTAGCCGCGTTCCCTCCAAAACTTCTCCCGACACTCTCGATCCCGAAACGCCTCCGTGCCGCCAGCCATCGTGGTTGAAAAGGCACCTGCCAGGTTTCCCGATGCAAGACAGGTTTGCAAATCCGCCCCTTGGAGGTACTGTGCGAGAAATCCGGCATCGAAGCTGTCTCCCGCTCCCACTGGGTCCACGAAGTCGACTTTTGCCGCGTCACTCTGAAAACGTTCCCTTCCGCGCAGGGCCATCGCTCCTTGCTCGCCCAACTTGATGACCAGCAGGGGCACCATCTCGGCGAGCCTTGCCGCCGCTTTTTCGAGATCCTCAATCCCCGTAATTCTCCGGGCCTCGCGCGCATTGGGCAGAAACACGTCGACGTACTGCAGCACGTCCATCAATCCGCCTTCCCACTTGCCACCAGGATCATCGTTTGTGTCGAGTGAGATGGTCAGCCCTTCGGCCTTCAGTCGGCGGAACAACTCCGGCACTTGCGGCCGCAACCCGCGCTGCAGGTAGAACGAGGAAAGATGAAAATGCCGTGAGTCGGTGAGGTAGTCGAAATCCAGGTCCGCAAGCGTCAGATCAAAAATCGTTCCAGGATACGTGAAAATATTGCGCTCCAGTTCGCGCTGCAGGATTAACGTGAGTCCCGTCTTACTTTCTCCGGCAACTCTTCGGACCTTGCTTACATCCACGCCACCGGCGGCCAGCCGATCGATCGCAACCTGGCCGAGAGGATCGTCGCCGATGCGGGAGATAAATCCTACCCGGCATCCGAGCGCGGCCAGATTGTGCGCAACGATCGCGGCCGAACTCCCCAACGTGAGCATCATGTGGCGCGCGAGGAGTTCGCGCTCCGCGGGGAGTTCCGCCGGCAGCCCGTAAAGAATCAGATCGAGATTCAGTTCCCCGGCCAGCGTGACGTCAAAGCGTGGCATGTTCGGATGTTTCAGAAGATTCGTCAGCCAGCAACACGACCCGGCTCAGATTTTTGGGATTGTCGGGGTCGAGGCCCTTCTTGAGACCGGTATACAGCCCCATTAACTGCTGGGGCGGCAGGTAGAGTGGCAGCCGCGCCAATTCCGGAGCCGGGATGTCCAGTTCGATCAGCAAATCGGCGGCGGCCCGAACGCGCTCACTGGCCCGGTTCGCAACCACCATGATTGTGCCGCCCAGTGCCTTGATTTCCTCGAGCACTTCTACTTCCGACTTGAATCCGCTCTCGGATAGAAGAAACATGATCAGGGTATCTTTGCTGACGATCGACTTGGGTCCGTGCCGGAACTCCAGCGTATGGAAGTTTTGGCCGTAAGACAGCGACATCTCGGTCAACTTGAGTGCCGATTCGCACGCAATACCAAATAGAGGACCCTGTCCCAGACACACGTAGTCGGCGAACTGGTGTTGCTGCACGAATTTGCTTACCCGCCGCGGCAAAGCATCAAGCAATTTTTCCGCCGGCCTGATGATTGCCTGTTGCGACGCGAGAAAGTCCTCGCGGCCGCATATGGTTGCGGCCAGCGCCTGCAATGCCATCAGCATCGATGTGAAAGAGCGCGTCATTACGGTGCTCTGTTCGTCAGCAGGCGGTAAAACAATCGCGGTCGTCACCAGCGTCTCGAGCTTCTGTCCCGGCGCGCAGCTGATGCCCAGGGTGTCAATACCACGCGCTCGCAACAACTCGGCCACCTTCAAGACTTCGGAAGTGCGTCCCGAGCGCGAAATCAGCACGGGCAAACACCCTTCGGGAATGAGGATCAACTCGGGAAATAGCAGGATCTCCGATGCCGCCACTGCTCTCGAAGGCTTTGCCGTGAGGGCCGTCATCGTGGCGGCCGCAGCCTGGGCCACGTAGTAACTCGATCCGCATCCGACAAACAGCCATTCCTGTGTTCCCGAAAACCTCGCCGCGATGCTCTTCAACGTGCCGCTCTCATGCAGGTCCTTGAGGCAAGTTGTCCAGCACAACGGCTGGCTCAGGATTTCGATGAGTGTGGATGCTCCCGGAGAAGACGAGCGGGAAGAGGCTGCAGAAGATACGACAGACACGGTTTTTCGTTCTCTCGTCCGGCCGTTGCTTCGCTTCTTAGACAAGGGTCACCTCAATCCCAGTCTTCTTCAGAGCGCGCGCGTCCGCCTTCGGTATTCCATGATCCGTGATCACTTCATCCAGGGCGGAAGGCGGAGCAATCAGCGAGAGGCTTTTTCGGCCGAACTTGCTTGAATCGCACACCGCAACCTTCCGTTTCGCGATCTCCACCATGACCCGGTTCACTTTCGCCTCCAGCAAATTAGGCGTGCTCAAGCCATATTGCACATCAAATCCGTCGACTCCGAGAAACAGCAGATCGGCGTGAAGACGGTGCAGCGTTTCTTCCGCGATCGGTCCGACCAGCGAGAACGAATTCTTGCGCAGCGTGCCTCCGGTCAGAATCACCTCGAGCGCCGTGCCCGAGAGTTCGGCCGCGATATTCACGGCGTTGGTCACAATCGTAAGATTGCGAAAGTTGCGCAGAGCGCGCGCAATCTCGGTAGTGGTGGTTCCGGAATCCAGGATCACCACCTGGCCCTCCTGCACTCTGCCAGCCGCCGCTTCGGCGATACGCATCTTCTCTTGCCGATGGAGCTTTTCCTTTTCGCGGAGGGTCGGATCTTCCAGTGCTCGTTCATGCGCTGGGAGAGCCCCTCCATGCGTCCGGTGAATCAGTCCGTGCGCGTGCAGCGTCTCCAGATCCTTGCGAATCGTAACCTGCGAGGTTTCGAACCGCCTGGCCAGGTCCAATACGAGTACGCGGCTCTCCCGGTTGAGAATTTCGAGAATCGCCCGGCGACGCTCTTCGTTCAGCAAACCAGCTCCTGGGTCCACAATGCGAGCGCGTGCGCTTACCGTCTGCTTTCCTTCGACTTTCTTTTTATATCGTTTCCTTTCGTTTGTCCAGCGCATGCTGCGGCGCCCGTCCGCCAGCGTTCGGGACTGTTCCGTGGATGGAATGATGTGGTTAACGACAGCGATCAGTCGGACTCGCCCTGCAGAACTTCGCGCACTTTTCTCGCCAGCACTTGCAGGGTGAACGGCTTTTGCAGGAAGCCAGTGCCGGGCTCCAGAGCGCCCTCGTGGATGATGGCATCTTCGGTGTAGCCGGAGAGATAAAGCACCCTGATATTGGGACGCGCCGCCGCCACGCGCTTGGCCAATTCGCGTCCGCTCATTCCGGGCATGACAACATCGGTGATCAAGATTTCGATGTTGCCCTGATACTCTTCCGAGACGCGCATGGCCGCGATTCCATCGCTCGCTTCGATCACCCTGTAGCCTCGCGTTTTCAACGTCTCGCGGACCAGTTCGCGCACGGATTCCTCATCCTCCACCAGCAGCACCGTTTCCGATCCGCCCGCGGCGGCTTGCGCGTGCTTGTCCACACGCGGAGAATCCGCCGGATCGGCAACGCGTGGGAGGTAAATGCGAAAGGTTGTGCCGCATCCCGGTTCGCTTTGCGCGAAGATGTAGCCTCCGCCCTGCTTGACGATTCCGTAGACCGTCGAAAGCCCCAGGCCGGTGCCTTTGCCTTTTTCCTTGGTGGTGAAGAAAGGTTCGAAAATGCGCGACTGGGTTTCTCTGTCCATGCCTGCGCCGGTATCCGAAACCGAAAGCAGGATATAGGTGCCGGGCTCAATCAACGAATGTTCGCGGCGCGCGGTATCCGGGTCTGCTTCGCTGGTCTGAATCAGAATTCGGCCGCCATCGGGCATCGCGTCTTTGGCATTGACGACCAGGTTCATGATCACCTGTTCCAACTGGCCGGCATCCGCGCGCGTATGTCCCACGTTCGGAGTCAGCTTGGTGGTGAGGTCAATGTTTTCGCCGATCAAAGGACGCAACAGTCGCTCCATATCGGCAACGATGGAATTCACGTCCACCACTTTGAGTTCCAGCAACTGCTTCCGGCTGAAGGCGAGCAGTTGCCGGGTGAGCGTGGTTGCCCGATCCGCGGCCTGTTGAATGGCCTGAACCTTGACCAGCAGAGGATCGTTCTGATCCAGCGCTTCCATCAGAACTTCGGTGTACCCGCTGACCACCATCAGGAGGTTGTTGAAGTCGTGGGCCACGCCACCAGCGAGACGGCCGACAGCCTCCATTTTTTGCGCCTGCCGGAACTGATCTTCCAGCGCGCGCCGCTCAGTTATATCTTCGGCAATGATTTCGAGCGCCTGGTCGGCTTCATCGAGTTCGGTTGCCGCTCGTCCGCTGAGTCTTACGGTAATGACGCTGCCGTCCTTCCGTTTCCAACGGACTTCCGCACTGTCGAGACATCCGGTTCGCTGAAATTCCTGAAGTAGCCGTTCGTGCTCCGCCGGTTCGACAAAAACTTCCCGCTGCGGATCGAGTTTCACCACCTCGTCCGCCGAATCGTAGCCCAGCATGTGGATCAGCGCAGGATTCACATCCAGAAATCGTCCGTCGACGCTCGATCGGTAGATTCCGTACACGGCGCTTTGAACGAGCGATCGGTAGCGGGACTCAGATTGGCGGAGCGCCTCTTCATGACGCTTGTGATCGATCGCGCTGGCGAGTTGTTGCGAAACGAAGGTCAGGACTTCCTTATCGCGTTCTCCGAAACGCACATCCTCGCGATAACTCTGCACCACGAGCACTCCGAATGTCTGACCGCCCGCACGTAGTGGCACTCCCATCCAGTCGAGCGAAGGAGCTCCAATCAGCTCGACTTCACCTTTGGCTACGAGTTCCTCAAATACTTTGGGAGTCGCCAGAAGCGGCTCACCCGTGCGCAGAACATATTCCGTCAGGCCCCGCCCCAGGCGCTTGGGTGCAGGCGCCGGATCATGCTCGTCGACAAAATGCGGGAAGGTCAGCAACTCTGTCGCAGGATCATAGAGCGCGATATAAAAGTTCCGCGCGTTCATCAGCTCGCCAACGATGTTGTGGATGGACGCGTAGAACCCCTGCAGGTGCGATGCGGCACTCGTCCGTTCAGCGATGCGGTACAGCGCGGAACTCAGAGTCTGGGCGCGCTTGTGCTCCTCGATATCCCGATAGAGCACGCAAATACCGACCCGCTTGGCGCCTACCATGACGGGAGCGCACGATACGGAGACGTCCACCAGAGTGCCGTCTTTGCGTCGACGCTTGGTCTCGAGCGTGACTTTCTGTCCTTTTTCGACCGCTTCTTGAATCCAATCGCTTTCCGCAGTGCGATCTGGAGGCACGACCAGTTCATCCAGCGGCCTGCCCAATGCCTCTTCGATCGTGAAGCCAAACATGCGCGTGAATTCGGAATTGATGCGCGTGACCTGGTGACACGAATCCAGAATAGTGATCGCTTCTGGAGCGCACTCCACCAACTGATCGAGGTACGCCTTTTGGATGACTGGGTCGTCTTCTCCCCAGGCGGCGACCTCCTGCATCAGCGGCCCGGTATCGCTCATCGCAGGCGGAGAGCCGCGACGGAGCGCGTCTTTCAAGTACTTGGCGCGCACGAACCCGGCGGACTGAGTGGGTTGGGTGATGTCCTCACCCATTCGGGTTTTCCTCTCGAACGGACTGCCACAAATCTTAAAATCCACTCCGCCTACCAGAAAGTTACGGAGGTAATTCGAGACCGTGCGCGTCTAAGAGGAGGGTGAAACAAGGTAGGTCGGCCCGGCAGAGGTTTATCTTTGCGTGCCTGGCGGTGTTCTTGGCGGACTTTGCGGGTGAATGTTTGAAAGCGGATCTAGCCGCCGGCGGCCAGCAATTGGCACACGCGATCGAGGGCGGTGCGCTGTTCCGGCGTTGGCGTCAGGAACTCGAATCCATAATGCAAGCCAATACGGTAACGCACAATCGCGCGCAACTTCAGAGGGTAGGGACTTAACGGGAGAGGAAACTCCATCGACACCACTTCTCCAGGCTCCAGATCTCCTGTCAGCGTGCCGCCGATTCCGTCCTGTCCCAACTCCGTCGACCGTCCCCACAAGTAAATCACTTGACCCGCGCGGAAAACCTGCACGTTCATGCGCACGTCCATGGGATGGCGCGGGTATCTTCGCGTATACGAAGCAGTCTTTTTTCGTCCTGGCGCGCTGCTAGTCATTCAATTTATGGGTGTACTGTGACAGCTTGCAACGGACTAGAATACGGCGTTCTGAGCCGGAAATTTTTCTTCGCGTCCTTCGCGGCTTTTCTTCGCGAACTTTGCGCTTACAAGCTTTTGCTGTTTTCGTGAGCGCGTCAAAAACGCGACGCGAACTACCAGAAACCAGCCTAATTCCCGTGGAGCGGATACCCGGGCTCGAAGGGGAGCTTGCCGCCCACCTTCATCACGTCGACAGAACTGTTGATGGCATATACGTCCACCAAGCCGACAGCGCCGGGGGTGGAAGCCACCTTGTGCACCAGATCGTCGTCCGACCCTACAACGATAATTGCCGGATGCCCCGCTCGCGCATGATTCGCGGTTACGATCAACTCGTTCAAGGCCTGCGGCGTCATGCTGTAGATTTTTTCCAGCACCATTTTCATTTCCGGCGAGGCCGGATCCCGCATCACCAGCGTCACCGACTTGCCATCCGGCCAATGTCCGACCTGAGCTTTGCAGAGCTTCACCAGGTCTGGCATCGTCATCGCCGCGACCGCGCTGCCCTTGTTCGTAATCAGGGCGACGTCCTTGGCCAGCACCAGCTGTGTTCCGGCCAGCAATACGGCAGTGATCAGTGCACGTCGAAGTACCAAAGCAGTCTCCAGCGGCAATTCCGCGGTGATCTCTGGTTGATTCTCGTCGAACTCTGCATCTTGCTCAACCGCAGAAAGGTCATGTACCTCCAGAGCCAATAATAACCAGTCCCCCCACTACGGAACCTGAGGCCAGCCGCAGGGGTGAAGCGATGGGCATCTTGTCCGTCCAGTCTCGGGCGAGGACGCCCGACTCTCCAACGATCAGCTTGTTCGCCTCCGAAAGCAGGCCCAGATCGACGGTACTAAAATATCGGCATGCGCGCTCTGGTGCTCGAATCTCCGCAGCCCGCGGACAACTCGCCCCTCCGGCTAGCGGATTTTCCTATGCCCGAACCGACGAGCGGCCAAGTCCGTGTGCGGATTCGGTGCTGCGCGATTTGTCATACCGACCTGCACATCGTTGAGGGCGACCTGCCCCTCCCCAAAATCCCCCTCGTGCCTGGACATCAGATCGTTGGCACCGTCGACTCCCTCGGTTCAGGCGTTCACACGCTGAAGGCCGGAGACCGGGTGGGCATTCCCTGGCTGTACTCGACCGATGGCACTTGCCCGTACTGCCTCCGTCACAGCGAAAATCTCTGCGAGCAAGCCCGCTTTACCGGATACCACGAGAATGGCGGTTACGCCGAGTACTGCGTCGTGCGCGAAGATTTTGCGCACCCGCTGCCCGCGGCCTTCTCCGACGAGTACGCCGCGCCGCTGCTCTGTGCGGGCGTGATCGGCTACCGCGCGTACCGCCTGAGCGGTGCCCAGCCGGGCCAACGCTTAGGACTTTACGGTTTTGGAGCCTCCGCACATCTGGTTTTGCAATTAGCGCGTCATCAAAGATGTGAAGGATACGTATTCACGCGAAGCCCTGCGCACCGCCAGGTGGCGGAAGAACTCGGAGCTGTCTGGACCGGCGCTGCCGAGGACACTCCACCGCAGCCGCTCGATGCCGCCATTATCTTCGCGCCCGCCGGATCGCTGGTGCCGCAAGCCTTGCGCGTGCTTCGCAAAGCCGGCACGCTGGCCCTCGCTGGAATTACTATGACCGAGATCCCAGCCCTCGATTACGCGCTTCTCTATCAAGAACGGGTTGTGCGCAGCGTCGCTAACAGCACGCGCGAGGACTGCCGGGAATTCCTGCGCGTGGCTGCCGAAATTCCCATTCGACCTCGTATTCAGCTTTATCCACTCGCCGATGCCAACCGTGCCCTGCAGGACTTGAAGCATAGCCACCTGGAAGCCGCTGGCGTGCTGCAAGTTTCATAGTGGCGCGGACGGCGAGACGCGATGCACACACGTAAGCCCAGACGCCGGGTCCCCATCAAGCCCGTTTTTGGCTTGAGGGGGTCGAGATGCCCTCGTCTTGGGCGGCCGGGAGCAAGCCGGCGGCAGCTTGCTTCGAGCCAGCTCGGCTCTCCAAATTGGCAAGTAGCCATCATTCCTACCTGTTTTCCGTCCAAGGCGACACCGCTGGTGGGCGACTGACTGAAGCCGAGTTTCGCCCGGCTGGGCTGGCGGGGCGTCTGCTCCTACGCGAAGCGAACGAAGCCGAGTTTTCCCCGAGCCCGTGAAGGCGTGCCCTGATACGAACAAAAGCGAGCTTTGGACTTCCCCGTGCTCCACACCCTTCCAGAGCTGGAACGTGCAGGACTCTGCGGAGACTGCCGTTGGGGTGAGCAAATGCTTCTTCGGGCCTTCGATTTCCCGTCTTTCCAACAGGCTGAGCCGATAATACGTCTGAAGAATGCGCGGGCTTCAAACCCGGGGACCTCGCCTAAATGTGAAAGGACTTTCACAGGCCTGAGTAGTGCAATAGCGGTGGTAATTGGCCCGGAGGTGGTATATAGTTCGCGACCAACCCAGGGGTCCCGGATGAAACGCCTTTCTTCTCCCGTTCGTCCTTGCGCACGGCTTATTCTCTGCACCGGCTTGCTGTTGTGCTCGCAGCACCTGTTGGCCTCCGATCCAAAGGCGCCTGACCTGGCCAAAGCTACGGCGCAAGCATCGAAATCCGAGTCGTCAGCCGCTTCCAGCCCGTCCATCGCCGAAGAAAAACCCCTAAAACCCGGTAAGTACGACGTGAACCGCATCGGACAGCGAAGTATCGGCCACGGACTCAATATGTACTCCCTGCAAAAAGAGCGTGCCTTGGGTGAGGCCATGGCGGCGCAGGTGGATCGCGGCTCTAAGTTCATCGACGATGCGGAGACCAGGGACTACATAGAACGGCTTGCCCAGAAAATCGGGCGTTACTCCGACGCCGAGGTGCCTTTTACTGTCAAGGTCATCGATTCTCCCGATCGCAAGGTTTTCGCGTTGCCGGGCGGCTTTCTCTACGTCTACAAGGGCTTGATTATGGAAATGGACAGCGAAGCCGAACTTGCTGCCCTGATGGCACACGAGATTGCCCATGTGGCCGCGCGCCACGCGACTCGCTTCGCCACCCGGCAGTACGGCTGGAGCCTGCTCTCGATTCCGCTCACTTTCTTTGCCGGACCGGCTTCTCTGGCAACCAGACAGATCGGCCCTCTTTCGCTGAAGAAATTCAGCCGCAACTCGGAACTCGAAGCTGACTTGCTCGGGATCGAGTACCAGTACGCCGCCGGCTACGATCCGCAGGTTTTTGTGGAGGCTCTAGAAAAACTGCACAGCAAAGAGACCGCCATTGGAGCGCGCGTCACCAAGGCCATGCCAGTCGTGGCCAAAGTGCCATTGCATACCCAGATTGGCCACGCCTTCTCGAGTTATCCGCCCACCGAAGAGCGCATTCAAAAGCTGCAAGCGGAAATCCCGGAACTCCTCCCCAACAAAAACGACTACATCATCGATACCAGCGCGTTTCAGGAAGTCAAAGCCAGGCTCACCTGGTCCGATCGTCCGATACTGCGGCGGCATCAGCCCGGAGATGGCCCCAGCAATGGTCCCGTCCTCCGCCGTCATCCTTCCGAAGAGCTGGAACAACACAGCGTTGCGGATACTCTCCCGCTAGTTACCAAAGGTCGGGTCTTCAGTTACTTGCCCGTCTTGCCGTACTGAATTTCACTAGACCGAGCACTTGGACGCCTCTGATTGGCTGGCCCCGTGGCCATGCGTTCGGAGAAAAGTGCAAATTCAGTTTGGAGGGGCACAGTAGATGCGTAAATTCATAGGGCTCGGCTTGTTGCTCGGGATGTTTGCGGTGTCAGCTTTCGCACAAGAGATGGCGACAGCGCCCAAGGCTGAAATCTTCGGCGGCTATCAGTACACCCGGTTCGACGGCGGCACGAACGCCAACGGCTGGAATGGAGCCGTCACAGGAAATCTGAACAACTGGTTCGGCATTGCTGGTGATTTCAGCGGTGCCTACAAGTCTCAGAATGGTGTGAGTTTCAACAACTATACGTACACCTTTGGGCCGGTGGTCTCCTATCGTCACAACGAGACCTTCACTCCCTTCGCGCACTTCCTGGCGGGTGGCTACCGTGCCTCTGCTTCCTTTAGCGGAGTGTCCGGTTCCACTAATGGATTCGCCATGATGTTCGGCGGTGGAGTGGACGTGAAAGCGACGCGGCATGTCGGCGTGCGCGCGATCCAGTTCGACTGGCTCTCACTGCATTCCAATGGAAACTCTGATAACAACAACATGCGCATCTCCACCGGTCTGTTGCTGCGCTACTAGCGCCTCAGACTTGTTCGACTTCTCAGGGTGGCCGAAAGGTCACCCTAATTCTTTTCTGGACTCGTTATTGTCATGGCAGGTATAGAAAATACCGTCCAGGTCAGTGGCGTTCCTGAGCTTAGTGGGATCGTTCGACTCCGTTCGGCTGGCGCCTCTCTTCGCTCACGATGACAGCTTCTGAACCGGCAAATCTCCCAATCACTCCATTTCCCCATCGCCGAATTACTCAATCTCTTTGAGCCCATAGAGCTTGATCGCATTTTCACGCAACACCATTCGTGCGAGGATCAAAGCCTGCGCACGCGTAATTTCTTTGTCGTTCATCATGCCGGTCAGCGCGATGGCGAGCGCCTGACGCGCGGTTCGGTTCGTGGAGTATCCGATGACGTCCCAATCTTGCTGCGGCGGTCCGGGCGCCAGGTCGGTGCCATAAAGCACTTTCTCCGGATACCACTCCAACCATTCACGGATCACTGCACTCAACGGGCGCGCTGGAAGGAGGGCGTCCTGCTCAGAGAAATCCGCGTAGACATTGGGTTTTGCCAGCAGCGCGGCCACCTCGTGTGTGTAAGGACCGGCGCCTCCGTGCAGAAGCACGAAATTCGTCTTGCGCAGCGAAGGATCGTCCAGCACCGATTCCAATTGGGTTGGCCGTGATCCGGCGAGGTCAAAATAATTTCCGCATCCTTGGCCGGTGTGAATGTGCACCGCCATTCCAAGGCGACCGGCCTCGCGGGCAATCGTGCGGAAAAGAAAATTCTGGACCTGCAGCACTTCCGCGCGAGACGCCAGGTCCCCTTTGGCGTAGCGCCCGTAAATTCTCTGAGTTTCCGCTCGCTCTTCGGCTCCGGGCGCATGCCCAAAGCTCAACGGGCGCAGATAGGCCGCCTCGAACTTGATCGCCGGTGCGCCTGCCTTCTTCTGCGCTTCGAGCGTGGGTGTGATCACCTTCCCAACGTATTCGTCCAGAGTGTCCGGCAGTGCGCTCACTCCCGCCTGCGACATATACGTCTTCAGTAGCTTCGTTTCCTGGCCGTAGAAGACTTTTTTGTCCGGTGTGTCCGCGACCGAATCGGCGGCGAGCGGCGTCATCAGCGCATCATCGAACGGCACCCACAGGAAGCGTGGAGGGTTCAGACCTCGGCCCATCGCGACGCGGTTCGCGAACATATATTGGATACCCAGCCGGTCCAGAACCCAGGATGGAAAATTGTCACCCTGCTCGCGCATTACCTTCTCGCGGGCGGCGATTAATTCTTGAACGTGCGGCCGTTCCCGGTCGTTGTACTTGTATCCGTATAGAGTTCGCCACGCCTCCAGAAACTGGGGATTATCTGCGCGCGCCGCCAACGTGTCCGCGCCGCCCTCAATCACGTCACAGGGGAGCGCGTCAAAATCCCGATCCTGTTCCATCGGGGCGACGACCTTCACCACGTGCGTGTGATTGTCGACCGCTTTGATCTTATCGATTTCGGCGAGCAGTGACGGGTCTGCTACGACCTGCCCTTGCAAATGCGCGATGGCTGCAACCATCCACACCATCAACGCAGCTTTGCTCATGCCGTACCTGCTCTTGATCGTTGGTTCATTCATGCCGTTTTCCCTTGACACCAATCCATGCGCGAGGTCACACTCGGCAAAGTTTGAGTTCTACGCTCCAGGGCGTATGTGTTACCCCTTCACCTTCGGCTCCGCAGCAACCTGACGCCGGAGCCTACCCTAGCATTGCTCCAAAACGAAAGATATTTCGCCGTGTCCTATATTCTTTTGGACTTTTGTTGGTCGGCTTCGTTCTCACCGTCTGGTTGGATGGGTTCCTCACACGTCTTCCCAGCCTCGCGGGCGCACCGGCGAGAGGCGAGCGTGTTGGCGTCATTCACGTGCACACCAATGCATCTTGTGGGAGCGGCACTCTTTCGCAGGTGATTGCCGCTGCTAAAGAAGCCGATCTCTCGTTCCTTGCCATCACCGACCACAATCTCACTCTTTCGGACGCCGAGGTCGCGGCCGCGGATCCGCCCGAGTTTGCCGTCATTGATGGCGAAGAAGTCAGCACTGCCTCGGGACATTACCTCGCGCTGGGTGTTTCCGACAGCCGCTGGATTCGCGGTCCCGGTTACGACGCACGTGCGCTGCTGGCTTCCTCACGCGCGCATGGTGCGGTGAACTTCATCGCTCACCCTTACGGGCTCCGCGATCGCTGGTCCGACTGGGGCGCTCAGGACTACGACGGAATCGAAATCTTCAATGACGACGCCATCTGGCGCAAGAACAAGATCATCGATATCGCTATCGCTGCCCTTATTTATCCTGTGAATTCGCGACTGGCGCTGCTGCGGCTTGCGCGTACGCCCAACGAGAACTTCGCCAAGTGGGACGAACTCCTCGCGGAACGGCCCGTGGCCGGCATCTGCGGCTCCGATGCGCACGCGAATCTCCTGTTCGATCGCTTCAGCATCGCCCACTTCCCAAGTTATCTTTCGGTTTTCAGCCTCGCTCGGCAGCACGTTCTGGTGCCCGACGTGGCAGGCCAGGATCCCGACAAAGCAGGAGCCGACGAGATTCTGGAGGCAATCAAGTCCGGGAACTCCTTCTGCGCGGTGGACGCCCTGGCGCCCGCGGAGGGATTCACGCAGACCGTCTCCTCCGCGACCGCTTCCGCGGGACCGGGCAACACGATTCCGTGGCGAGAAGGCGAAGTCCTGCACGTCAAAGTTCCGTCAGTTGCAAACTCTGCAGTGATCCGTGTTCTTCGCGACGGCCGCGAAATCGCGCGTCAGGAAACGCAATCTCTCGATCTTCCCATCCCGGGTCCCGGACGTTACCGGACGGAAGCCTACTTGCGCCAACCTGGCCTCACCGGTTGGCGCCGCTGGACGCTCTGGATCTTCGCGAACCCGATCTATGTAACGAGATAGCTGATGGCTGATAGCGGTTGCCCGTCGGCTGCTTGCTTCAAACTCCCACACCGCAACTCCTGTATGCAACTCCTATATAATGTGGGCATCTGAATCCCCGTTCTATTTCCCGTCATCTTTAAGGTTTTGGAGGAAAAAATCATGGCGCATGAAGTACCAGCACTGCCGTACGACTACACCGCCCTTGAGCCCATCATCGATGAGAAGACGATGCACCTGCATCATGACATGCACCACGGGGCCTACGTAAAGAACCTCAATGCCGCGCTCGAAAAACATTCCAACTTGCAATCCAAGAGCGCGGAAGACCTGATTCGCGATCTCAATGCCATCCCGGAAGACATTCGCGCCGCGGTGCGCAACAACGCTGGCGGCCACGTGAATCACACTATGTTCTGGAAAATCATGAAACCCAAAGGCGGCGGTGATCCCAGCGGGCCGATCGCGGAAGCGATCAGCAAGACGTTCGGCAACTTCAAGGATTTTCAGACCAAGTTCAATGATGCCGGCGCAAAACAGTTCGGCAGCGGCTGGGTGTGGCTGGCGGGCAACGCCAAGGGCGAAGTCCAGATCGTCACCACCCCCAACCAGGACAATCCCCTGACGCAAGGCCTGCATCCCATTTTTGGCAACGACGTTTGGGAGCACGCCTACTATCTCAAGTACAACAATCGCCGTCCGGAATACCTGCAAGCGTGGTGGAACGTGGTTAACTGGGACGAGGTCAACAAGCGCTACCAGGCCTTCAAGGGCGCAAAAGAACCCGCGATGGCCCACCGCTAACCACGGCGGAAGTTCCTGTCAGCGGATCTCGAAATTACATGCAAGTCGAAAAGCCCCAGCACGAGTCTGGGGCTTTTCGTTTTACTAGGAGGAGCGTCGTTCCCGGAGAATCAAAGGTCTCCGTTTAGGGTAAATCTGTGGCGCGCCGGCGCAGGCCCGTTCTGGAGGCCGCCATTTCTCTCAGCCGCTTTATATGTTCGTTCAGCGCTGACCTGAGTTCCGTGATCAGGGACTCGAGTTCTTCAGTATCGGTCGTATCGATCACCTTCGCGAGCAACGCGTGAATTCGATCCTCAAGGCGTTTGTGGTCCAACGGTGAGAACCCTGCAGTTGGAGTACAGTGACCCTAAGGTCCACTCTACAGACCAGTCGATACAAGAAAGACTGTATTTCCTTCTCCGGACTTCCTGATAAGCAAATCACCCCACCTGTGCCTATGCGGACAGTACGGGACTGCCTTACGAGTCCCGATTGTGCCCTGTATTCGAGCGCATACTACACGCCCTTCTTTCCCAGTGCACCCACGCGCAATCACTTAGGACTTTGGTACGCCGCATGCTTTTTCAAACAGCGATTTGAACGGGGAGGGCTTGATTTCATGGGTCCAGTTAATGGCAGAGACTGGCGCGAAATCTGTGAGGAAGTACTGCGCACGAAGGATGCTAAGCAACTCAATGCGCTGCTTGAAGAGCTTCTGGAGGCCTTGGATGCGCGAGCACGCAATCGTGAAAAATTGCGTACCACACCGACTGATTCCTGATTCAAACAGCAGCGATGAGCGGCGAGCACTCGCTCTTCCGCCTTATTGCCGGATGAGGCGCACGTCCATCAAGGCTTCTTGTAAACCTTCCCACCTTTCATCACGAAATCCACTTTCTCAAGCTGCGAGACGTCCGCCAGGGGATCACCGGGCACTGCGACGATATCCGCGAATTTCCCCGCCTCGATCGATCCAACCTGATCGGACCACCCCAGCAATTCCGCAGCAGAAGTGGTCGCGGAACGCAAAGCTTGTGCCGGCGTCATGCCCCACTTCACCATGTAGGCAAATTCCTTCGCGGGATTCACCGTCCACGCGAAGCCACCCGCATCTGTGCCGAACGCGATCTTCACGCCCGCCTTCATCGCGCGGCGAAAAGTTTCCTCGTGGATACTGAGCATCTGCACCCACACCGGAGCTCCCGCGGCGGCCCGTCCTTCGGCGACATACGCGCCCACATAGATCGTCGGCACATAAAAAGTTCCATGCGCCACCATCGCCTTCATGTCTTCGTCAGCGATGTAGTTTCCGTGCTCGATCGAATCAACACCCGCTTCAATCGAATTGTGAACCCCATAGAGCGCCATCGCATGCGAGGCTACTTTGTGGCGCTCCCGATGTGCCTCGTCGACGATGGCCTTCAATTCTTCCAGCGTGAATGTCGGGATATCATCCAGCACGCCATCTTCGCGTACCCGGTAGCTGCGATCGCTGTACACCTTGATCCAGTCGGCCCCGTGAGAAATCTGTTCGCGCACGGCCGTGCGGGCGGCGTCCGCGCCGTCCACAACCTGAACACCGTGCGGCACGCTCACATTGGGTGCATAGCCCAACAGCGGATACGCACCGGTTACATCCATAGCTCGCGTTGCTACCTGCATGCGCGGACCCGGAATCACTCCGGTATTGATGGCCTTCTTCACATCCACATCGGCATACCCGGCGCCCTCGGTTTCGACGTCACGAATGGTCGTGAAGCCGTATTCCAGCGCGCGCCGCGCATTCACTGTCGCCAGAATCGTCCGATACTCGGGTGACTGCTTAAGCAACTGCTCGTCATAATCCGCCGCCGTGATATCGCCCTGCAGCAGCACGTGTGTGTGGGTATCAATCAATCCAGGCAGACAGGTTTCGCGCGAGAGGTCGACGATTTGCGCACCCGTCGGTTCTTTCGTGCTGACTTCGGTAATCTTTTCGCCGTGGATCGCGACAACGACGTTTTTTCGAGCAGTCTCCGATCTGCCATCGAGCAGCGCTCCGCAACGCACAAAAACGAGTTGATCAGCGGGGGCATTTTCTTTTTGTGCGAAGGTCACCGCTGTCGTCACGAGCACCGTGCCGAATAAAGCAATCAGTTGCCGACGAATCATGTTCGACTCTCCCTATCAACCCTGAACTGCTCCAACCCATGAGGCAAATTAACGACGACCGACGATCAACGACCCAACCTTGGCCGCTGACGACTGGACGACTGTCGACTGTTTTTCTGCATTTCCTGTGGCCGGCCTGTGGAAATCCGGCGGGCGAGTGTAGCAGATTTGGCTGCCGAGTTGGCGTCATGCGGATCACGCTGCTATAGCGCACTTTTCATCACTTCTGTTGAACTTTTCTTCGGGCCTGCTCTTCCACAAATTCCTCTGCTACTTTTTGCCCACTGCACCAACAATATGGAATTGACCCTCCCTGCGCCCGCGAGTACAGTCGCCACACTAATCACAAGATTCTCCGCTGCCGCGTGAGCCGCCCAGCCAGGCAACTCGAGTCCGCAGACCCGCACTCGGCATATCACCAACCCACAACCTGAACTCGCAAGCGGCCCAATCCAAACAACCCGAATCCGCAATCCCATCCTCCTCCCCCGGAAGGATGCAGATCTAGTGAATGAAATGATCGGTGAATGGATAACCTATCGCACTCGCTTCTTAATCAAAGCCCGGCAACTTGACGCGCCCCTTACCTTTGTCGACTGCCTCGGCCGCGAACACTCCGGACGGAAAGGCGACTATCTTGTTCTTTCCTCCGACGGATCCGAACGCATCGCACCGCGTGAAATTTTTGAGGACATTTACGTTCCCATGAAGGACGCCGGGCCGTGGCCCGCATGGGGCCAGATTGCAAACGAGGACTCGCAGGTGG
>QIAH01000020.1:15549-17480 GCA_003225465.1 Acidobacteriota bacterium | reverse complement strand
ATCCAAACAAAACCACCTTGAGCAGCGTTGATGCTGACGCGCCCGCGTAAATGTCCGGAACGTTCGGCACGGTGGCGAAGTTAATAATCCAGGGAAACACGACCAGTCCCGAAAGGGCGAAGATCAGCCAGCTGTTCTCCCATCGCCATCCGGTGATTCGCTTCATTGGCGCCGCAAAGCTTCCGTTGAGAAGGCCGGCAAGCACCACTACCGCAAGTCCCGAAAGAACATTTCCGCTCATGGGCTCCTATCGTTTGAACAACCGAACGCCTTAAATTTTGTTTGGAACAGCGAGCGGAGAAAATGAACCATCTCAGCTCCTTAGGTCAAGGAAAATTACTGCCAGCCCAACAGGGCGTGCAATCTGCCCATTCGCAGAAGGGAGTCGCGCGAGCGAGTCCGGCCCATTCATTCCTCAATGACCGGGGTATTTTCCTGGTTCAAAGCAGTGCAGAGCCAAGAAGCACGTTCGTTGACACCCAAAGACGCATTGAGTACAGTCACGACATTTCGAAGCGTGCGCATAGAACGCCCTGAGGAATTCTGCATTTGATCATCGAATCCATCGAAGTGCGAGCCTGTCGTAACACGCGGGAAGCGATGTTGGACGGCGAAATGCGGGTCGGCGGAAAGTCGAACTTCGATTTCCTGGTTATCTCGATAAAGACCGACTCCGGCATTACGGGTCACTCCTTCGGATTCGCAGGGCGCGGCGCAGAGATGGCCGGAGCGATTGCCAGCTCAGCCCTGAAGCCTTTTTTTACAGGAAAGGATCCCTTGTTTCGCGAGCGACTCTGGCAGGAGTTTCGCACCTACGATCGCTGGTGGAATCACGTTCCCATCTATTCCTACGGGCCGTTCGATATCTGCCTCTGGGATATCGCGGGCCAGATCGCCAGCTTGCCCCTGTACAAACTCCTCGGTGCTTACCGCAACAAGGTTCCGATTTATGCCAGCTCTTTCGTCCTCGAGTCGCCCGAGGATTATGCGAAGCAGGCGCTGGAAGTGAAGGCCCGCGGCTGGCACGGCTATAAGCTGCATCCGCCAGGCAGAGTGGATTTTGACCTCGCAGCCTACCGTGCCTGCCGGGAGGCGGTCGGTCCGGGCTTCAAGTTGATGGCAGATCCAGTCGCAGCGTACTCCTACGAAGAAGCCCTTCGGGTCGGGCGTGAACTCGAGCGCTTGAGTTATTATTGGTTGGAGGAGCCACTCTCCGATGTCAACTTCTACGGATTGAAAAAACTCACCGGCAAACTCGATATTCCTATCTGTGGAACCGAGGTTCTTGCAGGTTCCCACTACTCCACTGCACAGTGTATTTCCGATGCCGTTGTCGACATCGTGCGAACCGATGTCTCCTGGAAGGGTGGAGTCACGCCGGTCATGAAAACTGCGCATCTGGCCGAGTCCTTCGGGGTACGATGCGAGCTACACACGACGATCTACCATCCACTCGAGATTGTGAATCTGCATTGCTGCGCTGCCATCTCGAATTGCGAGTTCCTGGAACTGCTTTACCCAACGTCTTACATGGAGTTTGGGATGAAGCGTCCTATTGAGATCGATTCGGAGGGCTACGCTCACGTCCCGGAGGTCCCGGGCATTGGGGTCGATTGGGACTGGGACTTCATCGAAAACTGCACCGTCAAGATCCTATAGAGCCTTATCTCTCAAGTTGAAAGCTTCGGCCCGTTGCTTACAAAGCGCATTGTGGACTAGAGTGCGCTGAATGCTCTGGCGTCTCCTCCTGATCGCCGTCCTGGCAGGACTCACGGTGCCTCTCTCAGGCCAGAACGCCGGATATGTCGGCTCCCGAGCCTGTGCCAAGTGTCATCCCAGCATCTACGAGTCTTTTTCGCGAACCGACATGGCCCGCTCGATGTCGGAGATCACTCCTGCGCTCCTTGAGAGGATCCCGACGTCGGCAAGCA